>JBBRLG010000246.1:0-10511 GCA_038231495.1 Gemmatales bacterium | reverse complement strand
GCGACGTAGGACGGATTCACGGCAGCGATTGACGCGGGCTTGGAGGACCTCCCCACTAAACCTAAGGCCAAGATGGATACACTGTTAACGCTCAACTTTCAGACCTTTGAAGATGAGCCAATCCTAACCGCGTGAAGTATACCTTCCTCAACGCTGGGCAACCGGCTACGTCGGTGGGCCAGCCGATGACTTCGATCTGCACGATCATCTAAAGGCGACCGCCGCTGCGCGCCGGCTGCCTGTTCAGCTCGTGCGCGAAGACAAGGCGCTTGCCTATAAGGATCGAGCCAGCGTGATGTGGCGTATCGGGCTCGCCCTCTATGCTAAGGCAGGCGGGGTGCCCTGGAAGCTGGCCGAGACCGATCCTGAGACGGCCTACATTGGCATATCATACGCCGTTCGCCCGATTACCTCGGATCGGCCGCGATTCGTGACGTGTTGTAGCCAGGTCTTCGACGCCGAGGGGGCCGGCTTGGAGTTTGTCGCCTACGATGTTCACGAGGTTGAGGTTCAGCGTGACAACCCGTTTCTCTCGCGCACTGAGATGTTCCGCGTTATGACGCGCTCGCTAGACCTATACCGCCGCCGGCACGCGGGACGCTCACCCCGGCGCGTGATGGTCCACAAGACCACCGAGTTTAAGCACGACGAAGTGGACGGCTGCATGGAGGCGCTTCATTTGTGCGAGGCCATCGACCTAGTGCAGATTACCGAGGACGTGGGCTGGCGGGGAGTTCGGATTGACGGCTGTAGTGGTGCCCAAAAGGGCAGACCCGCTGCTTTTCCGGTCTCGCGCGGCACTTTGATAGGCCTCGGTCCGCGTGAGGCCCTGCTGTGGACGCATGGCGATGTAAAGGGAATCGGCGAGCGCGGCTACTACTTCCAGGGGGCTCGCAGCACTCCTCATCCGCTACGCCTAGTTCGACACGCCGGTCACGGAACCTGGGATGACACCGCCAGCGCGGTGCTTGCGCTTTCAAAGATGAACTGGAACAATGACGCTCTGTATGATCCGTTACCCGTAACTATCGGTTACGCAAAGGTACTTGCGCGGGTACTCAAACGCAGGTCTGGTCTAGGCAGTTCGCCCTACCAATTCAGGTTTTTCATGTAGGTTGATGTATTTTGTCTGGTTGCCTGCATCCCAGCGAAGCTACTCACCCGCAATGCTCCCCCGCCGAAAAAGCGCTCCGCTTCCTCCGCTACCCCGTCGGGCAGCGGGGCGTCCGGCGGTTCGTGGCATCTTACCGTTGCAACCAGTTTTCGCAGCGCAGTCCGGGGACCAGTGAATAGTCGCGCGAGTTGGCCGTGACGAGAAGCGCATCGTTGACCAGGGCAATGGACGCGACCTTGAGGTCCATCGTGCCGATGCGAATACGCTGCCGGCGCAGTGCCGCGAACTGGTCCGCCGCTCGCTCGTCGAATGACACGATTTCCCAATCGGTCAAAACGTTAAAGAACTGACCGAGTCGGACATAGGCGGGAAGCTGCCGACGTACGTCGCGCAGCCGATGAATGACGGCCAACCAGCCCCGAAGCACTTCTTCCACACTCACAATGGTGCAAGCGATCGGCTCCGTGGCTGCTTCCATGCGCATATTTAGTAGGACGTGGCGCGGGTCGCGCTCGTCCGTGAAAACAGAAAGATGGTCCGTGTCGAGCAGGATCATGAATGGGCTTGTCGCTTTTTCCCACTCCGCGGCTGGGCCTGGGCACGCTGCCTTTCCGCGTCACGAATCTTGCGGCCATCCGCGAAGACTTGCTTCATCACGTCATCTCCGGTAAAGACGCCGCGCGTGCGCCGCCAATCCTTGGCACGTCCCGTCTTCGCGCGATTGGCAAGCAAGGCACCCACCTGTTGCTCAAGTGCGGCCACTCGTTCTTCAAGCGTCGTTCGGGACATGATTGAACTCCTGCATCAAAGTAAACGGCAATGCGGTCATTGTCGCGGCTCCGGCTCTTTGAAGCAAGACAACTCCAGCGGGCATTCCGCCGGTAAAGCGGTTCTGGTGACACACAATTCCTCCTCGTCACGGCAAACGAGCAGCATGTATTTCATCCGATTGCCTCCAGCGCACCGAGGACCGTTCGCGGTTGTTGGGTGTGTGGGTATCAACCGCGGGACTCGCGCTCATCGTCACCCTCGACGCGACCGCAACCCCCTTCACGGTAGTTGTCTCGCCCGTCGGTTTTTCGTTGGCAAGGGTGGCTGTTTTTTGGCAAGGGTCGAAACCGAGAGCCATCTGCGATGAAACCTGTTTATCGGTAAGCATTTATGAAAACAGCACCGTGTCACTTGGCCGAGGCAACAAGGCCACCCCTGCCATAGCGCATTGGCATGGCAAGGGTCGAATCGGTTTGCCTGGTTGTTGAAAAAGGAGCCACTTCGCCGGTGCGGATGGGCGGGCTGCTACCCCACATGCCGGCCGCCGTGGTACACTCACGGACGAAGGACTTTAACGACCGGGCATGCCTGCGCGGCCAAAGGCCAAGGCATGAGTACCCCTCGTGGCACCAGTGGCAAGCAGGTGAGGCGGTCCAGGCGAACGAACCCTCATTCTTACCGAGATCCCGATGCCCGAAGACAAACAAGGAAACACCGTACCGCGGTCCGAGTTCTACCGGATCGTCGGCCTGCTGCTCTTCTTCTCCGTATTACTGTCAATCGCTTCTTTGCAGGCCGCCGGCTTACCCGGGGTCCCCGGCACCGGCACGGTCACCGCGCTCGTCGAATTTGCCTTGGTCGTCTTCTTGGTTGCCGCGTTTAGCATCTATTACAGCGTCCGGTCCATTCGGCAGCGAAAACGGGAGGCCAAGGACGATAAGCGGGCCGAAGGTACGTGACCGCATCTTGGACGCCGCGGACTGGACCGATTTGCTCGGAACACCATGAGCCGCTGAGACGGTTGGTGTCAATCGTCCGCGGCATGCAGGAACGGCGCGCCCCCTGACGGAATGGAACGCCTGTCGGGAGGCACGACCGGAACGAGAAGCCGAGGCCAACTCATGTCATTGCCTTTCGACGCGACGTTGAAAGACATCGTGCGGGAACACGCCGCCGAGTACGGGCCGGTTTTTGGATTGCCCAAAGAAGGCCCGGTCACGCCGTTGAACGTGGACCTGTCTACGCTTTCCGCCGCCACCGACGTGGCGCTCGGCTACGGCGAACCGCTGCGGGAGGTCGTGGACGTCAACTTCCAGTCGGGCGCCGACGCCGCGGTGGATTGGCGTCTGCACCTTTACAACGCTGCACTCGGCCACCACTTTCGCGTACCGGTGCAAAGTCTGCTCATCCTGTTGCGACCGGCGGCGGATCATCCAAACGTGACGGGAAACCTGCATTACGGCCGCAGCGCGACGCGGGTACAATTCAATTATAAGGTGATCCGCCTGTGGCAGCGCCCGGTGAAGCCGTTCTTACGCGGCGGCCTCGGTTTGTTGCCGCTGGCGCCGCTTTGTGCGTTGCCGCCCGGCCAGCCGCTGGAGCAAGCGATCGGGGACTTGGTACAGGTGATCGACCGGCGTTTGAAAGCCGAGACAGGAGAGGCGGAGGCGAAACGGTTGCTGGCGGGAACCTTTATTCTGGCGGGTTTGCGCGTGCCGCAGGAAAGGGCGCAAGCCATTTTTCGAGGAGTCGCAGGTATGAAAGAATCATCGACGTACCAATTCATTTTGGAAGAAGGCCGACAAGAAGGCGAGGTCCGACACGCTCAGCGGACCTTGCTCCGTCAAGGCCGTCAGAAGTTCGGCCCGCCGGTCGCCGCCGACGAAGCGGCGCTGTTGGCGATAACGGACCTTGACCGCCTCGACCGGATGACCGACCGGATTTTGCAAGCGGCGGATTGGAACGATTTGCTCGGCACACCTTGATTGACTACATCCGCCAAATGAGTGGAGGCACCCGAATTTCAGCGGAGTGAGCGATGCCTACGATCACGATTGAAGAAGCCCAAACCAACCTTCGCGACATCGTTGCCGGCTTGCAACCGGGCGAGGAACTCGTCCTCACCGATAACGGCCAGGCGCTGGCCAAGCTGGTAAGGGCGGGTCGGAAGAGTTGGCCTTGCAAGGCTGGGTCCGCCCAAGACACCGACCATTGGATGACTCCGGATTTCAACGCCCCCTTGGCTGAATTCAAGGAGTACATGGATTGACTCTTCTGCTGGACACGCACGCCTTCCTCTGGTTCGTCTGGAACGACCCGCAACTCAGCACGGCGGCGAAGTGAGCGTGGACGTGATCTTCGACTCGTATGGCGTTCACCGAGTTTGGTAACCGATTCACCATTCTGGCCTATTCCTCGCTTCAGCGGGCAAAGCCGCAAGCGGCGAATCACGCCAGCAGTTCCTTCCGCACCACCGCCTCGCCTTCCGGGCCGATGAGGCGCTGATGCAAGCCTTGGTACGCATAACCCAGCTTGAAGGCGTCCAGGCCCAACAGGTGCAGGATCGTCGCCTGCAAGTCGCGAATACCCATTTTGCCTTCGGTGATGTAGTAGCCCAACTCGTCTGTCGCGCCGAGGGTGATACCTGGCTTGACGCCGCCGCCCGCCATCCAGATCGTGAAACAGTGCGGGTGGTGGTCGCGGCCCAAAAACTTCGAGCCGCCACGCTCCTCGTTCATTGACGTCCTGCCGAACTCGCCGCCCCACACCACCAGCGTCTCGTCCAGCAGGCCGCGCGCCTTCAGGTCCTTGAGCAAGGCCGTCACCGGGCGGTCCATCTCCTTGCACTTTTTCGGCAACGCCGTCACGAGGTCGTCGCCGGCGCCGGTGCCGTGAATGTCCCAACCCCAGTCGTACAGTTGCACGAAACGCACGCCGCGCTCCACCAGCCGACGGGCCAGGATACAGTTGTTGGCAAACGAACCCGCGCCCGGCTCGGCGCCGTAAAGCTCCAGGAGTTTCTTCGGCTCCTGCTTCAGGTCCATGACCTCCGGCACCGCCATCTGCATGCGGAACGCCAACTCGTACTGGCTGATGCGTGTAAGCGTTTCGGGGTCGCCGAACTCCTTTAATTCGACCTCGTTGAGTTGCTTGAGTGCGTCGAGGCTGCGGCGGCGCACGTCGCGGTCCATGCCCTTGGGGTCGTTGACGTACAGGATCGGTTCGCCGGACGTGCGGCACTGCACGCCCTGATAGACCGACGGCAAAAAGCCGGTGCTCCAGAGTGCCTTGCCGCCGGTCGGGTCGGTGCCGCCGCTGATGAGGACAACAAATCCGGGCAGGTTTTGGCTTTCGGAGCCGAGGCCGTAAGTGACCCACGACCCCATACCGGCCCCGCCGCCGGCGCGCGGCGAGCCGGTGTACAGGAACAACTCCGCGGGCGCGTGGTTGAACTGGTCGGTCCACATCGACTTGACGAACGCGACCTCGTCCACCATGCCGCCGAAGTGCGGCATCAGCGCGCTAACCCACGCGCCGGACTTGCCGTGCTGAGCAAACTTGTGCGGCGAGCCGAGGAGTTTCGGGTGGCCCTTGATGAAGGCGAACCGCTGGTTTTTCAGCAATTCGTCGGGGCAGGGCTGCAAGTGCAACTCAACGAGCTTGGGCTTGTAGTCGAACAGGTCCTGTTGCGGCGGCGCGCCGGACATGTGCAGGTAGATGACACTCTTGGCCTTCGGCGCGAAGTGCGGGGACTTCGGTGTCAACGGGTTGTCACCCGCCTGCGCCGCTTGCGGCTTTGCGAGAAGGGAAGACAGCGCGATCGCCCCGATGCCGGTCTGACAGTGCTTGAGGAACTGCCGGCGGGTCTGATGTCTGGCCAATTGCTGTTGCAGGTCCATACGATTTTGCCCTTTCGTCCGAACAAGTCGCGCTTACGGAATCCGTAGCACCTTACAGGTGTCTTCGTAGGTGGCTTCGAGGTCCAGGGTGACGGCCAAGTCGTCGGCCAACCAGAGCGGGAGTGGCGGCAGCGCTTGACCCACCGTCAGCGGGCGATGCCATGCTTTGAGAAGCCAGCGATTTCGCGGAATCGAACCCCGGCATTCTACCGCATACAGGGCCGTCGGCGGTACGGTCACCGAAGAATCGGTGACGCCGAGGAAGGCCAGCAACTCGGCGTAGAGGTTGAATTCGCGGACCGTTACCACGTCCACGATCGCGACCGACACCTGTTGTTGCAAGAGGGCGGCACACTTCGCGACGAACGCTCGCCGGGTCTCCGGACGGTCTTTGTTCGACGGGCTGACCAATTCAACCGCCGCCACCAGTCGTCGGTCGCGGGCCGTGTCGTAGATCCGAACTTCGTATTCGTCAACGTCCGGCAAATTCGTTTCGACCCGGAGCGTCGGTTCCACGGCAGTCCAGGTCGCGGTCGCGGGGCCACCGTTTTCAGCGCGCGACCAATCGGCAGCCTCGGTGTGCCGCTGTTCGTAAGCGCCGATGTCAATCTCCACCGCCCCGCCCAGGTGAATCCGCGGCGCGACCGTGTAATCGGGCGGCAGTTGCCGGGCCAATTGCAAGACCATCATGGCCGGCCACTGTCCGTGCAATTCGTCCCACGCGTGGCGCTGATGCACCGGTCCGCGGAAATGATCTCGAAGGGGCATTTTGAACGCCTCATCGTGCCGTTGTATTGCCGAGTGGCCTAACCCTTCGTCAAAACGCCGTCGAGGTTCAACAGCACGTTGCCGATCACCGTCCACGCCGCGAGATCGTCCGGCTCCATGCCCGCCGGCAGCGGGCCGAGCGGGTCCGTCGCCATCGCTTGGGCCGCCTTCGCGTCCTTGCGGTAATGTTCCCGTTCACTCTCGTACAGCGCGACCACGCGCTTGACTTGCTCGTCGACCGGTGGCCGCGCCAGCGCCAGCCGGAGTCCGTACCGCGCCCGCTCCTCGACTGTGGTGCCGCCTTCTTTTACGATGCGCCGGGCCAACGCCTGGGCCGCTTCCACGTACACCGGGTCGTTGAGCGTGACGAACGCCTGCAAGGGCGTGTTGGTGCGAATGCGGCGCACGGCACACACTTCGCGGCTCGGCGCGTCGAACGTGGCCATCGACGGGTACGGGATCGTCCGCCGCCAAAACGTGTACAGGCCGCGGCGGTACTTGTCCTCGCCAATACTGGTGGTCCAGGTGCGCTGGCCGTTGAACGCCGCTTGCCACAACCCCGGCGGTTGCGGTGGGTACACCGACGGCCCGTGCGTCTTGCGGCTCAAGAGGCCGCTCACCTGCAACGCCTGGTCGCGCACCATCTCCGCTTCGAGCCGGAAGCGCGGGCCGCGTGCCAAAAGGTGGTTGTGGGGGTCTTTCGCTACCAGGTCGGGCGTCACCTTTGCCGACTGACGGTAGGTGGCCGATGTGACGATTTCACGCAACAGCGCCTTCGTGTCCCACTTCAGGCGCACGTATTCCAGCGCCAAATAATCGAGCAGTTCCGGGTTGCTGGGCAGGTCGCCCTGGGTGCCAAAATCTTCCTCGGTCTCGACGATGCCGGTGCCGAACAGTTGCGCCCAGTAGCGGTTGACCGCGACCCGCGCCGTCAGAGGGTTGTCGGGGCCGACGAGCCACTTCGCGATGGTGAGGCGGTCTTTCGCCGCGCCTTCCGGCAAGGGCGGTAGGAACGCCGGTGTGCCGGGTTCGACCTTTTCGCCCGGTGACAGGAAGTTGCCCTTCATCATGACGTGCGTCTCGCGCCGCTGGTTGGCCGGCAATTCGACCATGACCGGCACCGTCGGTGCCATCGGCCGCGACTTGTCCAGCTTGGCGATCTCGTCGCGCAGCGATTGGAGCAGGGGTGCCACGGAGCGATAATAAGCAGCCAGGCTGTCCTGCTGTTCCCTGGAGCGCTTGTCGGCGGTCATGTCGAGTACCGCGAGGATCGGGACGGGCAGGGCGGCCCGCTGGATCAGCTTCGCGTCCCTGGTAACGGAGAGGCGAAAACGGCCCAGATTGTAGTTCGGCTGCTTGAAGCGGTGTTCCAGGCGGAACGTCAGCACGCCCGGATTCGTGTTGGCGAACGGCTCTTTCGCCACGAAGACGGCGGCGTGTGCCTCCTTCACCTGGGGCGACACACCCCAACCGTTGGCCTTCCCGTCACCGGCTTTCAGTACGTCGGCGACCGGATGTTTCTCTTGTGCGAAGTCGGCGAACGCCTTACTCAAGGCCACGGTCTGCCGCGCTGACGGCGACAACTCGCGCTGCGGGTTCGGCGGCTCGGCCACGTCCTGTTGCCAGACGACCTTGTGCGCGTCGTCGAGGATTTGCACGCGGCAGTTCGCCAGCCGCGTGTGCAGGCCGCCGTCGGTGCGGTTCCAGAGGACAATCCGGTCGATCGGCTGGGACTGGGATAGCGTAACCTCCCACCACGGGTTGACCCCTCTGCGTGTGTGCGTCGTGGACTTCGCCTTGTAGTAGTCGCCGTCGGTGTTGCCGTCGATGGCCAGCGCCGCGGGACCCTCGAAGTCGGTGCTGGACTGCTCGGCCTTGCCCGCGCGGGCGACGTTGTCACCACCGCTAAACACCTGCACTTCGGCAAGCGATACTATCTTGTCTTCGCCCGGCACTTCGACGCGGACGAACCGGCCCATGACCGCCTTGTCTTCCTGGCCGGCGGCTAGCGCGCTGACGGCGAAGCGTGACAGCATAAAGTTGCCGTCGGCGGCGCGGCCGGCCCCGCCCTGGGGCAGTGACGCATCCGGCAGCGTCTCCAACCGGAACGCGGTGATGTTTTTCGCGTCCGTCTTCGCCGTGATGGTGTACAAGTCGTTCGCCGGGTTCGTGCCTTCCGCGAGCAGCGACTTGTCTGGCAGCGTTTTTAACGTCGCGCCCGATTCGCTCTTCGCCGTCAGTGGGTCGAGGACGACCCATTGCGACTGTGCCTTCAACTCCGTTTCCCATTTCACCTGGGCGTCGGCGACCGCTGGCGTCGGCGTCTCCACCTGTTTTTTTAATTCGGCGATGCGGGCGTCGATCTGTTTGATCTTCGCCTCGATCTCCGGCGTCGGGGCGGGCATCACCGGGCCTTCGTCGGGGCGGTCGGCGTCGGCGGACTGGTTGAACACGGCGAAGAAGCGGTAATACTCCTTCTGCTTCATCGGGTCGAACTTGTGATCGTGGCACTTGGCGCAGCCCATCGTCAAACCCATCCAGACCTGGAATGTGGTGTCCACGCGGTCCTTGACGGCGGCAACGCGGAACTCCTCGCGGTCGGTGCCGCCCTCGGTGTTCGTCATCGTGTTACGGTGGAACGCCGTCGCCAGTTTCTGCTCGGCCGTCGCGCCCGGCAGCAAGTCCCCGGCAATTTGTTCAATCGTGAACTGGTCGAAGGGCACGTTTTGGTTGTAGGCGTCGATGACCCAATCGCGGTAGCGGTAGATGGTGCGCAGCGGGTCGGAGCCGTAGCCCGCGGAGTCGGCGTAGCGGGCCTGGTCGAGCCACATCCGTGCCCAGCGCTCGCCGAATGCCGGGTCTTTCAGGAAGCGATCGACCGCCTTCTCGTAGGCGTCCGGCGAACCGTCCTTGGCGAAAGCGTCCACCTCCGCAGGCGTCGGCGGCAGCCCGCGTAGGTCGAAGCTGACACGCCGCAACAGACTAAATTTGTCTGCTTCCGCCGACGGCTTCAACCCTTCCCGTTCGAGCCGGGCCAACACCCAGGCGTCGATGCCATTCTTGACCCACGCCTTGTCCTTAACCGCGGCCAAAGCCTGGGCCTGCGGTTTGGTGAACGCCCAGTGTTCGGCGTAAGGTGCCCCTTGTTCGATCCAGCGTTTGAGGACGGCAACCTCGGCGGGTGCGAGGCGCGGCCCCGTCTTTTTCGGCGGCATCCTACCCAAATCGTCTTCCGCGGTGATGCGCCGAAACAGTTCGCTGTTGTCGAGGTCGCCCGGCACGATGGGCGTGAAAGTGCTGTCGAGCGGTTTGGTGACGGCCGTGCGCACGTCGAGTCGCAGCTTCCGCGCCCGATGCGAGGCATCCGGCCCATGACAGGCGAAGCAGTTTTTCGAGAGGATGGGCCGCACGTCGCGGTTGTAATCGACCGGCGTTTCCTTCTTCGGCGCAGCCTGCGGCTCGGCAATCGCGGTCGGCCCCGGCACGAGCAGGAGTGCGCTAAAAAGGAGAAAAGCGGTCGCCATCGGCGTGACCAAAAGCTTCATGCAAACCTCGCGGCAGCAGTTGTCGGCGGAAACGTGGCGCGGCAGGGGGGAACGGCTTGCGGGCCGTTCCTTCTATTGAACCAAATCCGGCCGGAGATGCCAGCGCGATTTTGGGGAAATGGGTTTGATTCGTTCGTATCGGGCGGTCGTTGGTGGACAAGGAGACAAGGGGACAAGGGGACAAGGGGACAAGAGGGTTGACTAGCTGGGAAGCGCGATACAACCTCCCCTTGTCTCCTTGTCTCCTTGTCCCCTTGTCCCCTTGTCTCCTTGTCTTGTCCATTAGAGAGTCCGGAATGAATTAGACGCGCTTCAGTCGGGCCTGCGAGTCCGCAGCGCGAAGCAAGGACGAGCGGCACGGTTCCCGGCATTGCGCGCTCGTCCTTGCTTCGCGCTGCGGACTCGCCGCCTTCG
>JBBRLG010000245.1:0-10516 GCA_038231495.1 Gemmatales bacterium | reverse complement strand
TCCCGGGAGCTTCGCACCTCGTCGTTACCAACGACGCACGTCCCGGTAGGATACGCCTGGCAGAACAGCAAGTAAGGTCCATCCTCCGACGGCATTACAGCTACATCGACGACCTCGTGTCGCACCCGAACTGGTGATTATCCATACCGGCGCAGGTATCGGTATGGCTCGCGCCGAGTCGCTATGGCGTTTTCGCACTTCTATATTACATCACGGCCTCCCTCCCGCGTCAAGAACCCGTCTCCCGTGTTCTCGCCGGGGTCGCCGGTATATTACCTCGGCATGTAAGTTCCGCACCCGTTGCTTCTGCCAATCGTGCTGTTTGGGTTGCACGACCCTTCCCCATCCGGGCTCCCGCTTGCGTCCCCTTTGACCGCGCAACCTCGGAAAACCGACCCACCCTTGCCAAAGCGCAAGAACTTGGCAAGGGTGGAATTTTGGCACGCAGCGACCGTCAGCAGCAGGCAGCCGCGCTGATAGACCCTTGCCAACGGCGTGGCAAGGGTGGGTGGCAAGGATGCGTTTGGCAAGGGTTCCTTGGGACGTCAACCCTTTTCGCCGGCCTCCCCCTTGTCGGGCTGGCCGGCGGCGGGTAAAATCACGTTTTCCGTAATAAGGAACGCGCAACGCTTTGAATCGGGGGAGAGGATCGAATGCCGCATACGCGAAGTGCCAAGAAACACATGCGAAAGGACGAGAAGCGTCGCATCGCAAACAAGCTGGCGAAAAAGGCCATCAAGAAGCAACTCAAGACGTTCCTCGCCGCCGTGGACGGGCCGATCGAGGACCTGCGCAAAGAGTACAACCTCACCGCGAAGCGGCTCGACAAGTCCGCCGCGAAAAAGGTCATCCACCCCAATATGGCCGCGCGCAAGAAGGCCCAGTTGGCCAAGATCATCAACCAGAAGGCTGCCGCGCCTGCCGCACCCGCTTCCTGACGGAATCCGCCGCTAGCGGCTTTGCAGATTTGCAAAGCCGCAAGCGGCAAATTCACACCGCTTGCCGCACCCTCTCCCGCCTCACCACCGGCAGCCGCGGGTTCGCCGTGGCCGCGGCCTCTTCCTCTTTCTTCCACACAAAATACGTCAACGCCGGCACCAGGAAC
The DNA here is from genome assembly GCA_038231495.1 of Gemmatales bacterium. Classification (GTDB taxonomy): domain Bacteria; phylum Planctomycetota; class Planctomycetia; order Gemmatales; family Gemmataceae; genus JBBRLG01. The sequence continues at coordinate 9,411 of JBBRLG010000245.1, read as the reverse complement.
GGCCGGACGATGAACGTATCCAGCAACACGCCAAACGCCAGCGCGAACCCGATTTGCACCAGTGTGTTCAGTCCCGCCAACATCAGCGTCGCGAACGTGCCGGCCATGATGAGACCGCACGACGTAATCGTGCCGCCCGTCCGCGCCAGGGCGCGACGCATACCCTTGCGCGCCCCGAACCGCTTGCGCTCGTGCAGGGCACGCGAGATGAGTAGGATGTTGTAGTCCTCGCCCACCGCCACCAGGATCGTGAACAGGAAGAACGGCACCCGCCAGTCCACCTCGCCCAGCGGTCGCCCCGCCCAGTAGTGCGCGAACAGCGTCGTCGCCCCCAGCGTTGCGAAGTAGCTGAACAACACCGTCACCAGCAGGTACGCCGCCAGCCACAGCTTGCGTACCAGCACCAGCAAGATCAGGAAGATGCCGGCAAGGACCAGGCTGTTGATCCGCAACCGGTCGCTCTCCGTGACCTCGGCCAGGTCTTTCGCGTTGACCGTGACGCCGTAGCACTCGGTGCGGATTTCGCCGAAATTCACCGTCGAGCGCGGCAACTCGCCACGCAGCCAAACCTGGAGCAACTCTAGCGTTGCCACGCTGCGCGGGTCGAACGGGTCGCTGTCTAGCACCACGTCGAGGCGGGCGACGTAGCGCGGCGGTTTGCCGTCGCCGGCGGGCAACTTCGCCAAATAGAACTCGCGGGCCGTCGCCTTCACCTGGTCGGAGACGCCCTGTGCCACCTTCGACAGAAAGTTCTTCATGAACGGCGGCGCCTTGTTGCCGGACGCGGCCTCCGCTTGCGGCGGCTCGTTGAGGGGCTTGCCGAGTGGCTGCGTCAGGCTGCGCACCTCGGCCACGTTGTCCAGCCGGCCGAACCCCTGGCTCAGGTGGCCGAGCACTTCCTGACCTTCCTTGCTGTTCCAGTCGGTCGCCGATTCGAGCAACACCGTGAGCGGGCCTACCTCGCCGGCGGTGAAGTGGCGCTGAATGGCGTCCAATCCCTGCACACTGCTGGAGACCGTCGCCAGCTCGCCGGTGGCCCGATAGTTGGCACGCACCTGGAAGCCGAGCAGGGCCAGTGGTGCCAGGACGAACACCGCCGACGCCCAGATGAGCAGGGGCTTGGCGACCACTTTGCGGCTGATCCAGGCCCAGCCGGTTTCGCGCTTCGGTCCGGCGACGCGCTGGGGCAGGCCGAGCGGCCAGAACGCCGCCTTACCCAGGAGGCGCAATAGGGCCGGGGCCAGCGTCAGCGAGGCGACCAGCGCGACGGCGACGCTGATCGCGATGGCCGGGCCGCCGCTGCGCACCTTGGCGAATTCGGCCAAGCCCATCATGCCCAGGCCACAGATCACGGTCCCGGCGCTGGCCGCCAGCGCGCCGCCGACGGAGCCGACGCTCCGGGCCACCGCCTTGGCCGGCTCGCGGCCCTGCGTCAATTCCTCGCGGTAACGGCTGATGAGGAAAAGGCAGTAATCCGTCCCCGCTCCGTAGAGCATGACAACGGCGAAAATCTGGCTGATGTTCACCAAATAGAAGCCCGGAATGAGCGTACACAGCGCCAGTAGTTTGAGCGCCACCCACACCGAGATGGCGATGCTGACGAGCGGCACCAGGGCCAGGAGTGGCGAGCGGTACACGCACAGCAGGATGACGACAACGAGGATGATGGTCGCCACGGTCGTCTTGTCGAGGCTGTCGGCCCCCGCGCTCGTCAAATCGCGGCCGATGCCGGCCTGGCCCGTCGTGAACAGCACGGGCGCGTCCGCGCCGGCCTCGGCGAGCCGTTCGCGCAGGCGTTGCTCCGCGCGGTCCACCGTGGCGCGCGTCTGCAAAGCCAGGTAGGGCGTGTTGAGCGACACCTGGATGAGAGTGCAACGACCGTCGGGACTCATAAAGCGGTTGCCGACGTACGGGTCGCAGCGCGAGGCGATGCGGTTGATGTTTAGCTTCGGCTCGTCCTGGCGCAGTTGATTCAGGTCGGCGACCATCGCATCGACCAGTTTCAGGTCGGTGCCGGTCAAGGGTTGGTCGGCCCGCTCGACGGCGAAGATGAGGCGGCTGGCGAAAACGTCCTGTGGGAACGACTGTTCGAGCAGCCGGTAGCCGCGCACGCTGTCGCAGCGCTCCGGCATAAAGCGGATGTCGTCGTCCATCGCGCGGTTGTCCCAGGACGGAGCGACCAGAGAGACGCCGATTGCCGCGAGTACCCAGGCCAGGCAGATCAGCCACGGGTGGTCGGCGGCGAAACGGCCGAGGACTTTAAACATGCCGAACGTCTCCCGCGATGCCGGAGGGGTGCGCGCGGTAGCTTACGCGAGGGTTAAATACCCAACCTTCATCGGCGGGGCAAGGAAGGGGGCTAGAGGGAAAGTGCAGGTTTCGCCCGATTGAACGGCGCTGCGCGAAGGGGGGTAGAACGGGTAGAAAGTGAGATACGGTGCCGCTTGCGGCTGAGCGCGGGTGAGCGCAAAGCCGCAAGCGGCAAAACCTGACTTCAATTATCCTCGTCGTTAAACAAATTGAGCGGCTGCTGGGTCGGGTCGCCCTCGATGCGGATGCCCTGGGCGTACTCCTTGCCGTCCACCGTCAGCACCACGCGGTACATGCCCGGCGGCACGTACGCCATGTTCGGCCCGCCGGGACGCCGGCCCAGCGGCACCACCAGCAGCGACGGGCCGGCGGCCATCAGGAACGAGTCGCTCAAAAACTGCGGCCGACGCCGCGGCGGCGGCTCCCCCGCGACCGGCGGCCGCACCGGGGCCGTTCGCAGCATGTCCCAGCTGACTTTGTTCAAGCCGACTTCGGACTTGATATCAATGTCGCGCACCGTGGCCCCGGTGTAGTCCATTACCTTCAGGCTGACCTTCTGCGGCTTCTTCGCCAGGGAATAATAAATGGCCGCACCGGGCGGCGGGTTTTCGCCGAAGTACTTGCGGGCGCCGATGCCGTAGGTCGAGCCGCGCGGCGGCTCCGTGCGCCAGCGCACCGCGGTCGCCGGCTGGAAAAGGTGTGCGTCCTCCTTGAACGTTTCCGGCGTCAGCTGGCGCAGGGCGGACACGTCCAGAATCCACACACTGCGGCCGTGCGTCGCCGCCACGATCTCGCCGGCGCCGACCGGCTGGGCGTACTCGTGGACCGCCACCGTCGGCAAGTTGCTGTTGATCTTCACCCAACTCTGGCCACGGTTGAGCGACGCCCACGCCGCGAACTCGGTGCCCAGGTACAGAAGGTTCGGGTTCTCGATGTCTTCGCGCAGCACGCGCGTCGAGCCGGTCGGCAGGTTAGCCCGTAGCGATTTCCAGGTGTCGCCGAAATCTTCGGTCACATAGACGTACGGCTCGTCGTCGTTGGAACGGTGACCGTCGAAAGTGACATAGGCACGACCGTCGGCGGTTTTCGACGCCTCGATGCTGGCCACGCAGCGGAAGCCCGGCAGGCCGACCTTGGCCGTCACGTTCGTCCACTTCACGCCACCGTCGCGCGTCACCCACAAAAAGCCGTCGTCGGTGCCGGCCCAGAGCACGTCGGCGTTCCGCGGCGACTCGCACAGGGCCGTTGCCGTGCCGCGCTTGGTGCGCGAAATCTCCGGCGAGATCGACTGCGGGTTGGTGCCTTGCTTGAAGGAACGGAAGACGTGGTTGCCGGCCCCGTAGAAGATGCGTGAGTTGTGGTTGGACAGGATGAACGGCGTGTTCCAGTTGAAGCGGTACGCCGGCTGGCCTTCCACGTCGCGCGGCCGGTTGAAGCCGAACTCGCCGGTGCGCAGGTTGCGCCGGGCCATGTTGCCGTCCTGGGTTTCGTAATAAATCAGGTCGGGGTCGTTGGCGTCTACCCGGCAGACGAAGCCGTCGCCGCCGCTGACGCTGATCCAGTCCTCGTTCATCGGGCCGGAGCCGGTGAACGTGTGGCTCGGCCCGCCCCAGGTGCCGTTGTCCTGCAAGCCGCCGTAAATGTTGTAAGGCTTCTTGTTATCGACCGCGACGTGGTAGAACTGGCCGATGGCCGCGTGGTTGAGGAAGTCCCAGTTCTCCATGCGGTCGTAGGTGGCGTAGAAGCCGCCGTCGCAGCCGACGATCATGTGCCGGCCGTCCTTGGGGTCGATCCACAGCGCGTGCTGGTCGGGGTGGACGCCCTTGCCGCCGTCGTCCTTGAACGTCTTGCCGCCGTCGATGGAGCGGGACATCGAAATGCCGCCGACGTAGAGGTTCTTGTCGTCGGTCGGATCGACGCGGATCAAGCTGAAATACATGGGCCGCGGGTTGAGGCTGTTGACGCGCGTCCAGGTTTCGCCGGCGTCGGTGGACTTGTAGACGCCGCCGTATTCAAAGCCGTTCGGCCCCTGCTGGTCCTGCACGTTCTCGCGCTGGCCGCCGTACATGAAGCTGTAAGGCCGCTTGGAAGTGGGACCGCCGGTGGCGGCGCCCCCGCCGGCACGCGGGCCGGTGGTCCGTGGCCCCTGCCCCGGCCGCAGACCCAAGGTGACGGCGATTTCGAGGCTCTCCTTGTCCCGCTGCACTGTCGCCGTGAGCTTGTCGCCGTCCTTCTTGGTTTGGATCAACTCGGTGAGCGCCTGCGTGTTCGCCACGTCTTTCTTGTCCATTGCCTTGATCACGTCGCCCACTTTGAGGACCGCCTTTTCCGCCGGGCCGTCCTTGGCGACCTCGGTGACGCGCACGCCGCCGGTCACGTTTTCCGTGGTGACGCCGAGGTAAACCTGGCCGGGCGCCGTACCCATGCCGATGTTCTGGCAATCGATGATGGCGAAGACGGTATTCGGTTCTTTGCGGTAGAAGTCGAGACCGACCCGGCCCATCGGCGAGGTCGGTAGGCCGTTGGTCAGCTTCTTGAAGTTTTTGCCGCCGTCGGTCGTCTTGAAGATGCCGGAGCCGGGCCCCCATTTCTTGATCGGGTCGTAGCCGTCGTAGCCCTCCGGCATGGGCGGTTCGCCGCTGTGGCTGTCGAACTCGTCGCGCTGCCGTTCCCACATCGCCACGAGGAGCGTTTCCGGCTCGGCCGGGTGCATACGCAGGTCGATGACGCCCGCCTTGTCGTCCACGATCAGGATACGCTGCCAGTTCTTGCCGCCGTCGGTCGTCTTGAACAGGCCGCGGTCCTCACTGCTCGGCCCGTACAGCCGACCCAGGGTGCCGACGTAAACGATGTTCGGGTCCTTCGGGTGAATGAGGATTTTGCCGATCTGATAAGACTTTTTAAGGCCCATGTTCTGCCAGGTCTTGCCGCCGTCGGTCGATTTGTAAACGCCGTCGCCGTAGGACACCGAGTTGCGCGGATTGTTCTCGCCGGTGCCGACCCAGACGACGTCTTTGTTGGACGGCGCGACGCACACGTCGCCGATCGACACGGTAGCTTCGTGGTCGAACTGATGCTCAAAGGTGGTGCCGTTGTTCACGGTCTTGAGCAGGCCGCCGGACGCAGTGGCGATCCAAAACGTCGTCGGGTCCGCTTCAAACGCGGAGATCGCCGTAATGCGCCCGCCCATCGACGCCGGGCCGACGCAGCGCCAGTGCAACGCCTTGACCCAGTCGGTCGGCGCCTCAGCGGGGGGTTGCACCCCGGGCTGAGTTTTCAGGTCGTTGACCTTCTTCGCCAGCTCGGCGATTTGTTTTTCGATTTCCGCGATCTGCTGGTCGCGCGTTTTGTCCTCGGCGGGCGCGGGGGTCGGCAGCGCGAGCAGGAGGAGCAAGCCGAGCGACAGGAGCGAACCGGCCCAGTAGCGCGGGGCGATCAACTTACGGAGCTTCACGGTGTCACCTCGTGGGGGGAGTGTGAATGAGCGGCTTACGTCCGAAGATATAGCGTTTTGCGCACATTTCCACTGAAATCCGGTGAATGGGCGGATTGGGTAAAGGCTTTGGGTTAGGGAAAGTTTGGTGGTAACGATGAAAGTGACCGAGGTTCTTTTTAGGGCGTTGACTGCACAAACGTCAAGGGTTGCGCGGGAGCGCCAGCGCTTGCCAAATCACTCCAAGTGAAAATCAAACGCATTCGCCTGCCCCGGTTTGACCTCGCGGCTCTGGTCGGAGAGTTTGGGGTCACTGTATTTGCGCGGCAAGGTCTGACCGTCGGAGCCGGCGGCGATGGTGACGCGGTGCCAGCCGACGACGGCACCGGACTCGGCACCGGTGGTGAGCGTGTAACGGCCGTCGGACTGGATCACGCCCGTGGCCAGCGGTCCCTGGTTGCCGCGCTCGGCGTCCGGCGTGAAAACGATGGTGCCGCCACGCAACGGTTCGTTATGGAAATAGACGTGGCCTTCCACCGCTTCGCGCTTGGCGGCTTCCGTGTTACAGCCGGCCGGCGCGAACAGCAATAGTGACAGGCCCAGACCGATCCGCGTCCGGTTAGGCATTCGCGCGTCCCTCCTAGACCAAACCGCCCCGGAACTCCCGGCCAGCAACTGGGGAGTATACTCGTGGCCCGGCGTTTTGTGCAATCCACGTCATCCGTTGGCCGTTGCCAAATATACCGGGCGCGGGGGAAAGTGGCACAAACGCCCGTAGCCACAAGCGGCCCGCTTGTTGGCTGGGCGAAAGCCTACAAGCGGGCCGCTTGTGGCTACGGGCGTTTGTGGGTGAACGTCTTCCACAAGCGGGCCGCTTGTGGCTACGGGCGTTTGTGCCGCATCGAGCCGCGGGCAGTATAGCTATTAGCTATTAGCTTTTAGCCGTTAGCCGGGATCGAGCGGCTCCAGGGGCTTATTCTTCGCCACCGCCCTGCTGCTCCCCCCATTCGCGCAGCCGCCGGCACAGGGCCGAACAGCGCTGGCTCATGTCCTGCCGTTGCACCGCCAACTCCAGCGCCTTGCGCGTGCCCACCACCGCCACCAGCTGCTTGCCGCGCGTGACGCCGGTGTAAAACAGGTTGCGCTGCAACATCAGGAAATGTTGCGTGTGCAACGGCATCACCACCGCCGCGTACTCCGAACCCTGCGAGCGATGGATCGTCAGGGCGTACGCCAGCGTCAGTTCGTCCAGCTCGCCGAAGTCGTACGGCACCGGCTTGCCGTCGAAATCCACCACCAGCTCGCGGTCCGTCGCATCAATGGACGCCACCCGGCCGATGTCGCCGTTGAACACTTCTTTCTTGTAGTTGTTCGTCGTTTGCAGCACCTTGTCGCCGACGCGGAACTTCCAGCCGAACCGCTCCACCTCCGGACCGCCGCGGCTGGGGTTCAGCACCTCTTGCAGGCGCAGGTTTAGCGCCTGCGCACCCAGTTCAGTGCGGTTCATCGGCGTCAGCACCTGCACGTCGCGGAAGGGGTCCAGGCCGAACCGCTGCGGGATGCGGTCGCGTACCATTGCGATGATGCGGTCCGTTATCAGTTCCGGAGTTTTCGCCTCGATGAAGTAGAAATCCCCCTGGTTGGGCGGTGCCGACTGCGGCTCCTCGCCGTGTTTGATGGCGTGGGCGGCGCGGACGATCCAGCTGCGCTCGGCCTGGCGGAAAATTTCGGTCAGGCGCACCACGGGCACTGTTTGCGAGTCGATGACGTCGCCCAGCACCCGGCCCGGCCCGACCGACGGCAACTGGTCCACGTCGCCGACCAGGATCAAACAGGCGTGGGCCGGGATGGCTCGCACCAGCTGGTACATGAGCACCACGTCCACCATCGACGCCTCGTCCACCACCAGCAGATCGACGCCGAGCGGATTGTTCGCGTCGCGCTTGAAGCCGCCGAACGCCGGGTCGAACTCTAGCAAGCGGTGGATGGTCTTGGCCTCCCGGCCGGTCGTCTCGCTCAGTCGCTTGGCGGCCCGGCCCGTCGGCGCGCACAGGGCACAGCGCAACTTGCGGGCGGCGAAGATTTCCAAAATGCCGCGAACGATGGTCGTCTTGCCGACGCCGGGGCCGCCGGTCACGACGAGCACCTTGTCGCGCGTGGCTTGCCCGATGGCGTCGCGCTGCCGCGGGGCCAGCTCCACGCCCATTTTCTTCTGCACCCAGTCGAGTGCCACGTCGAGGTTGACCGCGGGCAGCGGGTGGCCGCCCTGCTGCAAGCGGTGCAACGATCGCGCGACGCCCAGTTCGGCCAGGAACAGCGGCTTGAGGTACAGCCACGGCTCGTCGCCGCCCGGCTCGCGCACCAGCGACCCCCCCCCTTCCCCCCCTTGCGAAGGGGGGGAGGGGGGGGTCGTGCGCTCGGTCTCGACCGCGGCAACGACGATCTCCGCTCCGATCTCCGTCAGCGCTGCGGTGCGCTCGACGACGCCGACTTCGGGGAAGCCGACGTGGCCCTCGTGGCTGAGTTCCTGCAACACATAACGAAGGGCGGCGCGGGCGCGCAACGGCGACTGCCGGTCGATGCCGAGACGGGCGGCCAAATCGTCGGCGGTCTTGAAGCCGAAGCCCCAAACGTCGGTGGCCAGGCGGTAGGGGTTGGCCCGCACCAGCTCGACGGCCTGGTCGCCGTACTGCTTGTAGATGCGCACGGCCCGCGCGGTGCCGACGCCGTGCGACTGCAAAAAGACCATGATGTCGCGCACGGCCTTCTGCTCGCGCCAGCTTTCGCGGATGAGTTGCAACCGGCGCGGGCCGATGCCCTTGACCTCTTGCAGAAACGTCGGGCTTTCGTCGATGACCGCAAGCGTGCGTTCCCCAAACACCTCGACGATCCGCCGGGCGAAATGCGGACCGATGCCCTTAACTAATCCAGAGCCGAGATATTTTTCGATGCCTTCAACGGTGTGGGGTGGCGTGCAGCGGAGGTCGTCGGCCTTGAACTGTTCGCCGTGTTCGCGGTCGTGGACCCAGGTGCCGTTGGCTTCGACGTACTCCCCGGCGACGGCACTGGGCAGGTTGCCGACGACGGTGACGAGACCTCGGCGGCCGCGGGCCTGGACGCGCAGCACCGCGAAGCCCGAGTCCGGGCTGTGAAAGGTGACGCGCTCGATGACACCGCTGAGGGTTTCCGCCATGCCGGTATTGTAACCCGACCCCGCGCGGAAGCCGATGCCGGTAGGTGCGCGCCTTGACCCTTGCCGTTCTCTCCTAATAAATAGATGCGTCCCCTTTGTTCTTTTGCCCGTCCCCTGGTTTTCTCTTGGTTTTCTTCGTTGTCCCTCGGGGCGACGGACTGGGAAACGAATTCTTTCGTCCTAAACGTCAGCGGGCCAATGCCTTGGGAAAGTTCGTTTCCGCACCCCCTCGCACACCCCCCCCGGAGTTGACCACGAACGGCACGGTGATTGTGGCAGGCGGTAGAGCCGTTGGCGCGCGGCGGAACTTCCGAGCCAAGGGTACAAAAGTCTCCAATCGACAAAACGGCGAACGATTACGAAACGTGAACTCACGCTGCTTTCGATCCGGGGCCGGAAAAGCGGTCGGGAGTTGAATATTACGCTGGTGAATTTCGTAATATTTGACTCCCGACCGCTTTTCGTCCTTCGGATG
>JBBRLG010000244.1:0-10554 GCA_038231495.1 Gemmatales bacterium | reverse complement strand
GCGCCTCTGCCGGAAGACGGTGGTGGAGTGGCGAACGGGCCTGGTTCAAACGCGGGTGGCCAAGGAAGTAGCCGGGGTTCCCGGACGTGGCGCGGCGGTGCCTCCGGGGATGAATGCTTTAAGTCTTTGCCCGGCCAGAAGTTGCACCTTGGGAAATTCGTTCGGGGGGGTGTGTGGGTGGGTGAATGAAACGAATTCCACTGGTTGCCGCGCGCGGGCCGCTTTTGAACCAGGTCCGCCAACCGGGGAGGACTGCAAGGTCTTTGGCGGACTCGCCTAGCTGCCAAAATGACATTTTTGTGCAAAGCCGGCACCACGCCTAAAACCGCACCGCCACGCCCGCGATCACCACGTCGAACCGGGTGTGAATCGTGGCCGAGGTTCCGGCGATCGGGCCGGCCGGCGTCTCGAACGGGCCGCTGATTTCCGCGTCGAAGGCGTGCAGGTAGGCCACGGAAAAGTTGATGCTCTTGTTGTACTGGTACGTCGCGCCCAGCGCCACCACGTGTTGATACAAGGCCGGAGCCGCCAGGTTCAGGAACGTCTGATCGGCGGGGATCGGGTTCGCGGTGTACAAGGAGCCCGCCCGCACGGAAATGTCGTCGGTCAGCTGGTACTGGGCGCCCACCGAGATCGAAAAAACGCTCGACCAACCGAGACCCTTGATGCTGCCGTCCGGTGCGAAGCCGGTGTCCTTGAACCCCTGGGTGCCCTTGTAGTCGATCCAGCGGAGGTCCGCCGCCACCAGCAGACGCTCGACGCCGCGGTAGCCGACGCCGGCGGAGAGGATCATGGGGTATTGGAAATTGGCCGCCACGGTCCGCCCATTGCCCACCTCGTCGGCACTGTTGAACTTGAAATTCTCGAACCACTGCGGGCTTTTGAAGCTGAACCCGAAACTCCAGATCGGATCGGGCGTGTAATAGATGCCGGCCTGGAAACCGCCGCCCCAGTGCAGCCGGGAGTGCGTGCCGCCCGAATACGTCGGAAACCCGTCGCCGTTGGCGTCGTTGGGCATGGCGAAAGCAAAGGGATCGACCTGAAGGTCGGCAATCGTGATCGTCGGGGAAAAGCCGACAGCAATTTTGTCCGTCAGCTGGTAGGAGGCGGTCGGCGCGACCTGTAACACGCCCAGCCGGGAGTAGATCGGGCCGCCGCCGAAGCCACGAGGCGGCGGCGCCGAGACGACCGGGTTGGCGACGCTGCCGGCGATGTTGTCGCTGACGCCGCCGATGGTGAACAGGCCCAGGCCGAACGTCCAGGGCGACTCCTCGGGCTTGTAGACCAGCGCCACCGTGGGCAACGGCGTGACCCCCGAATCGCTGCGTGTGGTGCCGAAAATGGTAGACGCCGGCAGACCGTTGCCCAGCGCGCCGGCGTGGATTTGCGACGACACGTTGATCTGGGGGTAGGACAGTTCGACGCCGAGGATCATTTCCGAGCCGGGTAAGCCGGAGATGCTGGCCGGGTTCCAGTGGAGTGCCCCGGCGGCGTCGATCGGCGCCCCGGTGGACGCACCGGCCATCGAGCGGTTCACCGGACCGACGCCGGGCAACACAATGCCTTGGGCAAGCACGGGCGTGGCGGTTCCGAAGGCGGCCGCCAGAAGGGCCGCGGCGAGCCATTTGCATTGACGACGACGATTTGCAGTCACGGCCCGCCCTCCGTGGCGAATGGGAAACCTTAACGTCTTTATTACCTTTTCGGGTTTTAACGCCAGCACGATGATAAAAACTCCCCGGAACGTCGGAAATACGGCGACCGCACCGTCTGAATGCCGACACTCCCCAAGTCGGTGGCCGCAAAACCGCACAACCCTGCCCGCCGAGGGCAAAATTTCAAGCTTGTATTGGAGAATTCACCCAAGGCGTCGCCCGCCAAGTTTGCCCCGTCCGCAATTCTTACTGCGTCCGGGAGCGGCGGCGGTGCCGGGCGGCGAAAATTTGTTGAATTGCCCGTCGCTTGCGCGTACGATCTGAAATGTTCGGGACCGGAACCATTTCTTTCCGAGGGAGGTGCGATATGCACGAGCCAGAGAAACGGGCCCCGTCCGCGGGCTGCCCGGTCCTGCCGGAGGCTCCGACTGCCGGGGAAACCGAGGCAACGGGGGAGGGCTGGGAGGGGTACAGCCTGGTCGTTCTCAACGACATCCTGGACCCTTGACGCAAAAAAAGGATGAAGGAGGAGGGATGAAGGATGAAGCAAAGGCAAAAACCAGGCAGGCATTGATTCATCCTTCATCCCTCCTCCTTCATCACTTCTTCAACGCCGCCACCGCCGCGGCTTGAAACTCCTTGCGAAGCGGCGAATCGTCGGAGTTGGGCAGGTTGCCGCGCTGGATGAGCAGGATGACGAACAGGTCCTGCTTCGGGTCGATCCACGCCTGCGTGCCGTAGGCTCCGCCGTGGCCGAAGGTGCCGGGTGACAGCATTTCCGTCACGCCCGTCGGCGTCCGCACCACGCCAAAGCCCAGTCCCCAACCCATCCCCTCCGTGAACCCCGCCTTCAGGTCGCCCGTCTGCGACTTCGTCATCGCGGCAACGCTGTCGATGGACAGGAAGCGAATGTTGCCGCGTGTGCCGTTGTTCAACAGCATCTGGTACAGCTTCGCCAGGTCGGCACCCGTCGAGTACAGGCCGCCGGCCGGGATGGGGTATTTCGCGCCCTTCGGCGGGCCGATGATGGGGTTCTCAACCGGGACAAGTTTGCCGTCTTTCTTGTTGTAAATCGGAGGCACCCGCTTGAGCTGTTCCGCGCTGGGGTAGAACGTCGTGTCCTTCATCGCCAGCGGCTCAAAAATGCGGGCATTCAAGAAATCCTCATAGGAGGTGCCGGAGACGACCTCGATGACGCGGCCCAGGGTGTCGATGCCGGGGTTGCAATAGGCCCATTTCGTGCCCGGCTCGAAATCGAGCGGCCGTTGCGAGAACGCCATCACGCCCTCGGCCAGCGTGTGATTGCGTTTCGTATACAGGTCGGACAGTCCGTCCGGCAGGCGTCCGGTCACGCCGGAGGTGTGCGTCAGCAGATCGCGGAGCGTCACCGGCCGCGGCGACTTCTTCAAGGTCACGGTGTCGGCGGTCCGGCTCGCGACGACCATCTGGCCCTTGAACTCCGGCAAATACTTCTCGACCGGGTCGTCAATCGCCAGCTTGTGTTCATCGACCAGCATCATGATGCCGATGGCGGTGATCGGCTTGGTCATGGAGGCGATCCGAAAGATCGCGTCCTTGGGCATCGGCTGGTTGCCTTCCAATTCGAGGCTGCCGACGGCGTCGTGGTAGGCGACGCCGTCCTTGCGGCCGACGACGGTAACGGCCCCGGCGATCTCCTTGTCATCGACGAATTTCTGCATGCGGCCGTGGATTTGCTCCAACTTGCCCGCGTCGTCGGCGCGTGCCGGTGCGAGAAGGGCAAGCGCGGCAAGAAAGCCGCCGCAAAGGACGGCGTACGTGAATCGGGCTGACATGGTCTTACTCCCCCTTGGTGCGTGGACAGATCCCTGCTGCTACAGGATACCGATACGAGGTTAAGAGCGTTCGGAAAAAAGGAGATCGCGAAGGCGGCGAGTCCGCAGCGCGCAGCAAGGACGAGCGCGCAATGCCGGGAACCGTGCCGCTCGTCCTTGCTTCGCGCTGCGGACTCGCAGGCCCGACTGAAGCGCCTCTCATTCTTTCCGGACTCTCTAAAGGGCGACGGGCCGCGGATCAAATTGCACCCAACCGCTGGGGCACAATCCTTACTTGTCCGGCGGCCGATGGTCGAGATGCCGGTCGATGAATGCGTACGCGCGCTCGCGCACGTCCGGCGGAAAAGCGTGTTCCGCGTCGGGGTAGACGACTTCGAGGTTGTCGGCCACGTCGAGCAACTTGAACACTGGCTTGGCCGCAGCGACGCAATCGCGCACGCCGCTAACTTCAAAGTTGGCGTCCTTCAGCGGCGCGTTGATGAACACGGCCCGTGGCGCGAGCGCCCCCAGGATTTCGGTGAAGTCGAACGGCACCTTGGCGGGGTCGCAATCGTAGTCGCTGGCGATGCGCGGCAGGTAGCCCTTGTGACTCCAACCCGTCAGCTTGCCTTTGTAATACTTGGGAAAGGCGTTGAAGCCGCAACTGGTGACGACGACCTTGATGCGCGAATCGAAGGCGGCGACGAAGAGCGAGTTGTGGCCGCCAAGCGAGTGGCCAATGCAACCGATCTGCTTGCCGTCCACCTCCGGCAGGGCTTGCAAGAGATCGACCGCGCGCAGGTGGTTCCAGATGCCTTTCATCGTCGCGCTGGCGTAGCCGTGGGCGTAGGGATCGATCTTGTAGTCGCCGTAGTTCGGATAGTCCGGGGCGAGCGTGACATAGCCGCGCTCCGCCAGTTCGAGGGCGTAGTGCAGATCCTTGACGCCGCCGATTCCCGCCGGCTCGCCCTTGGCGAGTGCCGTGGTTTGGTGCAAACAAAGGACCGCCGGCACTTTGCCCTTCAATTCGCGGGGAATGAGCAGATAGGCCGTGACGCGGTCGTCCTTCTCAACGGCGAACGTGATCTTCTTGCGGACGACCTTGGTCAGCGTCTCCTCGCTTTCGACCTTGAGGTCGAGCGGCACCTTGGTGGAGTCCGGCGGCAGCGGCCCCATGACGAGCTGCATGTTGGCCAGGATGTGGTCGCGCCGCTTCTGCCAGTCCGCGGCCGACTTGATCGGTACGGCTTTCCCGTCGCCATCGAGGTACACCATCAAGTTCGCCTTGTCGGCGTAGAAGGGCGGCTTCGTCTTCTGCGGCTCGGCACCGGGAGCGAATCGCAAGAGCATAACCAAAGGCAACAAAAGCGCGAGCACCGGAAGAGTCCTACGCATTGATGGCTCCTTATTGAACGGGCTGGCCGGCTGCGAATGGATCACGGCCACTTTAACAGCCAGGTGGATGAAGGTCCACGAAAGAGCGATGGCTTGAAAATTCGGTAGCGGGGCGGCCCCATTGATAAGATGACCGAAGCGTGTGTTGGGGACGGGGTGATCGGAGAAGGGGGCGGCCGGGCCATGACCGTCGTCACATCGCGGGCCGACTTCGAGAAGCTGATGGTCCTCCGCATGACGGAGGCGAAGCTTCTCCTCGACCAGAAGGACTGGGACGGTGCTTACTACCTCGCCGGCTATGCAGTGGAGTTCGCGCTCAAGATCCGCATCATCTCCCAGTTGATGAAGTCGGATAGTTTTCCCGACAAGAAGCTCGCGGAGAATTTTTACAAGCACGATCTCACGGTGTTGCGGAAAGCGGCCGGTCTGGACGATGAAACGGACCAGGACACCGCCGTCAGTTCCGCCTGGAAGATCGTGAAGGGTTGGAGCGAGCAGAGCCGTTACGAGATCGGCACAACAGAGAAGAAAGCCACCGATCTTTACGACGCTATTGCGAAAGGGGTGCTGCCGTGGATCAAAGCACGTTGGTAGACGATCCGATTTACGACGGCCGCCGCTTCGTCGAGCGGTTCGCCGCCGACGGTAACCTGGTGCAGGCCGCCTTCTGGGTCAAAAAGGCCGAGGAAGGTGACTGGGTTCTGTACGTGGCAACGGAACTCATCGACCGTGAAGGTCCGGCCGCCGCCTACCGCGCCGTTCATGCATCGTTGCAGAAGCTCGGCGAGGCCGGGATTTCCAGTTCCGAAATTATAGTCATCAGCCCGAGCGATCCCGCCTCCAAAGACGTGCTTAGGATCATGGCTCGGCACCCCGGTCGGTCGGCGAGCCGCTTCGTGGGCAACTCGCTGGGGTCGATCGAAGTCGCCCAAGCTTACGTCTACCCGGTCCAACTCTTCACCTTCACCCAGGCAAATCCAATGACGACGGATGAGATTGGCCGGGAGTTGCTCCGCCTCCTGAACCGCGGCCCCGGCATCCTGCAACCGTCGCGCGTCACGCTGAAGGACGGCACGGCTTTCAACGGCGTTCCGTTCGCGCTCGAACTCGGCATCCAAAGGGCGCTGGTGGTTCGGTACATCGCGGACGGCGAAGCCGCCCCGCGCGTTGTCCGACTGGATGAAATCGCTTCCCTTAGCTGACAGCCACTATGCATCTAGTGCCCCCGCCACGCTAAATCTTGGGGTAGCGAAATGGCTTCCGATGGGCTTTTCTGAGGATTGCAAGAAGACCAACCCCAACATTTAGCGTGGTGGGAGCACTAGCCGCGCCGGAGGCTCGCGGTTGCTGGCCCAAGGGTGAGGAGAGAATTCACGGCGCGGCTGGCGCGTGGTATAATCACTTGTGTCGGAAGTGAACGGAGGCCATCATGGGATTCACGGTTACCCGGCCGGGGGGAACGAAAGACGCGGAGTTCGAGGCGTATGCGCGCCTGCTGCGCCAGCAGGGGAAGGATCTCGGAAACCTTCCGCGGCTGCCCGATCCGGAGAACCCGAGGCGACACTGGGTGTATGTGTGGAATACGCAGGAGGAGGCCCAGCAGTTCGCCGACGAACTCAAGGAGCAGACCGGGGTGAACGGTTGGCGCGTTGATCGCACCGCCGCCCCTCCCTCAAACGGGCCGTTCGGGCCCGTCCTATTCCAGCTGGCTCGGCGGTCGGACGGCTCGGTGTTGGCGCTGCACCCCCTGAGCCTGGCCATGATCCGGGAAGCCTTTCCGGACGCGGCACCGGATGCCACCAATGCCATCATCAACACGCAGATCGGGAACGACTTCCTGAAGACGCAGGGGAGCTTCAGCGACTTGGTCGAGGAGATTGTACCCTCCCTGACCGGGCTCAGCCTGGAGCAGTTAACCGACCTCGGCTATGCCGTGATTGACGCCGACACCGACCGGACCTGGGTCTATGTGCCGCCGGCCGGCACCGCCCATAGTCAACCCTGACCAGGCTCCGGCAGAGGCGGCGTGGCGGCGTCAGCCGGCGCGTCTAACCCCGCTTCCTTCGGGGCTGCCTGCTCCCGATCAGGGACCGGTTGGAGCGGCGGTAGGGATTTCCAGGCGTTCCGGCAATCGCTGAGTTCCTGCCCGCTGCATTCGACCTTTGCTCGAAACTCCACCGTGATCTCCAAGTCGTCGTTCGTCTTGTTGAAAGAGCCAAACTTGTTTTTGCCGTTATAGTAGGACTGCAACCGCGCTCGGCTCACAACGAGGAAATCAATCCACTTGTCATCACGCAGCACCGCGAGGGCATAGTAGAGCGGGGGTCGGTCGTCCAAGCGATGGAACTGTTTCATCGGCAGGGCGAACTTCGCCGAGTAACCGGACCCGTTAGCGTAGTTGTAGGGCACCGTACAGGCCTTTACCTGAAGGCGGACGACCTCCTCCCGGTCGTCCTTGAACGCAAACACGTCGGTCCCCACGTCCACCTCCGGGATGGCGGCGTTGCAGCGGAGTCGTAGCAATTCCGCCATTACCGCCAGTTGCGCGGCCCGGCCGGTGAAAGTGTCGTCAGTGCCCCGTTGCCGGCCCTCCTTGTCCGTCGCCATGTTCGCCCCACTATCGATGAAAGTTTCCGTGTATTCTACGCGATCAGGGGGCAGGCAGGCCAAGCGAAACCGGGAGAAATCGGTGTCAGGAATGCAAGTATCGGAAACCTAGCCAGCGGGGCGCGTGTACGCTCTAGGAGTACCGGGAACCAGTGCGTTCACACGCCCCGCTCGCCGTTATTTCCTCCCAATTTACCTAAACTCCACTTATTGAGTCGTCACTACCGGGGCCGGCATCCAGTCCGCGATTTCGTCCCACGGCCACAGCGGGTGCGGAATGTTCCGAAACGGATAACGCCAAAAGTCCGCCGGCGCGCAACCGGGCGCACGGACGACGAGGATACGTTTGGCCCGTGCCTGGTACGCGGCCCGGAAGCCGCACGGGCTTTTGGCCACGAGCAGTTGCGCGGCGAACGGGTCCAACCCGGCGGCCTCGAACAGTTGCGGCGCGAAGTGCGGCCCGGTGCGCGACGTGACGATGATATGGATATTGCCGATCCGCAATAGCGCCGATAGTCCCATGTCGATTGGCAAGTTGCGACCCAGGTGGCCGGACAAGACGAAGCGCGCTTCAAACAGTTGCTCAACGCAAACGGTCGCGGGCAACGGCGTCGAAAACCGTTGGTCGCGCTTGCCGCCGAGTAGTGTCGGGAAGGTCGCGCCGGCACCGCGGCCCAACGCTTCCGCGACGAGTTCGGGATCGACCAGCGTGACGAGGGCCGGCCGCGGCCAGTCGTGCTTGACCATCTCGCGCAGCAGGTGCGAGCTGTCGCCGGGTGCGCCGGAAGTGGTCGAGTCAGCACTGTCGCTGAGGACGACCAGGCCGTCCGGTTCTGCCAGCGCCGCCCGCACGCCCTCTTCAACCGTTACCAATTCCGGCAGATAGTCGCGCCGCCGCTGCCAGACGTGAGCCGCCAGTTCGGCGCAGCGGTCGCGGGCAAGGTCGGTGTCGCCGTCCGTCACGACGACGACCGCCGATCCCAGTTCGGGAATGTCGAGCCACGGCTGTACGGTCGCCAGCCCGGCGGCGAGGACGTGCGGGTTCTGCTCCCACGCTTGTAAGATTTCACGGATCGCGTAACTCACACTTTCAGGATCCTGGGTGTTGGCCCGCTCGGCGGGGACGACGAGCGGCATTTTCTGAAACGCCGTCACGGGCCGTGCGCCGTCGAGAATGCGCCGCAGCGCCCTCGCGCCGCGCTGGCCGGTCTCGAAAACGTCGATGTGCGGGGCGGTGTGGTACAGCACGAGTGCGTCGGCGGCGCGCACCATGCGTTCGGTGACGTTGGCGTGCAGGTCGAGCGTCGCCACCAGCGGCACCCGCGGCCCAATGAGCGCCCGGCACGCTTCGAGGAGCGCGCCCTCCACGTCGGGTGTGCCGTCCGCGACCAGGGAGCCGTGCAGGGCGAGCAATACGGCATCGACCGGCAAAGCGGCGCGCAGGGCACCGACCAGTTCCTCGCGCAACCAGGTAAAGGTATCGGGCGTCAAGGGACCGGACGGCCAGGCGGGCAGCCGAACGAGGCCGACGATTTCCGGCTTGTCCGGCCACGCGCGCAGCGCTTGAATGAAGCCGCCGAGTTCGTTCGTGTCGGCCATGCGCTCGACCAACTCCGGGCCGCGCAGAATGCCGAATGCCTCGAAGTCGGCGCGCGTCGTCGGCAGTGGGTTGAAGGTGTTCGTCTCCTGCCAGAGTTGTCCGATGGCGATGCGCATGAGGGTTGCTCCGCGGCAATTCTACAGCGTCCGTACGGCGTCCTCTAGCCGGTTCAGCGCGTCGTCCACGTCGCCCAACGTCATCGCCGCGCAGAAGCCGTGGTGGCACGCCGCCCCGCCGTAGTCGTGGAAGTAGACGCCGTGCCGGATCGCCGCGGCAATGAAGCGCAACATCTGGTCGCGCTGGTGGTGAACCGCGTCGCGGTAGTCGCGCGGCCTACCTTCAAGGCCGAAGTAGACGCCGAAGCGTGCCCCCAGGCCGTGAACGCTGCCCGCGCCGCCGTGGCGGGCGAAGATCGCGTTGAGGCCGTCGTACAGGCGCGTTGCCACCGCGCCGATGTGGTCGTAGAACCCCGGTGCGCGGTAGGCGGTCACGGCGGCGAGGCTCGCGGCGACCGCGACGACGTGGCCGTTGTAGGTGCCGCTGTGCTGGCAGTCGCCGACCGGCATGAGGCGGTCCATCACGTCGCGCCGCCCACCGAACACGCTCAGGGGGAAGCCGCCGCCGACCGCCTTGCCCAGCGTACACAGATCCGGCGTGACGCCCAGGTACTCCTGCGCGCCGCCAGCGCACATGCGGAACGCGCTCAGCACTTCGTCGAAGACCAGTAGCACGCCGGCCGCGCGCGTCTGTTGGCGGAGTGCGTCCATGAACTCCCGGTCCGGCACGATGCAGCCCGCGTTGTAGTACACCGGCTCGCACACGACGGCGGCCAACTCGTGGGCGTGCCGGCGAAAAGCCGCCTCGAACAAATCGGTGCGGTTGTACGGCACGACGACGAGGTTCTGGTCCAACCCCGCGGGCAGGCCGGACGAACCGGGGTAGGCCGCCGGCGCTGCCTCCGGGCCGAGGCGGTCGGCCGGCGTGCCGATCGCGTACATCACCTGGTCGTGGTAGCCGTGGAAGTTGCCCTCGAACTTGAGGATTTTCGTGCGGCCGGTGAAGGCGCGGGCGAGCCGTAAGCAGTGCATCGTCGCCTCGGTGCCCGACCCGGTGCAGCGGACGCGCTCCAGGCACGGCACCGTTTCGCACAGCAGTTGGGCCAGTTCGGTGTGGAGTTCGTTCTCGTAGGAGCAAGCGGCGCCGCGGTCGAGGGCCGCATCGACGGCCCGCCGCACGCGCGCGTCGCCGTGGCCCAGCAGCGTCGCGCCGTGACTGCAACAGAGGTCGAGGTATTCCTTGCCGTCGAGATCCCAAACGCGACAGCCGACGGCCCGGTCGATGAACAGCGGGTGCCCCAAGGCCCGGTTGACGCGCGTCGAGGCACTGACGCCGCCGGCCAGGTAGCGCTGGGCCCGGTCGAACTGCTCGCCGACTCGGTTCATGGCTTGCCCTTGGAGACTTGGTACTTCGGAGCCGCGACCGTAAGGGAGCGGGGGAAGAACCG
>JBBRLG010000243.1:0-10605 GCA_038231495.1 Gemmatales bacterium | reverse complement strand
TTGCCGCAGTCCAGCCGGCAAGCGGGCCGCTTGCGGCTACGGGGGGTCGGCTGCGTTTGCCGCAGTCCAGCCAGCAAGCGGGCCGCTTGCGGCTACGGGGGGTCGGCTACGTTTGCCGCAGTCCAGCCAGCAAGCGAGCCGCTTGCGGCTACGGGGGGTCGGCCACGCCAAGCAAGCCGTCTTGTCGCCGCGACTGTTTTCAGAAAGAAGCCCTTCGGCGAGAATGTTTAAGGGTCGGCAACGATTGCGGTTTCGAGAGCTGGCAGCCCTGGCACGCATCCGAACCGCCGTCATTTCGCCTGAATGCGGTACAGGTGCTGCTCGGTGCGGATGAACAGCGCGCCATCCGCGGCGGCGTAGGAGGCCAGCGAGTCTTCGCCGAGGTCGTTCTTCGCCAACACCTCGAACAGCTTGCCCGCCTTGAGAACGACGCCGACGCCCTTCTCGCTCTGCAGGTAAACCTTGCCGTCGGCGTAGATCGGCGACGCGGAAAACTTTAAGCGGTCGCCGAGGTCCTTCTGCCAGTGAGCTGCGCCCGTCTTCGGGTCGAGGCAACTGACCGTGCCGGCGTCCGAGACGAGGTAAAGCTCGTCGCCGACGACCAGCGGCGACGGCGTGTGCGGCGCGTTCTTGGCGAGCGTCCAGGCGACGTGCGTCTTGGTCACGTCGCCCTCGCCGTCGGGCCGGACCGCCAGCAGCTTCGCCTGCATGAAGCCCGTCGAGAGGATCACCAAGCCCTGGGAGAACGCCGGCCGCGGGATCACCGAGTAGCCGGTGTAGTTGACGCGCCAGATTTCCTTACCGGTGGCCGGATCGTAAGCGCAGACGCCGTTGCTGGCCGGGCTGACGACTTGCTTCTTGTCCTTCACCGTAATAACCAGCGGCGTGCTAAACGAGAACGTTTGCGACTTGCCGAGGTTGCGGTCCGTTTTCCAGAGCAGCTTGCCGTCGGCCTTGTTCAGCGCGGCGACGAAGGGGTTGGAACCGCCGTCGCAGCTGAAGATCAGGGCGTCGTCCACCAGCACCGGCGAGCCGCCGTTGCCGTGGACCGGCGCGTATTTGAGATCGGTATTTGTCCATATCACTTTGCCGTCCAGGTCGAGGCACGCCGTCCCCTGGTGGCCGAAATGGACGTAGACGCGGCCGTCGCGCACCAGCGGCGTCGGACTGGCGTGGCTGTTCTTGCCGTGGACCGCCGGGGCCTTGGCGCCTTCCTGAAAGACCTCCTGGTCCCACAAGATTTTGCCGTTCGCCGCGTCGAGGCACAGGGTGCGCAGGGACAGCTCCTTGCCGTCTTTTTCGCCGACGGGCACCGCCGTGGTCAGGTAAATTTTGCCGGCCGCCACCACCGGCGACGACCAGCCTTTGCCGGGAAGCGCTTGCTTCCAGGCGACGTTTTTGTCCGGCCCCCACTCGGTCGGCAGCGGCTTTTCATACCGCCCCTCGCCGGCGGGGCCGCGGAACTCCGGCCAGTCGGAGGTCGGCGGCGGCGTCCCCTGGGCGGGCGCAAAAAGGAACAGGGCGGCGAGCAGGGCGAAACACGAATCGATCATGGGATGGGTCTCGTCGGAAAGGGGGGATGAAAAACGGTGGGAGCTAACGGGCGAGTTGGGGAAATACGAACTCGACCAACCGGAACGCCAGGAACAGCAACATGCCGACGATACCGCCAACCAGTGCGCCGTTCAAGCGAATCCAGTTCAAATCTTCGCCAACCCGGGCCTCGATCACTTCCGACAGGTTCTGTTCCGTCAGCCGGTTCAGCTGTTCCTCGACCAGCGCGCCCAATAGCGAGTGATGCTTCTGGACGAGCGCCGCCACCTGCCGTCGGCACCAGGCGTTGACCTCCGCATGGGCCGCCGGGTCGTTGGCCAGCCGGTGAATCCAGTCGTCCAGCTGCGCCATGCCCCAGTCGAGCAGGCGCGACTCGTCGTTTTCCACCTCGCGCAAACCCTGGTCGCGCAGCGAGGTCAACAGAGGTTCGAGCAACATTTTGGTGGTGTCGCCGGTCGTCGATTCGAGAAGGAACGACTGCACGTCTTGCAAAAACGACGGGTCGTCGCGCAGCCGGGATTCGATGCTCAGCAGCCCCTCGCGCACGATCTGGGCCACCGGGCTTTCGTCGCCCAGCTGGTCGGAAGCGAAGCGGCGCAATTCGTCGTGCAACACCGTCGTGCCGCGGTTGATGTCCACGCCGCCGAAGGTCTCCGCGACCTGGAACGTGACGTTTTTGAACCAGCCCGCTTCGCGGTAGCGGTGGGCGGCTTGCCTCAGCCGGTTGCGGATCACTTCGCGGCTCTGGTCGGTTTCGGTCCAGTCGTAGAGTTTCTTCATCCACTCGCGCAGCAGCGGCTCCAGCCACCCCTGCTCGCGCGCCCGGGCCGTCAGGTCGCCGAGCATGGGGCCGAGGCGGGCTGGCTCGATGGCACCGGCGACGGCGCGGGCGAGGAACGCGGCCAAGTCCTTCGGCGACAGCGCTTGCAATACGTCGCGGGCCACGCTGCGAACCACCGCGCGCAGCCGCGGCTTGAGGGGGTCGAGGATCGGCATGATGCCGCTGCCGACGAAGTCGAACGCCTCGACCTTGGAAGTCACGAGCGACGGCGGCAGCCACTCGTTCTGCACCATTTCGCCGATCTTTTTAACAATGCGTTCGCGGTTGTGCGGAATGATGGCGGTGTGCGGGAATGGGATGCCGAGCGGGTGTTCAAACAGGGCGCGGACGGCGAACCAGTCGGCCAAGCCGCCGACGAGTGACGCCTCGCCGAACGCCAGCACCAGCCCGCCAAAGAACGGAAACCACTGCTGTAGCACCAGGCCGCCGACGGCCAGAAACAACGCCGCGCCCAACGACAGGAGCGCGAGCCGGGCCATACGCTTCGGCGGCGGTGCGGAGTTGTCGAGGGGGACCATGTCAACAACTCCCTACTGGTTGCCGTGATTCGATCTGTCCAATTGCCCACCGCGCCGCCTCGCGCACCACTTCCTCGTCGTCGCACAAGGCGTGCCGCAGCGCCGGCAGGGCCGCCGGGTCGCCGGCCGTGCCGAGCAGCAAGGCCGCGTTGCGCAGGAGGCCGCGCCGCCGGGTCCGCATCAGGGCCGTGCCATGAAACCGGACGTGAAAGTCGTCCTCCGACATCCGCAACACCTCCAGCGGGTCGAGTGCTTCGAGGTTTGGCCGCGGTTGCAACTCCGGCACCAGGCCCGCCGGTGCTTTGTGGTTCCAGGGGCACACCTCCTGGCAAACGTCGCAGCCGAAGACCCAGCCGTCAAGCCGGTCGCGCAGGTCGGTGGGAATGTCGTCCTTCCGCTCGATGGTCAGGTAACTGATGCAGCGGCGCGCGTCGAGGACTCCCGGCGCCGGGAACGCCGCGGTCGGGCAGGCGTCGAGGCAGCGCGTGCAGGTGCCGCAATGGCTGGCGGTGTGAACGGCGTCGGCCTCCAAATGAATATCGACGAGCAGCGCGCCGAGGAAGAAGTAACTGCCGAGCCGCTTGTTCAACAGCATGGTATTCTTACCGAACCAGCCGAGGCCGGCACGCCGGGCGAAATCGCGCTCCAGCAGCGGGGCGGTGTCCACGACGGCACGGCCGCGGCAGCCGGGGCGCTCGGCCTGCAACCACGCCAGCAGCCGTTTAAGGCGGTCGCGCAGTACGTCGTGATAATCCAACCCGCGGGCGTACCGTGCGACTTTGCCGTGACCGGGCGGCGGTTCGTGTTCGTCGGCGGGCTTGTAGTTCATGCCGACCATCACGACGCCGCGCACGTTCGGCAGAATCGACGCCGGGTGCCGCCGGGCGTTGCCGTGGCGGTGCAGGTATTCCATCGTCGCCGCGAAGCCGTTGTCCAGCCAGTCGCGCAGGCGGTCGAAGCCGTCCGCCGCGGTCGCCGGGGCGACGCCGGCCAGGTCAAAGCCCAGCGTGTGGGCGTGTTGTTTCAGGCGTGCTTCGAGCGAAATCATGCGGGCATATTCCCAGATCGGGTGTCGGGTGTCGGATGTCGGGGGTCGGGTGTCGGGGGTCGGGTGTCGGAAGAGGGAATCAAAATAGCTGTTAGCTGTCAGCTATTAGCTGTCAGCCAATTCCGACACCCGACACCCGACACCCGACACCCGATCCTTCGCTGCATACAATAACCCATTATCAGACCGCAACCCTTCCGACGAGAGACCGCCTTGAAGACCGAGGACTGGCAACGCCTGCAATCCCTGGCCGAAATGCTGGAAGAAGCGTGGGGGAAGGCCGAGAACTTCGACCTCGCGCAACTCCTGCCGTCCGCCGACGACCCCTTGCGGCCCGTCGTCCTGCGCGAGTTCGTCAAGACCGAGTTGGAAATCCGCTGGCGCAAAGGCAGCGGCTGGACCCTGGAGCAATACCTCCGAAAGTTCCCCGAACTCGGCCCCGCCGACGCCCCTGCGGCCGAGTTGCTTTACGAGGAGTACCGCGTCCGCCAACGCTACGGCGACCGGCCGGCGCTGGCGTCGTATAAAGAACGCTTCCCGCTGCCGTTCGAGGAGCTGCAGCGCCTGGTCGCGGCCAACCCGGTGCCCACCCTTGCCAACGCCGCCGCCACCCAGGACGCCCCGACCATCCTGCCCGCGAGTGTCCAGCCTATGACCGGTAGCTACCTGCCGCAAATCCCCGCCGGCTACGTCCCGGAAAAGCTCATCGGCCGCGGCGGCTTCGGCGAAGTGTGGCGGGCCCGCGCCCCCGGCGGCTTCCACGTCGCCGTCAAAATCATCACCCGCCCCGCCGACCACGAGGAACGCCTGCGCGAGGAGCGGTCGCTCAACGTCATCAAGGAACTCAAGCACCACTTCCTCGTCAAGACGCACGCCACCTACTCCGAGGAAGACCGCCTCTACATCGTTATGGACCTCGCCGACGGCAGTCTGCGCGAGCGGTTCAAGGAGTGCCACAAGCAAAAAACGACTATTCCGCTGCCGGAACTCCTTTTCTACTTCAAGGAGTCGGCGGAGGCGCTGGACTACCTGCACGAGAAGGGCGTACTGCACCGCGACATCAAGCCGGACAACATCCTGCTCGTGGACCAGCACGTGCGCCTCGCGGATTTCGGGCTGGCCCGGCACCAGGAGCAGCTGTTGGCCACGGTGAGCGGTTCGGGCACGCCGGCGTACATGGCACCGGAGGTGTGGCGCGGCAAGGCGAGCAAGGCGAGCGACCTGTACAGCCTGGCCTACACCTACGCCGAGCTGCGCCTGGGCCGCCGGCCGTTCACCAGCACCGACTACGCCAGTGTCATGTTCGACCACCTCGACCACACGCCCGACCTGGCGCCGTTGCCCGACCCGGAGCAGCAGGTGCTGTTGGTGGCGCTCGCGAAGCAACCCGACAGCCGCTACCCGACCTGCATGGATTTCGTGCGCGAGTTGGAACTGGCCACCGGCGTCGCCGCCACGCGCGGCCGGAACATGGCCGCGTCGCGGGGCGGGCCGTCGGAGACCGCCGCGCAGCCGGGCGGCAAGGGCAGCGGCACGCAACGGCTCGTGTCGGTGCCGGAACGGCCGGCCGTCGTCCCGCCGGAGCGGCCGGATGGGGCGGAGAACACGAGCGCGACGGAGAACATGGATTCGCTGCTGCCACACCAGCGGCCTCGCCTGGACGCGGCGACCCCGGCGACGCCGCCCGCCGGCGTGCAGACGCAAAAGCCACGGGGCAAGGAACAGCCCAAGAAACGGCCGGTGGGCCAAATCCTGGCCGCGGTGGGGCTACTGGTCCTGCTGCTGGGCGGCGTGCCCATTCTGCTCTGGCTGGTGACGGGGCATACGTCACCTGCATCTTCCCCAAGCCTGGCGGTCAGCACCCCCCTCGCCACTACCAAGCCCTCTACGGTCGCAGCGGATGTCCGTGCTGCGTGGTTGCCGGCCACCTTTCAACCCGTGGCCGCCACGGAGATCGTGACCGACGCGGACAAACGGAGCTGGCATCGGGAGATCGAGTCCACGGCAGCGGGCGTGCCGCGGACGGTTTTCGTCCTGGTACGTCGCGAGCAGCCGAGTGATCCGCCGTCCTTCTACCTGATGCGCGGCAAGGCGTCGAATGAGTTGTACGCCGGACTGACGGCCGGCGGGGGGCGGCCAATGGACGGCCTACCCGCCGTGCGCATGACGGCGGAACAGGCTGACACGGCGGCGCGGAAGCTCGGCGGGCGGCTGCCGACGCGGCGGCAGTGGGACAAGGCGATCGGCTTCGTTCCGGGTGGCGGCAAGGCCGGGCCGGTGGGAGCGAGTCCCTACGGCGTTCAGGACCTGACGGCCAACGGTTGGGAGTTCACCCGCGACCTGACGGCGGAGGAGGGCAGCGACGCGGAGAAGGAAAAGGTCCACGAAAAAGAGATACCGCTGGCAATCCCGCCGAAGGGCACGCTGGTGATCCTGCGCGGCCAGCTTCCGGGCGTGAAACCGCCGTTGAGTTACGAGAACCTGGAATACCAGCAGACGACGCCGTTGGTGCAGTTCTACCGCGCGGCCAGTCCGTTCACCGGCTTCCGCGTGGTCATCGAGCCGCCGTTGCACAAGCCCGATTGAACCCCGATCCGTGTCGCGGTATCCGCAGCAGTGGCCAGGCATCGGCGGGAATGTAAAATGGGCCGGGTGGGACTCGCATACCACCCGGCCCTGCCATCCCTATGCGATGTGAAAGACGGCACGGCTTACTATAGCGAACTCATCCGTGGATGTCGCGGCCAGTGCCGTACAATTTTACGTTTAACCGCGGCTACCGTCCCTCAAATCTCCGTCAACCGTTCCTTCGAGTCGCCGAAGCGGTCGAGCCGCACGCCCGCCTTGTCCAGCAGCGACAGGTACAGGCTGCACATCTTGCGGTTCGGCTTGTCCAGGAAATCGAGTACGCGGCCGGTCTTGATCAGGCCGCCGCCGCGACCGACCAGCACCACCGGCAACTGGTTGTTTTCGTGGTTGCCGGTCATCATGCTGGAACAGTACAGGAGCATCGAGTTGTCCAGGAGCGTGCGCTCGCCCTCCTGTACCTTGTCCAGCTTGCCCGCGATATACGCCAATTGCTCGGCGAAGAAACGGTTCACCTTGAGCCAGTCGTCGCCGTCGGAGTGCGACAGCAGGTGGTGGATCATGTAATCCACCTTCAAATGCGGGAACCGCAGCGACGAGTGGTCGTTATTCAGCTTCAGCGTACAAACGCGCGTGGTGTCGGTCCGGAACGCGAGGACGAGGATGTCGCACATCAGCCGCATGTGCTGGTCGATGTCCTGCGGGATGCCGTCGGCCGGGCGCGGCATGTCCGGCTTGAGCAGGGTCGGCCGCCACCCCTGCAACCGGCCGGTCTTGCCCGCCTGGTCGATGCGCTGCTCCACCTCGCGGACGGACGACAGGTACTCGTCCAGCCGCCGCTGGTCCGCCTTGCTGACCGTGTTGCGCAGGCCGACGGAGTCCGCCATCACGGCGTCCAGCACGCTCTTGTCGGCGCGGCCGACCTCGTCGCGAAAGAGCCGGTCGAAGGCCAGGGCCGGGTACAGCTCGAGCGGCGTCGGCGTCGAGGGCGAACTCCACGAGATGTGCGAACTGTAGATCATCGAGTAGTTTTTGTGGATGGCCGCGATGGACGGCTCGCACCCCAGCACGAGGCTCGGCACCTTGGTCTGGTCCTTCAGCCGCTCGGCGAGCACCTGGTCGCAACTGACGCCGGACTTGATCTCCCCGGCAGGTGCCAGGTGCGCCCCGGTGAGCAGGTTCCCGGTCTGACAGCTGTGAATGCCGCCGATCAGCGCTTCCTGGTTATACAGGCCGCGCAGCAACAGCAGCTTCTCGCGGAACGGCCGTAGGGGTTCGAGCACTTTGCCGAGTTCCATCTTGGTGCCTTCGCCCTTGGCCCACCACTCCTTGCTGTGAAAACCGTTGCCGGAGAACAGGCAGGCAAACCGCACGGGCGGCTCGGACGAGTGGTCGTCGCCCCACACCGGCAGCGACTCCAGCCACGGCAGAGCCATCGTCACGCCGAGGCCGCGCAGGAAGGTGCGGCGGGAAAGGGGGTAGAGCGGGTTTGTAGCACTTTTCATCATCGTATGATCCAGCCAAAGGTTGAATCCTGGATAAACGTTCACTCCCCCCTTGCGAAGGGGGGGTAGGGGGGGTGGAGAGAGCGCCCTGACGGAGTACTTCAATCGTTCTTAACCCCCCCCTACCCCCGCTTCGTAAGGGGGGGAGAAGATGATGCCGGTGAACGGTTACAATCCTGGATTAGCGCGGTTCGTCGTCCCAGCGCTTCCAGAGGAGGAAGCAGGCGAGATATAACCGCGCGTCGTCGGTCTTTTTCACACTCTCCCAATCGGCGAACGCCTCCCGCGCCCACGCCACACAACGAAGCGCATCCTGGCGGCTTAGCCTCTGAGTCAGTTCATAATCCGCTTCATGCCTTGCCTGCTGGAGTTTTGCGAAGAGGGTAGCGACGCTGCGCAACTCCGGAGGCGTTAAGTAGCCGCCGCGCGTGGATTGCAAGGCTTTAGGAAGCTTGTCGTTCGCGAAAAACGTCGACACCTTTTTCAGGTCCGCATGGCTGTAGGTGCGGTTGATACGAGCAAGTAACCTGGAGTCGCGGGCGTACAGCCGTGACGCCGCGGAAGTCAGCAGGTGGAACAAGGCATAGTAAGCAGCCGACACGGCCCGACGCAGGGTTACTTGTTTCGGGCGACGCGGGTCCAACGTAGCAAGTCGGGAGGCGTGCTCCAACAGGTCGTCGTGAAGGCTCATGGCACTGGCGTTCCCTCAATCTCGGCCTGTTCGGACACCGTGCGTATATGCGTGTAGGGCCACCGCTCCGGTGCCACGCTACGTGATTCGGAGTCGAGGAGTCTGTCGATGGCCTTTACCTTCTGCCAATAGGCCGGTTCCTCCACGGTTCCCTCTTCGAGGATGGAATAAATCCAAAGGCCGGGATCGCCGGTGCTGTCGGGTCCCGTATAGAACCGCAACTCGACCAACATCGGCGGCCGACGGCTTTGAATCGCGTTCTCGATTTGTCGGCCGAGGCGATAAGCCTCAGCGTCGCCGTACCGGTGAAATTCGAGCATCTCGATGATTTTCACCAAGGATGGTATTGCCTGTTCCACCTGCTCCGGCGTCGGCGCGGTGTCCCACGGCACCTGGAAGGCAACCTTGCGAAACCGCCGAACCTGTTCCGTCAGTGCGTCGATTTCCGGCTGGGAAAGGAAGGAAAAATCTACTACGTTAAACCCCTCTACCGACTTCGGCGTCAACCAGCGATCGGAAGCACGCAGGTTCTGTTCGATCTGGCCCGGATCGAGTTTCGGTAAATCGACGACCGGTTGGTACAACGGCAACCCGGACGCCACGCGGACGTTGACCCAGAAATCACGAAGCGACAAAATCCCTCCCTTCCGGTGAGTCGTCGGCTATTCCATGAACTCACTGCCCCGCACCATACGAAACTGCGGACTCCGCACGATCGTCAGCACTGCCGCCGACAGCCGACCGTCGTTCGTGTTCAGTTCCGCGACCATTTCGTCGATCAGCGACTGGTCCGACAGCGTGACCGCCCGTCCTAGAGCATAACCGAGAAGCTTGCGGCAGAACAGCCGCACGATTACGTCCTTCTTCTTCGTCAGCAGGTAGGCCCGCAGGCCGTCGATGCCGTCGAACTCGGTGCCGTCTTTCAACTTCGAGTGGGAATCGACCGCCAGGCCGCCGAGGTCCTTGTCGCGCCGCCGGCCGATCGGGTCGTAGCGCTCCAGGGCGAAGCCGAACGGGTCGATCCGCCGGTGGCAGATCGCACACTCTTGCAACCGCGTGTGCTTCTCGACCTCTTGCCGTACTGTGAGGTGGTCCGCGCCGCCCTCCTCTTCCGGCAGCTTCGGGACGTTCGCCGGCGGGCGCGGCAGCTTTTCGCCGAGCAGCGTTTCGACCACCCAATTGCCGCGGAGGACGGGGCTGGTCCGCGACGCCCCGGACTGCGTCGCCTGCACGCTCGCTAGCCCCAAGATGCCGCCGCGCCCATGCTTTTGCACGCCTTCGACTCGCCGCCACTCGGGGCCGGTCACGCCGGGGATGCCGTAGTGTTTGGCCAGCGTTTCGTTGAGATACGTGGCATCGGCATCGAGGATTTGCGTCACGGCCCGGTCGCTTTGGAACAGGTCCTGGAAGAACAGGACCGATTCCTCGTAGATCGCCTTTCGCAAATTCGCGTCGAACATCGGGAACAGTTTCTCGTTCTTCTCCTTGAGTTCGTCGAAGCCGCGGACGTGCAGCCATTGCGTCCCGAACTCGACCGCCAGTGCGCGCAGGCGGTCGTCCTTGAGCATCCGCCGGGTTTGCTCCGCGAGCAATTTTGGATCGTGGAGCTTGCCCGCCGCGGCGAGCCGGCGTAGTTCGTCGTCGGGCGCGGACGACCACAGGAAGTAGCTGAGCCGGGTGGCCAGTACCCAGTCGTTGACCGGGCCAGATTCCTTGCCCGATGGGGCCTGTTCGATCCGGAACAGGAACGCTGGGGAGACCAGTACCCGCGCCAGCACCGCCCGAAACGCTTCCTCGTGCGGCACGCCCTTCTTCAGAAGCGCTTTGTGAAGCGCCAGTAGGCTGGTCTTCTCGCCCGCAGC
>JBBRLG010000242.1:0-10614 GCA_038231495.1 Gemmatales bacterium | reverse complement strand
GCGGGGGTGCGCCGCCCCCCCTACGCCCACCCCGCCCCCACAATTACCCCCCCCCCCCCTCCCCCCCCCGGGTGCGGGTGGGGGTCTGGGGCGGGTTTCCCCCCCCCCCCCCCCCCCGCTTGCGGCTACGAGAGCGGGTTCAGCCAGCTAAAGCGGAATCGTGAGCACGTTGCGCCAAAAATCCGGCACGGCATCCCAGGCGGACAGGTAGGTCGCTTCCAACGGCACCGGAATGTAAACGTCCGGTGCCAGAAACAAGGGCATGTCCACCAGAGGCGCGTCCACCGCGGTTGGCTCGATGAAGGCTTCAGCCCACGGACCGCCGGTGTAGGCGGCGAGGGTGAGCGGCTTGTCGAATGGCAGTTCAAAATCGTTGTCGAGGAACTGGTCCCAGACGGCCTTGTGAATGCCCTGCGGGTCCCGCGATCCGGGCGGGAACAGGTCAACGATCAGCAAGTGAACGCCCGCCCGCAGTAGATTTTCGGCCTTCTCCACGAATGCCCGTAACCGCTGCCGGCTGCTCTTGTTCCCTGGCGACACAATTTCCAATACCGCGATGATCTGGTGGTCGCTGGTGTGGCGAATGACAATCGCCTTGGCCTTGGCGGCGTAGAGATCGATTTCCGTCACCTCCGGCTCCATCGGGCCGGCGACCTCTTCGGCCAGAGCGTAGTGGTTCGGCGGCAAAAGTCCCCGGTTCAACACGCGCGAGATTTCGGCGATCCATTCGAGGTGAAAGTGATGAAAGATGCCCGCATCGACGCGGGTCCAGTCGTGAATCGGCATCGCTTCCTCCTACCCCGATGTCGTCTGCAATGCGGATCATGGAGGTATTTTAAGCCGCAGTCGCCTGCTCCACAAGCCGACATCTTCCTTCTGCATGCGCAGGTTCGGGTGTATCGCTTGGGGTCCAAAGAAATATACTCACCGCGGGGCAACTTGACACAAGTGGTCATGACGCTGCGCGTATAATAGCGGCAGTTTCATTGCAGTCGTCTGAAGCACGAGGAATCCGCCATGAAGCACATTCGGTTGGACGGCCAGCCCGAAGTGGTGCGCCAGTTCGTATTGGGCCTGTCAGTCCCCCCCGAGGGCGCCGTTTTGGAGTTGTCGGGGCAACCCGTCGCCTGCGTCGTTCCTCTACCTAAAGCGACTAATGGCACGGCATTGAATTCGGTAGACTGGACGGACGCCAAGAACGCCCGGCGTTGCGAATTGATCGACCGCAAATACGCAGGCGCTTTGACACCCCAGGAAGGGGTTGAACTGCTTGGACTGCAAGAGGAGATGCTGCGTTATCGCCAACGGGTCGCCCCTCTACCGTTGGAGGATGCCCGGCGATTGCATCAAGAACTTCTGGCCAAGGCCCAACAGCAGATCAGCGGTAAATAGCGCATGACCGCCTTCCGTTACCCTTTCCAGCCGCACGTCCGTCGCCACGGACCCCGGGGCTACGCAGACGTCGAGAGCTATCGCCCGTGGCTCCGCGACGAGTTCGCGTTTCGCTGTGTTTACTGTCTATTTCGCGAGCAATGGGGTCGCGTGGTTGGCACGTTCGACATCGACCATTTTCTTCCCGTCACCTTCCATCCCGAACAAGAGCGGACTTATGACAATCTCCTTTATGCGTGCGCGTCCTGTAACGCGGTGAAAGGCAAGCGCAACGTGCCAGACGCAACAGCCGTGTTGCTCGACCCCGGCGTGCGAGTCACGGAAGACGGAGTGATCCACGCCGACACACCGGAGGCCGCCCGGTTGATCGAACGGCTCGGCCTGGATAGCCCGCAGTCCACGGAGTTCCGCCTCCTTTGGATCGGCATCGTTGCGCTAGCCGAGCGCTTCGATCCATCGCTCTATCGACGACTCATGGGTTTCCCCAACGATCTCCCTGACCTCCATCGCCTGCATCCGCCGGGCGGCAACACTCGACCGGAGGGCGTGGCGACATCTTCCTTCGCCAAACGCCGAGACGGTACACTGCTAGCAACGTACTAAACCGCTGCGCGGGGAATCTGCGCCGGCCCATCAGTCGATGAGCGTCACAATCGCGGAACGGAACTGGGGCAAACGGCTACAACCCGAAGGGGTAGCGTTTGCGCGTGCCGGGGTCGTCGGTCTGGCCGTTCGTCGTGCCATTCGTGGACGGGTCGTGCTTGCCGTTCGCGGTCGATCCGTTCCCTTCCGGCCGCGCGGGTCGCGAATCTCCGTTTGGTGACGGTGCGGGTGTCGCCGGGCCGCAGTGGTCCTCATTTTGGTGCGGACGAGCAGCCTGGTGGCGTGCCGCTTCCTTCGCCCGCTCGGCCGCTTGCAACCGTGCGAACACCTCGTCGTCGTCCATGTCGGCTACTTCCGCCTCTTCCGGGTCGGCGGGCTTGAGCAGTTCCGCGCTCACGGCGTCGGCCAGGCTGGCGGTGACGCAAGGCAACGTTAGGCGCATCAGGTTGCAGGCCAGTTCGGTCGGCAGCCGCGCGGCGAGCAGTTCGTGGAGCGCGCCGGGGGCCGGGGCACGCTGATACAGTTCCAGCTCTTGCACGTCGAGCGTGTCGGGGTCCACGGTCTCCGCCGGTTTACCAATCGTGTACTGAAGCAGCAATTTAGCCGCGGCCAGGTCGCCTTCCTTGGCTTTTTCGACGACCTTGGCCACGATGGACTGCAAATCTTCGCGCGTGACCGCTTCCAGGAAGACCGTGCGGAGTTCCGCGACACGCCGGCCGAAGGGGTTGCCCGGCCCGCCCGCATTGCCCGCGGTGAATCGTCCGCGGGCGTCGTGACCTGGTTTGGTGTCGGTGTCCGGCGTTGCCGAAGCGGGACGGTCGGCGTCGGTGGACGACGGGGCGTCGGAGTCGAGCTTTGACTTTTTCATGGCGGCCTCGGATGGGATGGGAGAGTCACTTCACCCGCCGGGCAAGGCGCGCGGCGTCGGCGAAGAGGCAATCACCCATTGTGCGCAGGTGCGGGGCGTTTTTAAGAGAGCAGTTCAGGGGACAATGAGCGCCAAATTTGCGGACGCGGTTACTGCCGGCGTCGGGTTCACCGAAACCATCAGGCTGTTTTCACGCCCCGCCCATTTCCGAACGCGATTTTGCGCCCGGCGCGAATCTGTGAACTAGGCTTTGCCTGAGTGCATGCGCCCGGCCCCCTCCGCGCGGCTGCACCCTAGCCGACCTGCCTTGGCCGGCAAATAACTACCGCGAGTTCCTTTGACCTTCCCGTCCGAGGGCGTTCCCCGTTCCCGCGCGGCGGCTGCGGCCGCGCCGGATCCAGGCAAAGGTTATGACGATGACGGCGGTCCGAACTGTTAACTCCGAGCCGATTCCGGGCTACCGGCTGCTCGAACCCCTGGGCAAGGGCGGCTACGGCGAAGTCTGGAAGTGCGAGGCGCCCGGCGGCCTGGTCAAGGCGATCAAAATCGTCGCCGGCACCGGCAACAACGTCGCCGCCGACAGCAACGGTGCCGAACAGGAGTTGCGCGCCCTCCACAACACGTCAAATCGATCCGCCACCCCTTCCTCCTCTCCATGGAGCGCGTCGAAGTCGTGGACGGCGACCTCGTCATCGTGACCGAACTGGCCGACCGCAGCCTGTACGACCTGCTGTGCGACTACCGCCGGGCCGGGCGGCCGGGCATCCCGCGGGCCGACCTGCTGGGCTACCTGCGCGAGGCCGCGGAAGTCCTCGACCTGATGACCCACGACTACGGCCTGCAACACCTCGACGTCAAGCCGCGCAACCTGTTCCTCGTCGGCCGCCACGTCAAGGTTGGGGATTTTGGCCTGGTGAACAGCCTGGCCGAGTTGAGCGGTGCGGCCCCGCACTCCATTCAGCTGGGCGCGGTCACGCCGTTGTACGCCGCGCCGGAGAGCTTTCTCGGCAAAGTCGGCCTGTTCTGCGACCAATATAGCCTCGCCATCGCCTACTGCGAAATGCTGACGGGCGTGCT
Source organism: Gemmatales bacterium (assembly GCA_038231495.1). Lineage (GTDB taxonomy): Bacteria > Planctomycetota > Planctomycetia > Gemmatales > Gemmataceae > JBBRLG01. The sequence continues at coordinate 6,674 of JBBRLG010000242.1, read as the reverse complement.
GCCGTTCAACGGCAAGAACTTTCGCCAGCTGGCCATGCAACACACCCAGGGCCAGCCCAACCTCGACCTGCTGCCGGCGTGTGACCGGCCTGCCGTCAATCGCGCGCTGGCCAAGGACCCGACCCAGCGGTTTCCAACGTGCCTCGATTTCGTCAACGCCATGGAGCCGGCGGCACCCGTGTCCTCGACGAACATCGCGCTGTCCAAGGCGTCGTTCCCCGACCTCGACGTGGCCGGCAACACGCAACAGCCGAAGCTGGCGACTGCCCACGACCTCGACCTGGGCGAGCTGGCCGTGACTCCCAACGGGCCGGGGTTGGCGGCGATGCTGACGGCCGCCGAGCGGCACGACTCGACCTGGATGCCGGGGGAGAGGGCCCGGCCCGCAGCCGGTGCCGGTGCCGCGCCCGTTGGCGCGTTGACCAACTGCCGCTTGCTGGAATGCGTGGGCCGGCTGCCGGGCGGCGAATTGTGGCGGGGGCAGACGCCGGCCGGCAAGCCTTGTACGATCCGGTTTATCTTCGATCTGGCTGCCACCGACGACGAAGGGGAAGCCCGACCCGCCGACCGCCTGCGCGTCCTCCGGCATCCGGCTCTGGCACTCCTGGACGTGGAGCAAAACGGCCCGCGTCTCGCCCTGATTTACGCGGGCGGCGACCAGACGCTGCTAACGCGGCTCAAAGAATGCCAACGCGCCGGCCAACAAGGCGTGCCGCGGTTCGAGTTGCTGGACCACCTGCGCGGCGTGGCCGGGGCGCTGGACGGCCTGTTTCGGAACTACCGCGTGCAACACCTGGGCCTGACGCCCCGCCACTTGTACCTGATCGACGGCCGGGTGCGCATCGCGGATTTCGGCCTCGTGGAGTTGTTCTGGCTGCCGGCCGGCCACCAACCGGGTGCGCTCAACGCCCGCTACGCGCCGCCGGAACTGTTCGACCGCCAGATCACGCGCGCCGCCGACCAGTATAGCCTGGCACTGATTTACCAGGAATTGCTGACGGGCATCCACCCGTTCCGCAACATGAATCCCCGACAAATGGCGTCGCCGCGGCTGCGCGGCAAGCCGGACCTCGGCATGCTGCCCGCCACCGACCGACCCGTGATCCTCCGCGCGCTGCACCCCGACCCGGACCAGCGGTTCGGCAGCTGCCTGGAACTGATCGACGCCCTGGAGGCCGGGGGGCTGCCACGAACCGAGCCGCCGTCGGCCGCGGTCGTGAAGCGGCTGAACCAGCGGCCGCCGACGCCGGTCCCGACCCGCGCCGCGCCGGCCGCCGACGGCCCGCGCGTCGTCACGAACGCGGCACGCGTGCCAGCCCCGGCGCAGGTGTCGATCCTGGCGGCGGTCGATAAGCTCGTTCAAAGAGCCGCCGGCGACCGCCAGGTCCGCGAGCAAAACGGCGTCCGCTACTTGCTCAAACCGGGCATGCAGATCGAACACCGCTGCTTCGCGCGCCTGGTGCCGAGCCTGGTCCGGCTGAAACTCGATGGCTTCCGCGACCAGTGGTGTGCCGAGCTGGTCAACGCCAAGGGCGGCACTTGCGTCTACCATGTGCCGATCCGGGGGAGCCTGATCGAACGCTTCTTCGGCGTGTGGCCGACCCTGGCGGTCGAAGTGCATTGCCGATTTGCGCAGGACCCGAAGGTGGCGCTGGCCGAGGTCGTCATTCGCATCGAGCCGCAGGATTGTAGCAAGCGTAAGGCGGCCCATTTGCTGGAGAGTGCCGGCCCCCCAATCCTGGAAAGCCTCCGCAGCTTTCTGGAGGCAGGCCCGGAACGGCGCGGGGAAGAGCGTCTGCCGTTCGAGCAGCCGGTGCAGGTGTACCCCGTCTACGAGGGGCAAGGCCTGGGCGACTCGATCCCCGCAGACGGTCGCGACATTTCGCCGCACGGCATGGGTTTGTACCTGCCCTGCCGGCCGCCGACGCCGCAGGTTTGTTTGCAACTGCCGTGGTCGAGCACCGCCGCGCCGTTGAACGTGCGGGCCAAGGTGGTGAGCGTCCAACCTTGTCTGGACGGCCGGCTCGCGGTCGGCCTTTCGTTCCTGCAAAACATGGGGAGCTGAGCCGCAACGCCGCAAGCGGCAATACAATGGGGACATGACTGACTCGTCTCATTCGACGGTGCCGCCGCCGTTGCCGCGCATCATCGAAGCGTTACTATTCGTCGGCGGCGCGCCGCTGACCGCGGTCCGCGCCTGCGAGGCGGTGCGCGGCCTGACGCCGGAACAATTCAAGGAAATCGTCGAAAACCTGAACCGCGACTACCGCCGGCAGGGCCGGCCTTACCGCGTCCAGCTGCGCGACGACGGTTATGAATTGGCGTTGCAGCCACGCTTCCGGGCCGTGACGGAACGGCTGCACGGTTCGACGCGCGAGGCGCGGTTGTCGCCGGCGGCGCTGGATGTGTTGGCGCTGGTGGCCTACCGGCAGCCGTTAACCCGGCAAGAGGTCGAGAGCCTGCGCGGCAGCGATGCGGGCGGCGTGTTACGGCAACTCGTGCGTTTGGGCCTGGTCGCGGTCAAGCGCGGAGAGACCAACCCGCGCGCGGTCGTCTACGCGACGACGGCGCGGTTCCTGGCGCTGTTCCAGCTACGGAGTTTGGAAGATTTGCCTCGGACCCAGGATTTGCAGCAGTTGTAGGGTTTTCTTGTCTTGCCGCTTGCGGCGTTGCGTTCCCGCCCTCACACATCCAACCCCACGGCGCGCATCAGCGCCAAAGCGTTGCCGTGCTGCACGACACCGGGCCGCGCGACGAAGTCCGGGCTGGGCACGCCGTGTTCCAGATGGTCCGCGAAATGAATGTTCGCCGCGCGCGTGCCGAGGTTGTCCGCGATCTGCGTCAGCGTCAGGTCGTGCGTCGTAATCATGCCCACCGCGCCGCGCTCGACCAGACCGCGCACCACCGCCTCCGCGCCGACCCGCCGGTCGCTGGAATTCGTTCCCGAAAACAGCTCGTCCAGCAAAAACAGCAACGGCGTCGGCCCGCGCGACAGCTCCACCACCTGGCGAATGCGCAACACCTCCGCGAAGAAGCGCGACCGGTTCTCTTGCAGCGAATCTTCGACGCGCAACGTCGCGCCGATGGCGAGCGGCGACAACCGTAACCGCCGTGCCCGCACCGGCGCGCCGGCCAGGGCCAGCACCGCATTGACGCCGACTGTCCGCAGGAACGTGCTTTTGCCGGACATGTTGGAACCGCTCACCACCAGGAGCCGCAACCCGTCGGCCAGCCGCAAATCGTTGCGAACGCATTGCTGCTTCGGTATCAGGGGATGACCGAGGCCGTCGCCGTCGTAGCACGGCTCGCCTGCCACCACTTCCGGAAAGGGGTCGTCCGGGTTTTCATAAGCGTAGCCGGCGAGCGCGCAGAGCGCCTCGAACTGGCCCACCACGTCCAGCCACGGGCCGACGGCCTTGCCGGATTCCTGACGCCACGCCTCCAGCGCGTGGGCCATTTGCGTGCCCCACAAAAAGAGATATGCGAACGGCGCGACGAGCAGGTTGCGGCGCGAATTGAGGAGGTCGATGAGGTTGCCCAACCGCGCAATGCGCTGCGACGGCACCACCACCTTGCCCGAAGCCGACGGCGCGTCGAGGACCGCTTTCAGTTGTGCCAGCCGCGGCGAGTGGAACGTCACGCGCTCCAGGCAGGCCAATACGTTGGACAGTAGCGCCAGGTCGCGCGCCCGTTTCTCGACGACGGAGAGGACGCGGCCCACGCGGTCGAGCAGCCACCAGGCGAACAGCAGTTCCACGGCGACAGCCACGGCGAACGGGATGGCCCCCCAGTCCAGCAGCAACGCGCCGGCCAGCGCGACCAGGACGACACAGCCGATCGCCAGGGCGACCCAGCGCGGCCACTGCCGGGTCAAGATTGGCTCGGCATTTCCCCAGGCGACCAGGGCGGTGAAGTCCGCGCCGCCGCCGATGTCGGCCCCGAGCAGGCCGAGTTCTTCCCGGAGGTCCAGGAGTGGCCGCAGTTCCGCGACGGCACCTTGCCGCGCCTGCACTTCCTCCGGCGTCGCCGGGCCGCGCAGCCACGCCGCCAACGTCTCCTCGCCGTGCCGCGTGCGGGCGGTGCAAAGCAGCTCGAACAGCGAACCTTTACCAAACAGGTCGAGGTCGGCGGCGTAGGGGTGGCTCTCGTCGAGGAAGCGCTGCCCCGTCTGACCCTTGCCGCGCCAGTCGTCGTGCAGCCGCGCCAAACCGCGCTCATAAAAAGCGACGGACCGGCCGGCGCGGTAATAGGCGCGCGTGACCTGTTCGTGCAGGAGGAGCAAGACGGAGAAAAGGATTCCGGGAACGAACAACCACCACGCCGAGACCAAGTGCAATCCGAAGGCGACTCCGGCCAGCGCCAGGCCGGCGAGAAACACGCCGAGGCGCGTGAAGCCCGTCACCCGTTCGCGGACCCGGAGGCGGGCGCGCGAGCGGGCGCGCTCGGCCAAATGGCGTTCGTATTCGTCCTGCGGGGAGGCGGTTGCTGGGTGTTGCACAAGTGGTTCCGGGGCGGTCGCAGAGGGCGGAGGTTCGGCCGTCCCCGCCAGCATAGCGGAAAACGACCGGGGTGCAACCGGAGACCGGCGCACCGGCGGCGCGAAAAAACCTCCGCACGAAATGCTTGACCGGCAAAGCGCAAACTGCTCAAATCACCTGCGCAGGCGCCCGGCGCGTTGCGGGCGTACCCGCTGTCGTAGCCGCAAGCGGCCCGCTTGCTGGCTGAACCCGCTAGCGTCGCCGCAAGCGGCGCGCTTGCCGGCTGAACCCGCTAGCGTCGCCGCCAGCGGCGCGCTTGCTGGCTGAACCCGCGCAGAAGCCAGCAAGCGAGCCGCTTGCGGCTACGGCCGACAGGCGGCGGTGGTTTTGCGGAGGACGTTGGTGAAGCGCTCCAACACACCGATGGACGGCGACCGGATCGCGCGGTTGGTCAACTTTTTCCACCGCAACGGGTACGTCCGACAGCAGAACGCCGAGCGTCTGTCTGCCGAGGGCCGTGCCGTCTACAAGAAAGGTGACGAGGTCCGACTGGTAGCCAATTCGTTGGCCGAGTTGGCGGAGATTCGGCGCTTACTGCGGGCGGCGGGATTCGTCCCCGGTCGGCCGTTCTCCAAATCAAGGCAGTATCGTCAACCCGTCTACGGACGAGGACAAGTCGCGCGGTTCTTGGCGATGGTTGACGATGGCCGCTGAACCAAGCGCCGAACTCTGTTTGCACGACGCCGCGGTTTTGGGATTTGAGAGTAATCCAGCACCGATCCTTGTGAATGTTAAGAAAAGTTGAACCGCCAAGACGCCAAGAGCGCCAAGGAAAGACGGAGAAATCACAGGCCTTTTACCCTGACTTTTCTCCGCTTTTCCTTGGCGCTCTTGGCGTCTTGGCGGTTCAACTGATTTATTCGTCACGCCACCAGGGACCCTTATGAACGCATCGAAGATCGTTTTTGTGCTATTTGTCGGCAGCGTCGCCATCAGCGGGGCCCGCGCCGACGACCAGAAGCCGGACGAGCGCATCGACCACGCCCGCGCCTTCATCGCCGACCTGGCAAAGGAAGACTTCAAGGCGGCGGCCAAGGATTTCGACGACGCGATGGTCAAGGCGTTCCCCGGCGACAAGCTGGAGACGTTTTGGAAAGACTTGACCGCGAAGGCCGGCCCGTTCAAGAAGCAGGGCGAGGCCAAAAAGGACAAGGCCGAAAAATACGAGGTCGTGCGCGTAACCTGCGCGTTCGAGAAGGCGTCGTTGGACATCCGCGTCGTCTACAACAACGACGGCAAGGTCGGCGGTTTTTTCGTCGCGCCGGGCCAGCCGGCCTTCGCGTTCAAGCCGCCGCCGTACGCCAAGAAGGACTTGTTCCGCGAGACCGAGGTGACGGTGACGACGGGCGAATGGTCGCTGCCCGGAACCCTGACCTTGCCGAAGGGCGACGGGCCGTTTCCCGCCGTGGTCCTGGTTCACGGCAGCGGCCCGAACGACCGCGACGAGACCATCGGGCCGAACAAGACGCTGCGCGACGTGGCCTGGGGCCTGGCGTCGCAGGGCGTCGCGGTGCTGCGCTACGACAAGCGGACCCTGGTGATGCGCAACAAGATAATCAAGTTGCCGGCCGGCTTCACCCTCAAGGAGGAGACGGTCGACGACGCCGTGGCCGCCGTCGAGCTGCTAGGCAAGCAAAAGGAGATCGACAAGAAACGCATCTTCGTCCTGGGCCACAGCCTGGGTGCCCACGCCGCGCCGCGCATCGGCCTGGCGGCGCCGCAAACGGCCGGCCTGATCCTGATGGCGGGCAACTCGCGCCCCCTCGAAGACTTGATCGTGGAGCAGTACATCTACCTCCTCGGCCAACCCGAAGTCCCGGAGGAAAAGCGGAAGGAGATGCTTGAAGCGCTCAAGAAGCAGGTGGAGCGCGTCAAGGACCCGAAGTTGAGTGCCGACACGTTGGCGAAAGATTTGCCGCTGGGCGTCTCGGCCGACTACTGGTTGGACCTGCGCCAGTACGACGCCGCCGCGACCGCCGCGAAGCTTACGCAGCCGCTGCTGATTCTCCAGGGCGAACGCGACTACCAGGTGGCGATGGCCGATTTCGAGGGCTGGAAGAAAGCCTTGGCGGAGCGCAAGAACGTCAAATTCAAGTCGTACCCGAAGCTGAACCATCTGTTCGTGGAAGGCGAAGG
>JBBRLG010000241.1:0-10623 GCA_038231495.1 Gemmatales bacterium | reverse complement strand
TTCTTACCCCCCCTACCCCCCCTTCGCAAGGGGGGGAGCAGTTGATGCCGGTGAACGGTTACGTTTCGTTCTCGTCCTCAGTTAAGACGAGCGAGAGCCGGAAACTTTGCCGGTTCGAGCGCGTTTATTATGCGCCTTGCCCTTCCGGGGGAACAGGGGGCTTTGGAGTTGACGTTAAAAGAATGCGGGCCGAATTCCACTCCGCGGCGCAATCCGGGGTAGGGGTTCCCCGGAAGATTGGCCACGCTTGCCGGCTCGCGCGGGCCTGTTTTTCGTTGACCGGACTGCAGAAACCCAGTAAGTTAAACGTATCCTCACCGGCCTTGCTATGCCGCCCGCCCGGCGCGGTCTTTTCCTGGAGACGGGACACCCCATGTTACGCTTCGACGCCAACCGCCCCGCTCGGTTCTGCGACGGTTACAGCCGCCGCGACTTCCTGCACGCCGGGGCCGTCACGACGCTCGGCCTGACGCTGCCGGCTTTCTTCGCACGCAAAGCGGCCGGCGAGGCCAAGGATAAAGACGTCAATTGCATCATGCTCTTCCTGGTCGGCGGTCCCAGTCAGATTGACACCTGGGACCCCAAGCCCAAAGCGCCGGAAGAGGTGCGCGGCCCGTTCAAGACGATCGACACGAACGTGCCGGGCATGCAGATTACCGAAATCTTCCCGAAGATGGCCAAGCACGCCGACAAGTTTTCGCTGATCCGCAGCGTACACCACACGGCCACGGCGGTCCACGACACCGGCCACCAGATGATGCAGACGGGCCGGCTGTTCACCGGCGGCATCGAACACCCCCACGCCGGCTGTGTGCTAACCTACCTCAAAGGCCAGCGCGGCGAGGTGCCCGGCCACGTCCTGTTGCCGCGACCCATCGGCCGCACCGGCGGCAACCTGCCCCACGGCCAGAGTGCCGGCTACCTCGGCAAACAGCACGACCCGTTCGTCCTCAACGCCGACCCGTCCGATAAGAATTTCACCGTCCCCGACCTGTTGCCGCCCGATTACATTTCCTCGGTGCGGGCCGAACGCCGGCAGAAGATGCGCGAGGCGGTCGAGGGCGAGATGGCCGCGTTCGAGAAAAACGCCCAGGCCAAGCAACTGGATGAAAACTTCAACCTCGCCTACCGCCTCATGTCCAGCCCGCAGACCCGTGAAGCGTTCGCACTGAACAAGGAGCCGGACGCGGTGCGCGACAACTACGGCCGCACGCGCTTCGGCCAGAGTTGTTTACTCGCGCGGCGACTGATCGAGCGCGGCGTGCGTTTCGTCACCGTCAACATGTTCGAGACGGTCTTCGACGAGGTGACGTGGGACATTCACGGCTCGCGGCCGTTCACCGACATTACGGAAATGGCCAAGCAGGTCGCGCCGAATTTCGACCAGGCGTACAGTGCCCTGCTCGAAGACTTGAAACAGCGGGGCTTGCTCGACACGACCATCGTGACGGCAATGGGCGAATTCGGCCGCACGCCGAAGATCAACCCCGCCGGCGGCCGGGACCACCATCCGGGCGTCTGGACGATCCTGATGGGCGGCGGCCCGATCAAGGGCGGCCAGGTCATCGGCGAGTCGGACGAGTTGGGTTATGTGCCGAAGTCGCAGCCGGTCACGCCGGGCCACGTCGCGGCGACGTTGTTCAAGGGCTTGGGCCTCGACCCGCACCGCGAGTTGCCCGGTCCGCAGAACCGGCCGCTGCCCCTGGCCGACTTCAACGTGCAACCGATCAAGGAACTGTTTTAACCCTGCCTTGCCGCTTGCGGCTTTGCACCTTCGACCCGCCGCGAAACGTCCTATTGAGACCGCCATAATGTATCGCACCGCGCTCGTCTGTGCCCTCCTCATTTGCTTGCCAGCCGCCTCCCGCGCCGCCGATTACCGCATCGTACCCGGCGACGTGACCCTGACCGGCCCCAAGGCGACGCAACGGTTGCTACTGCTCGAAGGTGCCGGCGAGCAAGCGATTGGCGACCGCGGCAGCCGGGCGAAGTGGTCCTCCTCCAACCCGGAGGTCGCCGCGGTGGACGGCAAGGGTGCCGTGCGCGCGACGGGCGACGGTGAAGCAACGATTACCGCCGATTTCGACGGGAAGCAGACGGCGATAAAGGTGAAGGTCGCCAAGACGAAGGAGGCGTTCGAGCCGAGTTTCCGCAACCACGTCATTCCCCTGTTCACGCGCATCGGTTGCAATTCGGGGGCCTGTCACGGGGCGTTGGCGGGCAAGGGCGGCTTCAAACTGTCGCTACGCGGCTACGACCCGACCGGCGACCATTTCGTCATGACCCGCCAGGCCGGGGGTCGGCGCATCGACCGCACCGAACCCGCGCAAAGCCTGGTGTTGCGCAAGCCGTCGATGGCGTACGCCCACGGCGGCGGTCTCAAGCTCGACGTGGCCTCGGCGGACTACCAACTGCTTGCCGACTGGATCGCCGCCGGCGCACCGGGGCCGACGCCGGACGACGTGCGTATCAAACAAATCGAGGTGTTTCCGAAGGCCGCGCTCCTGAAACCCAAGGACGGCTTGCAAATCGTCGTTCGTGCCACCTATACCGACGGCCATGCCGAGGACGTGACGCGCTGGGCCAAGTTCAACAGCAGCGACGACCTCGTTGCCACCGTCAACGAGGATGGTAAGGTCGCCGTCGCGGGCCACGGCGAGACGGCGATCACCGTCCTGTACGCAAACCTCGTCGCCGCCAACCGCATTACCTCTCCTTTTCCGAACGAGCTGACGCCCGACGTGTTCGCCAAGGCGGCACGCAATAACTTTATTGACGACCTCGTATTGAGAAAATTGGAGTCGCTGCGTCTGCCGCCGTCGCCGATGTGCGACGACGCCGAGTTTCTCCGCCGCGCCTACCTCGACGCGGCCGGCGTGTTGCCGACGCCCGACGAGGTGCATAAGTTCCTGGCCGACAAGGCTCCCGACAAGCGCGCCAGGCTCATTGACGCCCTGCTCGAACGGCCGGAGTACGTCGATTATTGGGCGTACAAGTGGTCCGATTTGCTGCTCATCTCGTCGCGCCGCTTGCCGCAGCCGGCGGTGTGGGCGTTCCATCAATTCGTGCGCCAGAGCGTCGCCGAGAACAAGCCGTGGGACCGTTTTGCCCGCGACGTGCTGACGGCCAACGGCAGTACGCTCCAGAACGGCGCGGCGAACTATTTCGTGCTGCACAAGGACGTGAGCGACCTGACCGAAACGAGCGCGGTCACGTTCATGGGCATGTCGATCACCTGCTGTCGCTGCCACAACCACCCGCTGGAGAAGTGGACCCAGGACCAGTATTGGGGCATGGCGAACCTCTTCGCCCGCGTCGCGCTGAAAAACGGCGAGCGGTCCGGCGAAGTCAACGTGCAGGCGCAGCCGACCGGCGACGTGCCGCACCTGCGCCGCGGCGTGCCCATGCCGCCGACGCCGCTCGACGGCAAACCCCTGGCCCTCGACAGCACGATGGACCGCCGCCAGTATTTCGCGGACTGGCTCACCGCCCCGGAGAACCCGTATTTCGCCCGCGCTTTCGTCAACCGCGTCTGGCGCAACTTCATGGGCCGCGGCCTGGTCGAGGCGGAGGACGACTTGCGCCAGACCAACCCGGCGAGCAACGAGGAACTGCTCGACGCCTTGGCCAAAGACTTTGTCGCCCACAAATACGACCCGAAATATCTCATTCGCCAGATCATGAACTCGGCCGCCTACCAGCGGACCGCGAAAACCTTGCCGGGCAACGCCGGCGACGACCGCTATTACTCGCACTACCTGCTGCACCGGCTGTCGGCGGAAGTGATTTTGGACGCCTACTCCCAGGTCACGGGCGTGCCGACCGCGTTCACGCAAATCCAGGCGGGCGCGGGCGACCTCAAGAACTACAACGGCTACCCGCTCGGCACCCGCGCCCAGGAGTTGCCGGACGCCCAGGTCGTGTCGAACTTCCTCGACGCCTTCGGCCGGCCGGAGCGCTCCCAGACGTGTGCGTGCGAGCGCCAGCAGGATTCGAGCGTCGGCCAGGCGCTGCACGTCAACAACGGCAAGACCCTGAACGACAAGATTCGCGCGCCCACTTCGCGCGTCGAAGGTTGGTTGAAGGAAAACGTCGCCGACGAGGAAGCCGTCAAGCGCGTCTACCTGCTGGCGCTGTGCCGCGAACCGACCGCGAAGGAAACGCAGAAGTTTACGGAATTGATGGCACGCGCCGCACAAGAGAAAACGCCGCGCCGCGAAATCCTCGAAGATCTGTTCTGGGCGGTGCTGGCTTCCAAGGAGTTTGTGTTTAATCGGTAAGTGGTCTCTTTCACAAATAGTGTCCAGGTTGTTGGGTGCCATGCTTTGGTACTCCAAAGCATGCTTTCGAGTACGAAAGCATGGCACCCGTTCCGATTATCCAGGACACCATTTCTGAAACGGACCACAAAGGCTCCGAGCCCAACCAGCGCGCCGGCCAGTTATTGCATTCGAGACCTGTTATGAGATTATTGCGCGCAACCCTGATCGGTCTGACAATCGTGACCTGCGCGAGCGTCGCCGGTGCTGCGGAACCGGCTCCGAGTTTCGCCAAACACGTCCGACCGTTCCTCGCGCGCTATTGTCTCGAATGCCACAACGCCAACCGGCAAGAGGGCGGCCTAAGCGTCGAGAATTACAAGACACTGCTCGAAGGCGTCCCGGCCGGTCCCGTCCTGGTGCCCGGCAAGGCCAACGAGAGTAAGATCGTCGCGCAGGTCGAAGGCACGAAAAAGCCGACGATGCCGCCGAAAAAGGCGACGCAACCGAAGCCGGAAGAGGTGGCCTTGCTCCGCGCGTGGATCGACGCCGGGGCACGCGACGACAGTGCCTCGTTCGCGGTAACTTTGCCGGACATCAAGCCGCGGGCCGCGCTACCGCCTCCGGTCGCGGCACTCGCCTACCGGCCCGACGGCAAGCTGCTCGCTGCCGGGGTCGATAAACAAGTCGTCTTCATCGATCCGGCAACCGCCGCCGTGGTCGCCAACCTCGCCCAGGGCGCCAAGGTCACGGCCGTCGCCTTCAGCCGCAAGGGCGACCTCTTCGCCGTGGCCAGCGGCGCGGCCGGGACGGCGAGCGAAATCCACCTGTACAAAGTTGGCCCCACAACCGTGCCCACAGGCGAACCGCTAAAGCGTATCGCGGCACACCGGGATGTCATTCACGACCTGACCTTCAGTCCCGACGGCACTGTGCTGGCGAGCTGCGGCTACGACCGGCTCATCAAGCTTTGGGACACCGCCACTGGCACCGCAATTCGCGAGTTGAAAGATCACAGCGATGCGGTGTACAGCGTCAGCTTCAACCCGGACGGCACGCTCCTGGCTTCCGGCGCGGCGGACCGGGCGGTCAAGGTCTGGGACGTGGCGACCGGTAAGCGGCTGTACACGCTGGGCGAATCGACGGATTGGGTCTACAGTGTGGCGTGGAGTCCAACGGGCAAGTACCTCGCCGCCGCGGGCGTCGATAAGAGCGTCCGCGTGTGGGAGGTATCGGCGACCGGCGGCAAGGTTGCTCATTCCGTTTTCGCCCACGAAGGTCCGGTAACGCGCTTGGCTTACGCGGCGGACGGCAACACGCTCTATTCCGTCAGCGAGGACCGCGGCGTCAAGGCGTGGGACACGGCGCGCATGGTGGAGCGCACCGTGTACGCCAAACAGCCCGACGTGCCGCTGTCGTTCGCGGTGCGGCCCGATCGTCTGCAAGTCGCCGTCGGGCGCTACGACGGCAAACTGGTCCTGCTCGAAGAGGCTACCGGCAAGGTCCAGTCCGAGCCGTTGCCGGCCAAGCCCAAACCGCCGACGTTGAACAAAATCACGCCGCCCGCCGCGACGCGCGGCCAGACGATCGCGCTGAAGCTGGAAGGAAAAGACCTCAAACAAGCGACGGAAATCACGACGACCATTCCCGGCGCGAAAGTCGTGTTGGCACCCGGTCCAGCGTCGTCGCAGCGGGAGGCGCAGGTTGTAATCCCCGCGACGATTCCGGCAGGCTCCTACACCTTTGCGGTAAAGACACCGGCGGGGACGAGTGCGGCCCTGCCGTTCGTGGTGGACCTGTTCGCGCCGGTTGCCGAAACGGAAGGTCGGCAAGCACTCCGCACCAGCCCCCGCGTGAAACTGCCCGTCACCCTGGTTGGGTCCGTGGCCAAGGCCGGCGCAGTCGATTACTTCCGGTTTGACACGCTGCCCGGCCAAGAGGTCGGAGTCCAGGTCGTGGCCAGCGCGGCTGGCTCGAAACTGGAGCCGGTGATCCAGCTCCTCGACGCCGAAGGCCGCACCCTGGCCGAGAGTGCCAGCGGCCTGCTCGGTTACAAGTCCGACAAGGTGGCGACTCTCACCCTGTCCGTGCGCGACCGCGAATATCGCGGCGACAACACGATGTTCTACCGCATCCACGTCGGCGACGTTCCCATCGTCACCGGCATCTTTCCCCTGGGCGTCCGCCGCGGCACCGAATCGGATGTTACCCTCGCCGGCGTTAATCTAGGGCCGACGCACACGGCCAAGGTAAGCGCCCCCGCGGACGCGGCCGTCGGCTCCCGCGTCCCGGTCTCGTTTAGCGCCCCAGGCGGAACGCCCCTTGGCAACCCGACCGTCGTTGTCGGGGAGTTTCCGGAGGTTCTAACTCCGCAGAAGGACGTGGTACTACCTGTTCCCGGCACCGCGAACGGCCGCATCGAGGAAGGGGGCAGTACCCACACCTACCGCTTTGCCGCGAAAAAAGGGCAACGGCTGCTCCTGGAAGTCGAGGCCAGCCGCCTCGGTTCACCGCTCGATTCCTACATCGAAATCCTGGACGCCAGGGGTCAACCCCTCCCCCGCGCGACGTTGCGGTGCCTGGCGAAAACGTACACCACCTTTCGAGACCACGACTCGGTTTCGCCCGGCATCCGCATCGAAACCTGGACGGAACTGACGATGCGCGACTACCTGCTCGTCGGCGACGAGTTGATGCGCATTCGCGAGTTGCCGAAGAACCCCGACGACGACTGCCAGTTTTTCACCCGCAACGGCCAGCGCGAAGGCTTCCTCGGCTCGCCGCCGACGCACCACCCCGTGGGCCAGCCGATGTACAAGGTCGCGCTGCACCCGCCCGGCACGGTGTTCCCGCCGAACGGGCTGCCGGTCGTCACGCTTTATTATCGCAACGACGACGGCGGTGGCGGTTTCGGCAAGGACTCGCGCCTGGTGTTCGACCCGCCCGGCGACGGCGATTACCAGGTGCGCATCGGCGACTCCGGCGGTCGGGGCGGTTCGCACCACGCTTACCGTTTGACCGTGCGGCCGCCGCGCCCTTCGTTCACCGTGAGTTTCAACCCCACCGCGCCCCCGGTCGCCAGGGGCGGCGCCGCGTCCGTCACGGCCTCGGTCAACCGCACGGACGATTTCGACGGCCCAATCGACCTGCGCCTGGAAAACCTGCCGCCCGGCTTCAGCGCGCCGGTAACGAGCATTCCCGCCGGCGAAACCAGTACGACCTTTGCCCTGGCCGCCGAGCCAACTGCGACCGTGCCGGAGAAAGCCGCGCCGCTCAAGCTCGTCGCGAAGGCGAAAATCGATGGCCAGGAAGTCGTGCGTGAGGCGGTCGGCACGCTGCCCAAAATCATCGAACCGGGCGACCTCGTGACCATCACGGAACAGGACGCCGTCACGGTCAAGCCGGGCGGCGAAGTGCGGTTGCAAGTGAAAGTCGAGCGGCGCGACGGCTTCACCGGCCGTATCCCCCTCGAAGTGCGCGGCCTGCCCTACGGCGTGCGCGTGCTGGACATCGGCCTTAACGGCATTCTGATAACCGAAAAAGAGGCGACGCGCACCATCGTCCTCTATGCCGAGCCGTGGGTCGAGCCGACGGAACACCCGTTCGTCGTGCTGTCGCGCAGCGAACGCAAAGGCACGGAACACGCCGCGAAATCGGTGCTGCTCCGCGTGTCCGGCAAATGAGCACGACCCGCACCCCGCCGAAGCCGATTCCCAAAGCCGCCGTGCCGGCAACTCGACCGACTCCGTTGCAACCCTACCTATGGATGCTGTGCAGTTGTGCGGCCTTTGCCGTGATGGGAGCGTGCGCCCGCGGCCTGCGGACCCAGTGCGATTGGCAGGTCATCGCCCTGGCGCGCTCGTCGGTGGCGCTGGTGGTCGCCGCCATCCTCGTCGTCGCGGCAGGCAAGCGGTTCGTCCTTTTCACCCCGCGCGTCCTGTGGATGCGCAGCTTTGCGGGCAGTGTCAGCCTCATTTGCACCTTCTACGCCTTCACGCGGCTGCCGATGGGCGACGTTTTCACGCTGACAAACATGGTGCCACTCTGGGTGGCGCTCCTGTCGTGGCCGCTGCTGGGCCGACCGCCGGCCGCCAACGTTTGGGTGTGCGTCGTGCTGGGTTTGGCCGGCGTCGCGCTCATCCAGCAACCGCACCTCGCCGAAGGCAATTTCGCCGCACTGCTGGCCATCGTCAGCTCGTTCACGTCGGCGATTGCCATGCTCGGCCTGAACCGCCTGCGTGACATCGACCACCGGGCCATCGTCGTCCACTTCTCCGCGGTGGCGACCGTGGTGTCAATCGGCGCGTTGTTCGTCTTCGAGCAAACGCATCCCTACGCAGATATCCTCGAAATGCCAACGGCGCTGGCCCTGCTCGGCACCGGCTTGGCGGCGGCCGTGGGTCAACTGTTTCTGACGCGGGCTTATGCCGACGGTTCGCCGTCCAAGGTGGCGGTCGTCGGCTTAAGTCAGATCGTGTTTGCGATGGCGCTGGACGTGGTGTTGTTCGACCACGGCGTCACCGGCGTGACGCTGCTGGGAATAGGATTGGTCGTCGGCCCGACGGCGTGGGTGCTGTTGCGACGCTCCGGGGCCCCCGAATCGCTGCGCTGACGCGACCCCGCTCGCCCGCTGTGACATTATCCATTCGTGACTCAGTAAAATCCTCGGGGGCCGTCCATGACGCGCCCCCGGGCCTTCGACGGTTTAGCGCGCGTAGCGGATGGTGACGAACTCGTGCGGCGCGTCGATGTCCCGCTTCACCACCTCTTGCTTGACCTCTCGCGGCGGGCCGAAGCCGGTTTCCGAGCCGCCCTTCGAGCCGGGCGGGTGGCTGGCGGCGACCGCGACCGCGATCATGCCCACCTTCCCCTGGCTCTTGGTCGGAAACTGCGACGCCGCCCCCTTGCCGTACTCGGTCACCAGGAACGACAGGACGTTGTCCTGGCGTTTTGGGTTGGCGGTTTTGTGCCAACCCTTAATTATGACCTCACCCGGCTTGTCGCCCTTTGCCGGAGCGACGATCCAATGGGTGAAGCGCGGCGGCCCGTCTTTCTTGTCGTCCTTACGGTCCTCGCTGAAGGTGAACTGGTCGATGCCGTCGATGCACAGCGCCACCGCGATCTCGGCCTGGGAGTAATTCAACACGCGGACTTCGTACAACTCGCCCTGGTCGATGCCGACGAAGGGCAAACCGTTGAGCAGTTCAATCTTCCGCGGCGCGGCGTCCCGATTGTCACCGTCCTTCAGCAACTTGGTACGAATCTCCACGGCGTATGCGCTGTCTTTCTTCGCTGACACCAAGGTGTTGCCGGGTCCGTGGATGAAGGCCGGCGCTTCCGGCGGCTTGCCCGGTCCGGGGGGCAGACCTTTTTGCAATTCCTTCATCCGCTCGCCGTAGTTTCCCTGGGGCGGCAACGCGACGTTCGGCCCCATGATCCGCGCGATGTCGGCGATGGCGCGGACGTGGCCCTCGAACGCCGGGAACTCCTTCTCCTCCTGACCGTTGCCGACGCGAATCAACTTGGCGCGGACGACGATCGTCTTGACGCCCGTTCCGCCGGAGCCGTCCGCGACGAACCCGTAGGAACCCTGAAGTTCGAGGGCGGCGTCGGCTTTGACAAAGTCACCCAGCGCCTGGGCCAGGGCGGCCATGAGGGCACCGCCGGCGTTGCCGTCGTCGATCCCGAACGGTGTGAAGAAGCCGATGCGGACGGCGGGCTGCTCGAGTTTTTTTGCCACCGCGCGGGTGCTGGTGGCCAGCTCGACGGCCAGTTCGCGCAGCCCCTCCCTTTTTACTTCCTGAGCGTGGGCGGGTGCCGACCGAGCTAGAAGCGCGACCACAGTGGCCGCAACAAGTATTGCAAGGAATCGGTGCATGAGTCTATCCTTTCGCGGGTAAATGGTCACTTGCCAAAGGGGGTAAACCGGAGTTCGCGGGCCACTTCTTGCATCAGCGAGAAGCCGTCAACGGCCTCCCATTCCAGCCGGCTAACTCTGCCGTCCTGGGCCAAAGGCGCCAGCCCCAATTCCTTGAACCGTCGTTCGCCCACCTTCTTGAGCAGGTCGTCCGGGTCTTGTAGAAACAACTCAATCGCGACGGCCTTCCGGTCGAGGTAACCTCGTCGGTAGCCGATCACCACCTCTGCTACCGGCTCCTTGAACTTCGCCAGGGGCGGGTCCTTGTCGGTCCCGGTGCGCAGGAAGGGAGCAAGCGCTTTTTCAAGGGCGGTGGTGAACCGCTTCTCGTCGCCCAGAACCAGTTCGTTCATGGCCTTCTCTTCGGGGTAGAGTTGTTTTACTTTCAGTTCCGCCTTGGCGAACACGGCGGCGTTGTCGCGGATAAAGTCCTTGAACGGGAGCATT
>JBBRLG010000240.1:0-10640 GCA_038231495.1 Gemmatales bacterium | reverse complement strand
TGAGGTTCTCGCTGAGGCCGAGGGAGCGTGCGGCCTCGGCGACGGAGTAGCCTTGCTCGGTGACGAGCTTGACGGCTGCGGTCTTGAACTCGGGAGTGTAGGTGCGTCGCGTTCGAGCCATGATGGACCTCCTAGGGTGAGTATACACCCTTAACTGGGTGTCCACCATTCATGGGGAAGTCCAGTGCTTACCGCATAAGAGCTAAGGCACATAAGGACAAGGCCGACTACGACCGGGCTATTGCCGATGCCAGCGAAGCCATCCGCCTCGACCCCGAAGATGCCGATGCCTACCTGACACGGGCAGCGGCACATTGGATGAAAGACGACAATGACCTGGCCATTGCCGATGCCAGCGAAGCCATCCGGTTGGACCCGAAAAATGCCAGTGCTTACCGCATAAGAGCCAAGGCATACAAGGACAAGGCCGACTACGACCGGGCCATTGTCGATGCCACCGAAGCTATTCGCCTTGACCCCGAAGATGCCGATGCCCACCGCTTGAGGGCCAATGCCTATTACTGGGGGAAGTACGACCATGACCGGGCCATAGCTGATGCCACCGAAGCCATCCGACTCAACCCCGAAGATGCTAGTGACGACTACTTAAGGGCCAACGCCTACCTCGACAAGACTGACTACGACCGGGCCATCGCCGATGCCAGCGAAGCCATTCGGCTCGATCCCGAAAATGCCGATGCCTACCGCTTGAGGGCTAATGCCTACTACTGGGGCAAGCACGACTACGACCGGGTCATAGCCGATGCCACCGATGCCATCCGCCTCAACCCCGAAGATGCCGATGCCTTCCTGACACGGGCTATGGTATATAGCAATAAGATGGATTACGACCGAGCCATTCCCGATGCCAGCGAAGCCATCCGCCTCGACCCCAATGATGCCAGTGCCTATCGCTTAAGGGCCACTGCCTACTGGGGCAAAGCCGACTTCGACCGAGCCACCGTCGATGCTGCCGAAGCCGTCCGCCTCGACCCCGAAGATGCCAGTGACTAGCGCATAAGGGCCAATGCCTACTTGGATAACGACGACTACGACCGGACCTTTGCCGAAGCCACTGAATTCCTCCGACTGGATCCAACATCGCCAGATGCCTACACCAAACGGGATGTGCATTTCGTCCAAAAGGCCTATTTTTATCTGCTATTATTGACCTTTCGGAAGCTATTCGTTGTGATCCAACCAACGAATGGGCAGCAAAGCAACTGGAGAAGGCAAAAAAATGGCTAATGGAATTGCGTTGCTGCAAATTATAGTAGGAAAAAAACCAATTGGAGCGGCGTTAACTCCACTTCGGCTTGGCGACTCAACGCCGGACTCGTTGCGAACAACGAAACTAGGGTTCCGACCATGCCGCCATATCCCGCCTTCTTGGGTAAAGTCATTGGTAAACCGAGTTCGGCGCAGACGTTCCCTGACCGGGCGTCAGACGCAAGGAGCTATTCTACCGGGCGATGGGATTGGTGACAGGCTGGACGGCTGCTACCCAGGGCGGCTGGTCGCCGCCGTTCGCCGTAAACTGAACCATGTCGCACGAGTCACAGGAGATCAACCATGACCGTCCCCAACCGCAGCACTTTCGAGTCCGCTTACACCGGGCAACCGCCGTGGGACATCGGAAGGCCGCAGCAGGCGTTGCTCAACGTGGCCGGCCAGATCGCCGGGTCGATCTTGGACGCCGGGTGCGGCACGGGCGAGAACGGTCTTTTCTTCGCCAGCCGGGGCCAAAAGGTCACGGGCATCGACTTCTTGACCGAGCCGATCAACCGGGCGAAACAGAAGGCAACGGAGCGGGGCCTGACGGCGACTTTCCTCGTGATGGATGCCCTGGCGCTCAAGGAGCTTCCCGAAGTTTTCGACACGGTGATCGACAGCGGGCTGTTTCACGTCTTCAACGACGAGGATCGGCGGCGCTACGTCGAGGGTCTGGCGTCGGTCCTCAAGCCGGGCGGTTGGCTGTTCCTGCTCTGCTTCAGCGACGAGGAGCCGGGCGAGCAGGGGCCTCGAAGAGTGTCGCAGAAGGAAATCCGGGATGCGTTTGCTGGGGGTTGGAAGGCGAGAGCATCGAGCCGTCACGGGCGGGAGGAACCCTTGAAAAACGAAACCCCCAGGTCGTTTTGCCTGGGGTTTGCTGAAAGTTTCTTCCCGCTAACTGTCCCGTTTACTCTCCTAAAGTGTTGCAAAAAGTGTTGCAAAAAGTGTTGCAAATTTTCCGTATTTAAGTCATTTGTTTTCAATGACTTATGGATAGCGTGCAACACTTTTTGCAACATAATACCCCCAAGGGGACTCGAACCCCTTGGGCATTTCGCCTAAGTGCAACTCGGCAAAAGAGGTTACGGAAACCCCGCCGGAAACCTTGGCCCATTCCTTGGCCCATGAAACGCCAATCGACCCCGACTTGGCCCGCGTCGTCTCGGCATGGCCGGACCTGCCGGACGCGATCCGCCGCGCGATGCTGGCGCTGATCGGTAGTGCGAACGGTTGACCCGCCAGACGCCCTCTTTCACGCCCTGCCGCGTTCTCGACGGGTGAGACAGCCCGCAAGCCGAGCGCGACGCCGGACGCGGTAGAATGCGAATGATGCGGTCCAACGACAAGGCGAACGAGTCCAGCGAAAGCGAGGCGACGACATGACGGCCGCGACCAAGCCAGGCACCAACGGCGTTCACGATTCCAACGGCCACGCGCCGGCGCCGTTAACCCCCGTCTCTGACGACGGGCCGCAGCCGAATCCGATGGCGGACGGCCGGACCGTGAAGGGCACGTTCGCACCCGGTAACAAGCTGGGCAAGGGCAACCCGTTCACCCGCAAGTTGGGGGCGATGCGCAAGGCGTTCCTCGACGCCGTGACGCCGGAGGAAGTGGGCCAGCTCGCCCGTGAGTTGTGGAAACGCGCCATCGGCGGACAGTTCCAACCCGGCGACCTGCAAGCCGCGGCGCTGTTTCTGGCCTATGCCGTGGGCAAGCCGACGACCGCCGTTGACCCCGACCGCCTCGACCTGGAGGAATGGAAGCTCCTCGACGCCTCGCCGACGCTCATTCAGATGGTGCGGGTTTTTGCCGAAATCGTGAGCGCCGAGGACGCGGTTGCGGCATTCGCGGAACGGAAGCCCGTTGACCACGAGCAACTGGTCAAGAGGATGCACGCGGCTGGCAAGATCACGGACCCGATTTACACGGTTTTGGACCAACTGCGGGACGAGCGGCAAGCCCGCGTCGGCAAATGAGGTTCAACGATGCTTGGCCACGACCTGAACTATCTGAACAACGTCCGCCGATCCGACCTGGTGAGGCTGCGCGCCGCCGTCCGCAAGGGCGCGATCAACCCAGCTAAGTTGGAAGGCATTCTGGCCATCCTTCGCGAGGTGCGCCAGCGGCCGAACACAAAGCCCCATCTCGCCCGGTCCCTGGACGCCTTGTTTTTGGACGTGGCGGAACTACTTGACGTCAGCACGCCGTCCGGCCATCCCGCCACACCGCCGCCCGCGCCGCCCCCGGCCTATGAACCGCTGTTTCCCGCGCATCCGGGGATGCCGCCGGCGTTCGACTCCGATTAGAAAACCTCGACGTTCGGCCTACAGCTTGAAGAAGTCCATTACGTCCCCCCAAAAGTAATCGTCCGTCGATTGCCAAAAGGGTTCGGGATAGCGAAAGTCGATGACAAAGAACTGCACGCCTCTTCCAGCCGAGTTGCGTAAAGCCTCTGAAGCATAATGCGCCCCGATAGAAGCCCCCAGCGCGCCGAGGAGTCCCGCACCCGTCATAGGGGCAATGAAGCCTAACCCGCCGACCGCGCCGGCCGCTACGTCTGTGAACTGCTGCCCTCTTGTAGACTTCCCTACCAACCTATAGCCGCGGCCCTCGACCTCGAAATTAGGGATGTCGTCGAACCAGTGCAGCCGCTTTAGGAAGCGGACAATCTCCGGATGCGTCCACCGATTCGGCGCGCCACAACCAGGGCAGGCTTTCGCCTCTTTCGCAATCTCCCGGCCACAGACGGTGCAGGCGGTGAGCGGAGATTCCGGCACCGCGGGTGTCATTGGAGCGGCTGTCGACACCGAGGCCGGTTCGTCCTCGATTTCCGGCTGTTCATCGGTTTCGCAGACCTCCGGCCATAGATCGGGGAAACTACCGGCCCGTTGCCATCCCGTTTCCCCTTCCTCTTTTACAAGGTCATCCGGTTGCAGCTGGCCGGCGTCGGCCATGCGGCGCAGGTTCTCCCAAACCACAGGCACAGGTTGTGGAATGCCGCCGTTGGTGTGGTGCCATTTCGCCGGCAGATCGGCTTGCGTAAGGGGAGGCCGACGGACCGGCGGCGGTGCGCTGGTTGTAGACCAGGGCGTTTGCGGGGGCAGTCGCTCCGCGAGGTTGGTTCCGCTTTGCTCGGGCGGCGGAACTCGCATCTGTTGACCGCAGCGGGGACAGGAAAACTTCCGCCCAGGCGCGTCGTCGGGAGCCTTGAGCGATTTCCTGCAAGTCGAACACCGGAAGCGCATCATCGGGCCGACTCCGCAAGGGATAAACGGTGCGATTAGGGGTAACGAACATTTTGCCCCATCGGAGGGAAAAAGCAAGCCCCTGGCGGTGCCAGTGACAGGCGGACCTTGCCCTCGACTGTCGGGTTGCGAATAATTAAGGCGTCCATCTTGGCCGAGGCTGCCGTCCGCGTCGTGAGAAGCGCGGACGGTGGCTCGGCCTTCTCACCAAGAGGGCGCACCATGTCAGAAATACCCTCGGCCGTTCGTTCCGCTGTCCAGGCTTTTCGCGAAATGATATTGGCCAAGCGTACCGACCTATTTCATCCGGGATACCTCGACCGTGATACAAGGCAATACATCTACTTTCGGGATCACGGGGCAGATGTCCTAAACCTCTGGGACACCTGGCGAGCGACGTTGCCTCACTACGCGCCGCCGCCGGAACCTTTTATTTGCTCCATCCACGACGATGGCGAGCGCGCTGTTGAGCAGTCACACCGCGCCCTCGACGCATTACAACTCCGCCTTGAGCAGCTGTTCGGTCCCGAGGCCGACCCAAAACCCAAAGGTGGCAGCCCTTCGTGGATTTCGCCGGGCCCTGACGGCAACGGCGGAGCGGCGGCACCCGCGGTTCAAGCCGCCGTTGGTCCGGCAAACGGCAACGGCGGAGCGGCGATGCCCGCGGATCAAACGGCCGAAGGAACGCAAACCGGAGCGGCTCCAGCTGTTCTTGCATGGACCCCTGCTGATGGCCCTATGCAATGGGCTAAGCTGTTCGCTGTTAGTTCCGCGACGTTCAAAAAAAGGTGTGGAGAGGGGAAAATCCGGCACAAGAAGCTTTCCTCAAAATCCTACCAAGTGGCGATTGACGACCTACCGGCAATGCACCGCGACAAATTCCGCGCCGCCAAGTGACCAGTTCTATCACGTTCTCACCAGTTCTCACAATACCGCATAAACCCGGCAATTAACGGCCAATCCGTAGCGTCTTCTCCTGCATGGAGACGACTTTACCGAGACTGTTAACCCCTCAAGACGTGGCCTTGTGGCTCACCTTGCCCACGGAGCGCGTTGTTCGCCTGGCCCGCCGCGGCTTGCTGCCAAGCCTCAAGTTGCCCGGTGGGGAAATCCTATTTGACCGCGAAGAACTGGCCGCCTGGGTGGAAACCCTGCGCGAACGGAGGGATTCCAGCCATGAATGACGAGCCGTTGCTGATAAGCGACCGTGAAGCCGCGGCGCTTCTCGGCATCTCCCGAGCGCACTTGCACCGCCTGCGCGCGGCCGGCAAATTCATATTGTCGATCCGCCTTGGGCGAAAAGTGTTGTTTGACCGCGAAGAACTGATCGCCTGGAAAAATGCCCGCTGTCCTGACCTGCGAACATGGTCCGCGATGCAAGCCGCCACGGGCCGGCGAACTGCCCGCGTTGTCGGCTGATTTTTTGGGGCTGTGGCACGGTGCCGAGCTGGATTCCTACACCACGCTTTCCGGGTTCAACTCCCGGCAGCTCCATTAACGAACATGCCCGACGATCTTCCGCCGGGCACGTTCAGCGAGCTGGATTCCTACAACCATGATTCTATCCTCTGCGCCGCCAGAAGTGAACGGCACCGCTGACGCCTTGGCCCGGTTGACGCCGCGGCACCTGGCCGATCTTCGCAAGAGCGGGCTTTCCGACCAACAAATTGCCGCGTGCGGATTCCATTCGTTGTTCGCCCCGGCATCGGTGCAAAAGGCACTGCACTGGAAACGGTACAGCTGCGAGTTGGGGAGCTGCCTGGCCATTCCGTTTCGGGATGCCGAGGGCAAGGCCGTTGAGTATGTCCGCTTGAAGCCGGACAACCCGCGCAAGGCCAAGGAAGATGGCAAGCCGATCAAATACGAAAGCCCCAAGGGCGCGAGCAATCGCGCCTACTTCCCGCCGGGAACCTTGACCGCCCTCAAAGACTCGTCAGCCCCGTTGATGATAACCGAGGGGGAGAAGAAAGCGGCCAAGGCGGATCAAGAGGGGTTCCCTTGCATCGGGCTTGTCGGCGTCTACGGGTGGCAGAAAAAGCAGGTCAAGGATAATGTCGGTAAGCCGCAAGGCGAGCGGGAGCTAATCGACGGCCTTGCGCCGATTGCTTGGCAAGGCCGGACGGTCTTTCTGTGTTTCGATTCCGACGCCGCGACAAATCCGAACGTCCGTAAGGCCGAGTTGCACTTGGCCGAGACCCTGGCCCGCCACGGTGCGACCGTCAAGGTAGTTCGCCTTCCGCAAGGCGAACCCGGCGCGGACGGCACGCCGGCCAAGGTGGGTTTGGACGATTTCCTTGTTGCCCACGGGCCGGACGCCTTCCGCGAATTGCTGGCCGCCGCGGCCGAACCGACGCCGCCGGAAAAAGGGCTGACGCCAAACGAAGCCGCCGACGATCCGCACCGCCTGGCCCGCCTGTACATCGGCGAGCGTTGTCAACACGCCGAGGGGTTGACCTTGCGGTTTTGGCGCGAGGAATGGAACCTTTGGGACGGATCGGCCTATCGCATTCTCCCGGAAAAAGAGTTGCGGGCCGAGTTGACGCAGGTCGTCAAGGCGGAAATGGATCGGCTCAACTTGATTGCCCAAAAGCTGGCGGAGAAGGACAAGCCGCCCCCCGTCGTGCGCAAGGTCACGGGCAAGCTGGTTGCCGACGTTGCCCACGCCTTGCAAAGCCTGACCGTGTTGCCGTCGCGGACGGAGGCCCCGACGTGGATCGGCACGGACGGCCCTTTCCCCGCGTCGGAATTCTTGGCCTGTCGCAACGGGCTGATTCACCTGCCGTCCCTTGTGGCCGGCAAGGAACACTTCACACCACCGACGCCGCGGTTTTTCTCGCCGAACTGCCTGGACTTCGATTTCAACATCGACGCCCCAAAGCCGGACGCCTGGCTTGATTTCCTGGCCGATCTTTGGCCCGACGATCCGCAAAGCATCGGCACGTTGCAAGAGTGGATGGGATACCTTCTCACCACCGACACCAGCCAACAGAAAATCCTCTTGCTTGTCGGCCCCAAGCGAAGCGGCAAGGGAACAATTGCCCGCGTCGTCCGTGGCCTTGTGGGTGCCGAGAACGTGGCCTGTCCTACCCTTTCAAGCCTTGCTACCAATTTCGGGCTTTGGCCATTGTTGGGCAAAACCGTGGCAATGATCCAGGATGCCCGGCTGAGCGGCCGGCCCGCCGATGCCGATGCCGTGGCCGAGCGGCTGTTGTCGATTTCGGGAGAGGACGCGCAGACCATCGACCGCAAGTTTTTGTTGCCTGTAACCGCCAAGTTGTTTTCCCGGTTCATGGTGATGACGAACGAGTTGCCGAAGCTTACCGATTCGAGCGGCGCGTTGCCGGGCCGGATGATCCTCTTGCGACTGACGCAAAGCTGGTACGGCAAAGAGGACACCAAGTTGACGAATCGGCTGTTGGCCGAGTTGCCTGCAATCCTCTTGTGGGCAATCGCCGGCTGGCAAAGCCTGCGCGAT
The DNA here is from genome assembly GCA_038231495.1 of Gemmatales bacterium. GTDB lineage: Bacteria > Planctomycetota > Planctomycetia > Gemmatales > Gemmataceae > JBBRLG01. Next base: position 2,648 of record JBBRLG010000240.1, on the reverse strand, counting down.
CGCGGAAACTTCGTTCAACCGGATTGCGGCAAAGGAATGATCGGCGAGTTGGCGGACCTGGCAAGCCCCGTCGGCGCTTTCGTCCGCGATCGCTGCCAAGTAGGACCTGGCTTTCAAATCGAACGATCCGCCCTTTTCGACGCCTGGAAACGTTGGTGCGAAATGCAAGGCCGAGAACATCCGGGCGACTCCGCAACGTTCGGCCGGAATCTCCGGGCCGTGGTTCCCGCGCTTGGCGATGCCCAACCGCGCACGGACACCGGCGAGCGCGTCCGCGTTTATGAAGGGGTTTGCCTGAAATGAGGGTTTGGAACAGGTTGGAACATGTTCCAACCCATTGTACTTATCGCGCAGGCAAGGGGAGAGGAAGGGAATGATAAGCAAGAGGTACAATGGGTTGGAACATGTTCCAACCTGTTCCACCTGGCCGCCGCCGTGGTTGGCTCCCTCGCCGCCGCGAGTTGCCACCGCGCCGACGCTGGCCGAACCTTTGGCCGTTGTTTCACCGTCGGACCTGCCGCCGGACCTGTACGAATTTTGGGAAGAGAGAGCGGCAATCCGGCAGTTTGACGGCGGATTCCCCCGGTGGAAGGCCGAGGCGCTGGCCCTGGCGGACGTTCTCGGCCTGTCCGATCCGCCCGCCGACGACGCCGAGGGCAACACCAGGTCGGCGCTGGAAACCGCCACGGCCAAGGAAGGGGCCGCGACGATGCAAGCGCGTTGGTTCGCCGAGGACCGAGGCCCGTACCGATGACGCCGACGATCATGGTGCCGACGACGATCATGGTGCCGACGATCATGGTGTCGCCGCGAACAGCTGACCTTGAATTTCGCCCCCCGCTGGGTTACTATTCCGTCGTCCTTTGGCCGTGCCGCGTCGGTGGGGAACTTGAAGGCCCCCCGACGCTGGCCGGCCGCCTTCAAGAAAGGGAACCCGATCATGGCGGAAATCTTCCGACCGACCTACACCGTCACCGACCCCAAAACCGGGAAGCGAACCAAAAAGAAATCGCGCACCTGGCATATCCGTTATTACACTCCCGATGGCGAACGGCACCGCGTCAAGGGCTACCGCGACAAGAAGGCGACGGAGAACAAGGCCGCCGAGTTGGAGCGCCGCGGCATTCGCGTGGACGCCGGCCTTGTCGATCCCGCCGACGTTCACGCCAAGACGCCGCTAGCCGAACACGCCCAGGACTTCCGCCGTGGACTTGCGGCCAAGGGGAACACGGAAGAGTACGTCGCCAAGATGCTCTTCCGACTGACTGCCGTTCTCGACGGTTGCCGCTTCGTCAAGATCGCCGACGTGCAAGTCTCGACGGTTGTCGAGTTTCTCGGCACGCTCCGCAACGAAGGCAAGAGCGTCAAGACCGCGAACGATTACCTTGCCGCGGCCAAAGGCTTCACGCGCTGGTTGTGGCGGGACAAGCGCGCCGTTCTCGACGCCCTGGCCGGCCTATCGAAGCTGGCGAACGGGGAAGCCGACGTTCGCCACGCCCGTCGGGACTTCTCCCCCGATGAACTCGGCCGCCTCTTTGATGCCGCCCGGCACAGTCCCCGGACGATCCGCTGTCTGCCCGGCATCGACCGGCACTTCCTCTACCTGGCCGCTTGTGCTACGGGCTTTCGCGTTTCCGAGCTGCAAAGCATGACGCCGGAAGGTTTCAACCTCGACGGCGACACGCCGACGGCAACCGTGCAAGCGGCCTGCACCAAGAACCGCAAGGCCGCCGTGCAACCGTTGCTGTTGGACGTGGCCGAGGCCCTGCGCGACTACTTGGCGAGTAAGCCCTTTGGCGTTCCGCTCTGGCCGGACAACCCGAAGGCACCGGCGGAAAGCTGGCGACTGCACGGCGCGGAGATGATCCGGGCGGACTTGGCGGAAGCCCGCGCGCAGTGGCTTTCCGGCTTCCAGGATGCCCGCCAACGGGCACAAGGCGAGCAAGGCGATTTCCTGGCCTACCGCGACGCGGAAGGCCGGTACGCCGACTTCCATGCCTTGCGGCATTCCTTCATCACGATGGTAGGCAAGGCCGGCGTTTCTCCGCGCGAGCACCAAGACCTGGCCCGGCACTCGACGTATGCCCTGACTTCCCGCTACTCGCATTCCCGGTTCTACGACCTGGCCGCGGCCGTGCAATCGTTGCCGATCCCCACGACCGGCCGGGAAGCGCAAACGCTGGCCGCCACGGGAACCGACGGCGCGGCCGGCCGTGGTTCGCTGCCTTGCGACGAAAACGGCCCAAAAAACCTTGGCCCAAACCTTGCTCCGTCAGGGGCCAATTCGGGCGATTTCCTGAGATTTCCTGAGACGGAACGGGGAAGGCGACAAGAACGAAAAACCCCGGAAAACAAGCCTATATTGGCTGTTTCCGGGGAAAAAGGAGAAAGCTACTCTGAATACCCCCAAGGGGACTCGAACCCCTGTCTTAGCCGTGAGAGGGCTATGTCCTAGGCCACTAGACGATGGGGGCCTGTCATTCAACCCTTGATAGTAGCAGCCCGCCCGCCCCTGTCAAGAAGAGGTGCCGCAATCGGGTGTGTGGGGCAGGGCCGTTCGATTATTCAATCTAAGGCAGGCCGAGAAGGCTGAGGGCTTGGGATAAGCAATGGTTGAGCCGACGCAGGGCGGCGGCGAGGTTCGGCCC
>JBBRLG010000239.1:0-10674 GCA_038231495.1 Gemmatales bacterium | reverse complement strand
CGAAATACGACCGGTTTTGCGGGGTTGCGGGTACCTCGCGGCAGAGTCAAATTGCCCACCTCCTGATCGACGTATATTGCAAAAGCGCTACGTTGGACAATATGTTGGAAACGGTATTGGCAGGTCCTGAGACGGTGCCGGTCATTCAGGCATTGACCGGGGGAAATTACCGGCTTCGTGGGTTCAACTGCCGTCGCATGACCGGTGCCCCTGATTTCGGCGGGCAGGGTTGGCACCGCGACAACGCCGGTGAGTTTAGCATCGGGTTCTTGCTGTCGGATATACCAGAGGGAGAAAACGGAGCGACTTCCTTTATTGGCGGTTCGCACTATTTTCCGTACGACCCGCAGTCGAATACGACGTTGAGCGATGACGGGTGGCATGTGACAAGTCCGGTCCGCCGTTGGCGGAAATGCTTGCCCGCAAACCGACTCCTATGGCGCAGCCTTAAAGGACGCGTTACACATGCCTGCGGACAGGCGGGGGATATTTACATTTTTTTCGGCGATACGTGGCACGGGAGACAGTTTAACGTTAACGGTTGCCAAACCACGATCGTATTAGCCGGAGGATTCCCGACCCAGTTCCCTTATCCGGAACACACGAATTTGCCGGAGGGTGAGGCTTTGGAGGCCATGCCACCGGGGACGCGGCAACTCATCGGCAACGACCAACCCCTCAATGAAGGAAGCACCGGCCTCATTGCGGAAATGCTGCGTCAGCGAGTCCGTTTGCGTCGTTCGAGCCTTTTTTACCTTGCGATGATCGAGAGACACCTAGCCGTGGCCACCACAGAAGGGCGACTGCTAAGCAAGGCCAGTTCCGCAGCGTCTCGCCTCATTAACAAACTGTTACGGCGCAGGCAGAACTAGTGCCTCGTCAGTCGTCGCTTGCGGAGTAGCACGGCTCTCCTGAGCCGTCCTGTTCGGCGGGACGGGTCAGGAAACCCGTCCTACAGCACTCCACAAACCACGATGGACAGAGCGCTAGCGCAGTCGGGCGGGTCCGTCTGCTGGGGCCGTTGCACACTACGAGTACCCCTGAGACCCAGTTCATGCAACCCGAGCAGTGCGTGCTGATCCGCGTTTACGGCGACTCATTGAGTATGCCCCGCTACAGAGAAGAGATCGGGTTTGAGGCCACGTACCCGGAGTTGTTGCGTGCCGAGTTAGAGAATGCCGGAGTTCGACGGCGCGTCCATTTGTATAACCGCTCGCGCAGCGGTGGTAACATCGCCACTCTGTACAACGATTATCATCTTGATAGTTTTCATTTTGGACCGGATTGGACCGACTTCCTCATCATTCAATGCGGTGTTTGCGATTGCGCCCCACGCCCTATACCCCCCTGGCTGAAGTACCGAATCGGCCAAATGCGAGAGCTATTTCGTTCGGCAATCGTGTGGTTGATTCGGAAGAACCGGGCCCGCCTGTTGCGCTCCGGCTACCTCTGGCGCGAAACGCCGGCCCATGTTTTTGCCGCGAATTATGAGGTTTGGTTGCGCAATGCTTGTGCAAGCGCACGCCATGTTTTTGCCCTGAACATTGCCCCAACAACAGACGCCATCGACGCCCATTCGCCGGGATTTCGGTCCAGCATCGAGTACTACAACGGCCTTATTGCGGACGCGGTGTCGGCAGTTGACGCAAGGAACCTGACACTCATCGACGTTTATGGCGCTCTCAAAGCGCAGCCCGAACCCTTGGAACTTTACATTAACGCTAAAGACGGCCACCATATTACAACTACAGGTCACAAGTTTTATTGCCGGCTCATTATGGAGAAATGCGCTGCGCTGCTTACGCAATGAACGGCGTTGTGTTGTCTGCTCGGTTGCCAAACCATCGTGGGGCGAATTGGCAAACGAAAAACAGTGGCGAAATGATTTGGTACGGAATGCTCGCAAAAGAAGAAACACCGATCTTGAAGCCGGATACGGCTCCTGTTGAGAGGGTATCACACGAAGGCGAGCGTGCGTCATGGCGATTTCATTACTTGCCATTCTTGGACGGATGTCGGGCTATTTCTATTTTGCTTGTTCTCGGCTATCACCGTATGGGGCCGGTCTCCGAATGGATTGGAAACCTACTGTCCGGGTGGGTCGGCGTCGATATGTTTTTCGTTATTAGCGGTTTCCTCATTACGTCGTTGCTCGTGCAGGAACAGAAGGATTACGGCTCGTTCAGCATCAAGCGATTTTATTCCCGCCGTTGTTTAAGAATCTGGCCCGCGTACTATGTTTTTCTTTTCGTCGTTGGCGTGATTAATCCGGGCCGTCCCAGCCATTCGGAGATCGCCATCGATGCAATCTATTTGACAAATTACGATCTCGCACTCGAATGGGGCTTCTGCAAAGGCCTGCCTCATCTTTGGTCCCTGGCTTTGGAGGAGCAATTCTATCTGATTTGGCCGATTGTCCTTTGGTTTGCGGGGAAGCACGCCTTCCGCATGGGGTTAATTGCGGTGTTTGCAGTTTTTATTTGGAGAATTTGGTTACTCTTTCAAGGTGTTTCCTCGCTAAGATTGGAAGCGGCGTTTGATACACGCATCGATTGTATCCTTTTCGGGTGTCTGGCTGCACTTCTATGGGCAGACCCGAACACCCAGCAGCGCATCAGGTCTGGACTCTCAGGGACTTGGGTGCCGCCTATCCTGGCCGCTGCCTTATTCTGTTCCGCGCAAACTCTGGGGAATCCTCATGACCCCACTTTAGAACACCGGGTCTTATTCTGGGTATTGCTTTCACCCACGTTCACGCTTCTGTTCACTGTCTTTATCTTGGCCCTCATCGTCCAACCGGCCTCCGCCGTGTCGCGCGTGTTGTCAAATCCTGTTCTCGTGTGGATTGGACGTTTGGCCTATAGCTTATACCTTTGGCACGCTTTCGCTTGGGGGCTAGCGGCGGAATTCGTCCTCAAGCGTTTGCTCCACTGGGATGAAGCTGGCCCTCTGGGTGAACCGCTGCGATTTGGCGCGGCCATCCTCGTTGCCGCCGCATCCTATTATGTGATTGAAAGACCGTTTCTGAAACTAAAAAACAGGTGGCAACGAAGAGCGCCGGCGTGCATTGGCGCCGGACCCGAGGCGCAATAACCTCCGATGACGCTTGCTTCGGCGAGTGTCTACGCTGGTTTGAAAGGCAGGCGAATACGATGCCTACGGCAAAACGGCTGGTGTTAATACTCGCGTTAGTACTCGTGTTCGCCACTGGTTTGCTTTATCGCATTTGGCTACTTAGGTTTGACGCTTGCTTGGACGGTGATGGGATTCTCCGTTACGAACCCCTGGCAAGAAATCTGTTGGCTGGGAATGGGTTTTCTCACCGTTGGGAACCTCCCTATCAACTTAACAGGTCGGATGTGCCTTTGTACCCGTTGTTCTTGGCGGGGGTTTACTCGCTCACCGGTGGCTGGACGAAGGCTGCCGTGGTGGCGCAACAGTTGTTGGAGTTGGGCATCCTCGTGATGCTGTGGCAAATCGTTAGGGTTCTCCGCTTTCCGAAGCCCGTTGGAATGTTGACTCTAGGAATTGCCTGGGTAATGCCGGCATTTGCATCGTGGACGCGTTGGATATCGGCTGAAATCCTGCACACTTTTGGCCTGGTTGCATTTTGCTATTTGCTGCTTTTGGCCTGTCGTGCGGCTCCAAATTGGCGCGGCTGGCTCTGGGCGGCGGCGGGGATCATCGGTGGCTTGACACTCCTTGTTCGAGTGGATGTCATGTATGTTTTTCTGCCGGTCGCAGGACTCTGGGGCCTGGTCGTGGCGGGGCGCATGGGTTTCAGTCAAAGAATTGCGCTTTTGGGCGTGTATGCCGGTGCCGTCTGCCTAACGCTGTTGCCGTGGTGCATCAGAGATTACATCCAGTTTGATACGTGTCAATTGCCGGGGATCGGTCAGTTCGATTACAAGGAACCCTATGCCCAGTGGGTTAACACGTGGCTCGATGATCCCGAATTGCTCAGACTTTATGCTTGGCACAGAAATGACCCTGCCGGACCAACAGACTTTCCGCCAGATGTTCTTCCGGACGCCAACGAGCGTGAGCGCGCGCGGGAGGCGCTGCTCCTTGGTCGCCAGACGGTTACGCGGGAAACGGGCTACCCGGCCGAAGTCAACGCAGTTTTTGCCTCGTTGCATAAGGAAGGCAAAGAGAAAAGACCGTGGGATCACCAACTCCGCATAAGTCTCAAGAGAACTATTTTATGTTGGGTGCAATTGGGGTCCGCGCACGGTCGGCTATCGTGGCCTAATTCGACCGTTTTGCAGGCAGCTCTCAAAGGTAGCTGGCTGGCGATCCTGGGTAGTGCGCTCCTAGGTATTGCGTTCGCCGTGGCGCGGCGGAATGCTGGTCTGCTGCTTCTGGCGGGCCTTATTGCCTCACGGACTGCTCTGCCATTGATCGACGGCTGGATGGCCGACTGCCGCTACCTTGTCCAGGCATTGCCTTTCGTGTACCTCTTCGCGGCTCTTGGCGTGTGGATGCCTTACAGTTGGTGGAGGACCTCACGTCGCCGTGACACAACGGAGGTCGCTGCTGAACGGGGCCAAGAAGTACTTCCGGCGGTACCCAATCGTCGGTAACGGACGCATAGCATGAAAACAGCAGTGATTGGCTGCGGCCGCATGGGCCGGCGGCACATTCAGGTCGTGCGTGAGCTGGGTCTCGATCTTAGGGGAATTTGCGACATCAATCGGGACGGCCTTGAGGCCACCGCGCGGGAATTTGGTCTCGCGGAAACCACCTTGTTTCAAGACGTTAGCCGGCTGCTGGCCCACACCAAGCCGGAATGCGTGATCGTTGCGACCACCGCGCCAACGCACTCCGCTTACACCTGCCAGGCTGCCGAGGCTGGGGCAAGCGTCATCCTTTGCGAGAAGCCGATGGCCGTGTCCCTGGCTGATTGTGACCGTATGATCGAGACGTGTCGACAGACGGGAACCCGCCTTGCGGTCAACCATCAGATGCGTTTCATGGAGCAGTACACGCGCCCAAAGGCGATCGTGAATTCGCCGGAGTTCGGAGGCTTGACCAGCATTGCAGTTATCGCCGGCAACTTTGGCATGGCCATGAACGGCACCCATTACTTCGAGATGTTTCGCTTCCTGACCGACGAGGAACCGGTCGGGGTAACCGCCTGGTTTTCGCCGGAGAAGGTTTCCAACCCGCGCGGCCCGCAGTTCGAGGACCGGGCCGGCGCGGTTCGGTCGATCACTGCGAGCGGCAAGCGTTTCTACATGGAGATTGGTGCCGATCAGGGTCACGGGATGTGCGTGGTTTACGCCGGCCGGTACGGCCGGTTGGTCGTGGACGAGTTGGCCGGGACCTTGCACCTGGCGGTGCGGGCGTCCGAGCACCGCACGCTACCTACGACCCGCTACGGCATGCCCTGGGTCGAGACGACCGAGAAAATCCGGCCTGCGGATGCGGTCGAACCAACCCGGGCGGTCCTCAACGCGCTGCTTCGGAGCGCTGATTACCCGGACGGCGAGGTCGGCCGCCTGGCGGTAAAGACGCTCGTGGCCGCTTACGTCTCGGACGAAAGTGGGCATTGCGCCATCCCCCTTGACGCAAGCCTGCCGCGCGAGCGGGTTTTCCCCTGGTGCTAACCGTCCCGCCGCCAAGGTGTACCGTGCAAACGCCCGACGGGAGATTCAATGGGACAGGCTGTTTCCTGATCGGGTGTGGTCCCAGTCTCAATCAGGTGGACGTCCGTCGGCTCAAGGAATTGCCGACGATCACGTTCAACCACTCCTACGTGGCATGGGACTCCTGGGGCTTTTCGCCGACCTATTACGCCTGCTTCGACCCGGTTGCGCTTGAAGACGCGGCCGAGGTTTTGCCGAGGCTAATCGCAGGCGGTGCCGTCCGGCGCTTTTTCCTCCATCCCGTTGGGATCGACTTCGGCATTCAGGCGTCGGCACGGGTGACGTTTATCGACCCCGGGAAGTACGGAGCGTTTTCAACGAACCTGGCTGCTCTTGGCGACTTTGGCAACGTGGGGGCCACCTCGGTGCAGGTTCTTGCCGCACTTGGCTATCGGAAGGTTGTACTGGTGGGCGTGGACGGACGCTACACCGTCCGAGACGAGCAAGAGAACGGCCCCCTGGTCCGTGTCGGACCGGACCCCGACCACTTCACGGCCGAGTACCTTTCCGGGAAGCGCCGTTGCGCGCGGCCAAACCTGGAACGAATCCTCGGCGGTTGGCCGCGGTTGGCGGAAGCATGTCGGCAGTACGGAATCGACGTGCGGAACGCTTCGCCCGATTCGGCCCTGGACTGCTTCCCGGCCGTCGGGTTCGACAAGGCTCTTACCTGGGTCGGGACTGCGTGACTGCGCGACCGGTCCTGATCTGTTCACCTGGGGGATGAGTTGAGCATAGCGGTCGATTGCAAAGTAGCGGTCGTCGGCGGGGGCGGCATGGCCCGGGAACACATCCGGGCCTTTCGGGACGTGCCTGGTGTGGCCGTCGTCGGCATCTATAACCGCACGCGTGCGCGAGCCGAGGCGCTTGCGGTTGAATACGGCATCCCGGTCGTCGCTGACTCGGTGGCAGAGCTATGTGAGCGAACGCGGGCGGACTTGGTAGTGATGGCCGTCCTGGAGACGGCTGCAAACGCCGTCGCCCAGTCGTGTTTCGAGTTCCCCTGGACGGTCCTGATGGAGAAACCTCCCGGCTTGAATCTGGCCGATGCCAGAGCCATTCAGTCGGCCGCGCGCCGGCGGCAACGGCGGGTCCTCGTTGCCCTCAACCGCCGCTTCCTGGCTAGCACCCAGGTTGTCCTCGCCGACCTCGCCACGAACCCTGAACCGCGTTTCATCCACGCGCAGGACCAAGAGGATCTCAAGTCCGCTGCATCGTTTGGCTATCCGAAGGAGTTGGTGGCCAACTGGATGTACGCCAATTCGATTCATGTGGTGGATTATCTCCGGGTTTTCGGCCGGGGGGCTGTCCGTTCGGTGTCCCCGTCTCGCCCCTGGGACGGTCGATCGCCGGGGGTGGTAGTTGCGACGATCGAATTTGATAGCGGCGATCACGGATTGTACACGGCGGTGTGGAACGGCCCGGCCCCCTGGTCGGTCAGCGTCAGCACACCTGCCAAGCGCTGGGAACTGCGCCCTCTGGAACAAGCTGCCTTCCAATTGCAGGGCGAACGGCGGCAGCAAACGATCGAGATGAGCGGCTGGGACCAACAGTTCAAGCCCGGCTTTCGCCTGCAAGCGGAGAACGCCGTCCGGGCCGCCCGCGGTTTGTCTTCTGATTCGCCGACGCTCGATGAGGCGGTGGCCACAATGGAACTAATCGGGGCGATCTATGGTAACGGGTAAACCGCAGTCCGCGGCCCGCTTCGCGGACGGAGCCTACGCCCCGCGAGTGCCATTCCATAAGGCGGCGCCGGCGGTGCAGTTGCTTGTCGGCGACGGAGCAAACGTTGAGGGACTGGAAGGACGCCTGGACCGGCACTATGTCACGACATCCCTGGAAGTGTATCAAGGTCTCACTTCCAAGGAATTGCCGGTCACCGGCGCTTGGGAATATCTCGATGACGAAGACCGCCGGCAAACGCAAGAAGAAGCCAACGCGCTTCGCACCGAATGGTTCGCCGATTTCCGCGGGGATCTCGTATACCGAGGCGTTAACGTCGGCGACGCGATAACTTTTTCCTTCTACTACTTTCTCCTGGAAGCAATTGCCGCGGCGCGTTTCGCTGGCAAGCTGCTCGATCGAGTAAAGCCTGCGACCGTTTTCGTACCCCGCTCGAGCGGCCAGCCAGCCAAGTATAGTCTTACCGGGAAATCGGACATAGCCTCGGCGGTCGTGGCCGGAGTTGCGGCCGCGCGAGGCGTGACGTTAAAGTGGTCCGAACCGGTGCGTTTTCGGTCCCTCGTTGGCCGCCTGGCCCGCGGCCTTTGGTCGCGCGCTCCTTATTGGTTGCGAAAATTACGCCAAGCCATTCGCCAACAGGAACCGGTCCCCCCGCAGACGGAGCATGCCCAGCGCTTCCCATCCTTTCGTGCCGCGGTCGAATCCGTCCCGTCCCCGCGCACCGCGCCGCTCGCCCTGTTTGCTTCTTCCTACCAAAATTTCCTGCTTCAAGCGGCCCTGGCCGAGGGACTCAGGGCGAGAGGCTGGCGGACGTTGCTAACGCACAACGTCGCCTGGCTCAATATCGCAACCACGGGTAATGATGCCACGTGTCGGTATTACCTAAGTCTTCTGCGTGATAAACCCATTCGCTATTACGAGCTTTATCAGAGCGCTGGATCTGATAAAACCATCCACGATCTGGCACATAATGCCTGGAAGCGTTTCCTGCGCTGGCAGCGCGATTACCGCGGCCCCTGGCGTGAAATCTTCGTCAACCCGCATCTGCAATTCCAGTTCGCTTACTACTTCTTGGAGTTGATTCCCGAGTGCTGTGTCCTCGTCAAAGCGGCGCAGCAGTTAATCCACGAAACCCGGCCAGAGGTCGTATTGGTGGGGAACGGCTCGGAAAAGGATTGCGTCGTGTCGGCCGCCGCGCGGGCCTTGGGCGTCCCGACAATGATCGTCCCCCATACGCGCGTGTGGGCTTACCCTGAAACGTACGAATATGACGTCGATTACATCGCGGTGCCGACGGTCGGTCTGGCGGATTACCTCCGCCCGATCACCGGGGACCGCCGTCCCGTTTGCGTCGGGTCGGACCTGGCCCCTTTACTCCACGAGGTTTCTTGCGCCACCCCTCCCACAGGCGTGACCGGCGACACGGAGGTTCCGATCGTGGTGGTCCTCGCGGGCTGGATTTTTTCTGGGGTCTACCAATTCTTCGATATCGGGCGCTTTATCCAGAGCCTCAAGGAATTGGTGGAGCAGACCCCTCGGGAGAAAGCTTGGCGGCTAGTCCTCCGTCTTCATCCCCGTTCTCCCGTTACCAAACCCATTGAGGCGTTGGTTCGCGGTCATTCTCGATTTCATTCCTGGGTCCAGATCGAGGACGGCGCAACGGCCGAGGAGTGCATCAAACGAGCCGATTTTCTGCTCCTCATGGACTACAAATCGAGTCCCGTCGTGACGGCGTGGGGTGAGAAAAAACCGATCATCTATTGGCAAAATGTCCACATGTACCTGGGCCCCTATGAAATGTTAACGGACGACCACTTTCCCATGGTTCACAGCCTCGACCAGTTCCGCGAGACCCTCGCGCGGTTCCGATCCGACGAGGCTTTTCGGGCACACTGGGTCGAGAAGGGATTGGGAATGTACAACCGGTATTACCGGTGCCCACCGGCGCAGTCCGGCTTATTGGCCGACGTTCTCAATTCGATTTGTGCCTCGGCCCCGCGGTCGGAGTCGTCGGTGACGGACAATCTTTTGAAGGAATTTATTCCCTCGGCAGGAAAGCTCCGCACAAATTGCTTCTGCCAATCGCACGGTTTCGGGGGCACGACGCTTGCCCGACCGGACTTCCTCTGGCGTCCTCTGTGACCGCGGCAGCGGACAGCCTCCCCACCCTTGCCAAATGCAACAATGTTGGCAAGGGTGGGATTTTGGCACGCAGCGACCGTCCGGGGCAGGCAGCGGCGCTCATATACCCTTGCCAACGGCTTGGCAAGCACTGGCGAGGGTGGGTGGCAAGGGTTCCTTTGGCGAGGGTGCCTTTGACACCTGCCGGCTGTGCGGAACTTTCGTGCCGGGGTAATAGGTCCGAGCCTTCGATTTCGGAAGCCGCACGAAGGAGCCGGTCCGTGATCCCAATTGTCAACAAATGGCTCGGCCTACATCCTACCCGTGTTCTTCAACTCGACATCCTGCGCGGGGTCGCCGTGGTGTTCGTGCTGGGCTATCACGTCGTAATCGATCCCGAGGAGACGGGCGTGCTCGCTCCGCTGACCGGGGCGCTCCAACGATTCGGCTGGAGCGGCGTCGATCTGTTTTTCGTCCTCAGCGGGTTTCTGGTCGGGGGTCTCTTCTTTAAAGAACTCAGGGAGCGGGGAAGTTTTAATGTTTCAAGGTTTTTGTCCCGCCGTGCGCTGAAGATATGGCCCTCTTATTTTGCATTCTTGGTAATGGTAACAGGATTGTTGATGATCCGGAACGGCAGGGGCCGGCGGACCGAGGGGCTGGACGCACTCATTCCCAATTTGCTGCATCTTCAGAACTACCTCGGCACCCCGGTCTGGCATACATGGACTTTGGCCGTCGAAGAGCATTTCTATTTGGCCCTTCCCTTTCTTCTCGTCCTGTGTACCCGCGGGCGGCCGAATGTAAGGGAAACGATTGCCGTCATGCCTCTGCTTACCCTGCTGATCCTCCTCGGGTGCCTTCTGCTTCGATCTCTTCACGCCTTGGATTCTTATTCGGACTTATATTATCATGCCACTCACCTGCGGATTGATAGCCTGTTCTTCGGAGTATTCCTTTCCTATCTTGCTTATTATCGACGAACACTTTTCGAGCGGGTTTCCCGCCATCGATTGTTGCTCGTGTTCCTCGGCATCGCCTTGCTCAGCCCGATGATGTTCCTCGACTCGACCCACCCGTTCGTTTGGACGATTGGTTACACCTGCTTGTACCTCGGATACGGGTGCATTATTGTTGCGTTCGTCAACACGCCCTTAAACGTTGGGTGGTGACTCCAACGAGCTTCCAGGCGGAATATGGTAGGCTTGGGCAATATAGGCAGCCGGTT
>JBBRLG010000238.1:0-10680 GCA_038231495.1 Gemmatales bacterium | reverse complement strand
CCCCTACCCCCCTTCGTAAGGGGGGAGTGAACGGTTACTTCTTTGATAAGGTGCGTAAGCTAGGTAACTTTTTACTCCGGTTGGCGCGCAAGTGCAATGATTAGTCGCGGGACCGCTACGGAATGTTGACGGCGGACTTGTCAAGGGTGGGGCATCCTCTACAATACACCCTTCCCAATTGTGCTTCAGCCCGACCCACGCCGTCGGGGGCCAACTAGGACCGCGAGCGAACCTGTAAACAGCTCAGGAGGTAGGACATGGGTGGCCGGCGTCGTGGCAGTGGCAGACGAAAAGTGGGTCGGAAGAAACGCCGGATGCGTGCCAAGATTCGGCACCGCAAGTAAGCCGGCCTGAAGTCGGAAGGCTGAACCAGACCGTAGCCACAAGCGGCCCGCTTGTTGGCTCGCCAGTTCGGCGGCGACCAGCCAACAAGCGAGCCGCTTGTGGCTACGGGTAGCCTCCCGACTTCGGCCCATCCTTTTCGTTAGCTACAGCGTTTTCAGATACTCGATGACTGCCGCGCGTTCGGCGTCGGTGAGTTCGTCGCCGAAGGTATGACCGCCGTTGCCGCGGCCCGGTTGTGTCGTGTCGTAGACCCGCCGGAATTCGATCGGCTTCACGGAAGCCGGGTCCGGTGCCTTGTCCAGCACCCGCACTTTCCAACCTACTTTCTCCGCGTCGTAAGCGTCCAGGTCCGTCTTGTAGGAACGCGTGAAAACCTTCGGCCGCGTCCGGGAATTGAGGACGTTGGCCAACGTCGGCACCGAGCCGTTGTGAAAATAGGGGGCCGTCGCCCAGACGCCGTCGAGGGGCGGTGCCTGATAGCCGGCGGTCTCCAGCGCCTTGTACTCGTCGCCGAACCAGCCTGATTTCTCTTCCGCGAACCAGGTCTTGTTGTAATAGTCGCCGAACTTCTTCGAGATGCCGTCGTAGCGCCGGCGGTCGGTGCCGATCTCGTCAATGGGCACGACCTTGTTGGGGTAGGTCCAGTCCTTGCCGTAGGTGCCGTGGCACTTGGCGCAATTGTGCAGAAACAGCACCGCGCCCTTGGCCGCCAGTTCTCGATCGACCGGCAACGGGTATTTCGGCGGTTCCAGCGACAAGATGTAGGCGCGGATGTCGGCGAACGTCTTTTCCTCGTCGGCAAACTTGTCCGGGAAGTTGAGGGGACTCATCATGAACTGCATGATGGAGCGGACCGAGCGCGCGTCGGTGCCGCCGGTGTAGTACATCGTTTTCTTTTTCTTGAGCAGCCACCACGCCGGCACGTCCTCGCACAGATCGTCCTTGAGTTCGAGATCGACCGGCTTGAGGCGCAGCGTCAAGTCGGGGTTGTGGTAGCCGAGCAGGAAGACGGACGTGGCCCCGGCCTCGTTGGTGCCGCGGACGTTGCCGAAGCGGAACGGCGTCTTGCCCGGCCGGCCGTCGGCGATGGCCGTCTCCTCAAAAAACGCCTGCAATTCCAGCGTGGTGTTGCCCAGGCCGACGTAGCTCTGACCGGCGATTGAACCGCCGTGGCAGAGCATGCAGTCGAGGCTGATGCCCTTCTTCGCGGACAGGCCGAACGGCAGCGGCGCTTCGCGCACACCCATCGGCAGGATGCCGTTGGCGTAAGGCGCTTCGTGAAACCCGTAGCGCTCGCGGAAGAGGCGTTGATACTCGTCGGGGGCCGGCTTCTTGTCGAGACCCCACTGTTTCCACAGATGGTGGTAGGCGTCGAGGGTGATGGTCGGCGGACTGAAGCTGCGGCCGAGCAGCGCCTTCTTGCCGCGCTCGACCGCCTCGGCATCGGCAGCGCGCGCGGTCTGCGTACCGAACGCCAGTACCCCAATTAGAATCAAAGACCAACGGGTCATGAATGCGTCTCCCCTTCCCTCGAAGAAACCAACCGGGGGCCGAACCGCTTACTCCCCACCTTGGGAAGGGGGGGGTAGGGGGGGGTGAAGAACGCTCGCAGTACACAGTCATTGCATCCACCCCCCCTACCCCCCCTTCGCAAGGGGGGAGTGACGGTTACCAGAACGATAACCGCTGCCCCTCTATTGTAGCAACGGCGTCGTCGAATCGTAATCGTTCACCGTTTTGTCGATTGGAGACTTTTGTGCCCTTGGCTCGGAAGCTCCGCCGCGCGCCAACGGCCCTACCGCCTGCCCCAAGGACCGTGCCGTTGGTGGTCAACTCCGGGGGGGTGTGCCAGGGGGGGTGCGGAAACGAACTTTCTCAAAGCATTAGCCCGCTGACGTTTAGGACGAAAAAGTTCGTTTCCGTGTCCGTCGCCCCGAAGGGAAACAAGGGGAGTCCGGCAGAAACGAACGGTGACGCGCGTCCTGCGCTGCCGCGCACCCAGAAAACTCCCAGCACGGGATGTCTATTGCTGTCCGACTCCCACCACCGCGGTGAACGGCGTCGCCGAATCTTCCGCCCGCAGCGCACGGATTCTTACGGCGGTCTGCTTGCGTAGAATGGGCCGGCAACATAATGTAAAGAGGGTACGGCGCGTGCCGGGGGTCTCATCCACGCACGCGAGGGCGCCAATGCGACAACCGGCAGCGGTTCGTGCATCGGGGGCGGACGGAGGGTTCGACTGCCATGAAAATC
Source organism: Gemmatales bacterium (assembly GCA_038231495.1). Taxonomy (GTDB): domain Bacteria; phylum Planctomycetota; class Planctomycetia; order Gemmatales; family Gemmataceae; genus JBBRLG01. Next base: position 8,082 of record JBBRLG010000238.1, on the reverse strand, counting down.
CGGACGTACGCACCGGGAGACGACGGGGCGCAGGTCAGCATCTACAACGAAGCCGCCGCCACGCTGCCGAAGTTCAAGGCCGCCACGCTCGACGAGGTTCGCCGCCGTACCCACGCCGCCGACTTTGATCCCGGCACCCGCTACTATGCCGAGGTTGACGGCCTGGTCGTCGCCTACGCCACGTTCCAGACCAACGGCCGGGTCAGCTATCCGTGGTGCCGGGCCGGTTACGAACACTGCGCCGAACCGTTGCTCGAAGCCGTTTTCGCCGCGATGAAGGCGCGCAATATGAACCGCGCCTGCGCGGCGTACCGCACCGAGTGGACGACCCAACGCGACTTCTTTCTCGCCCACGGCTTCCAGGCCGTGCACGAGATGATTAATTACGTCATGGACTTCGCGGAGATGCCGACGCCGTCGGCGCGGGTCAGCAACCAGATCACGCCGCTGACCGTCGCGGACGTGCCGGCGATGCTGGCGATGGGTCCGAACGTATTGCGGCTGCAAACGGTCGCGGCCCTGGAAGAGTACCTGTTCCGCAATCCGTACTTCCCGCCCGACGCGCTATTCGCTCACCGGGGCAAGGGGGACGGCCCGCCGTTGGCGGTCGCCATCATCATTTCCGGCGCGACGTACGCCCTGCCCAAGCAAGTCGATTCGGCGATGCCGTGCTTCCGCCTGGGTGCGTTCGGCACGGAAGGGTTGACGACCAAGCGAATCAAGGGCTTGTTCAGCTTCCTGGCCGCCGCGGACCAGAACGCCACGCCGCTGGCGCTCGACTTGCTCAACTTCGCGGCCATGCGCCTGGACGACACCGACCTGGAAACCTTCGCCGCCCAGGTGCCGTCGGACGTGCCGCAGCTGGCGCGCTTCTACAAACAGTACTTCCGCCGACAAGGGAGTTTTCCGGTCTTTGAACGGGACCTGTGATTTAATGCTCGGGTGTCGGGTGTCGGAAGATGGGAAATAAAATAGCTGTTAGCTGTCAGCTATTAGTTGTCAGCCAATGCCCGACGCCCGACGCCCGACACCCGATCCGTGAGGTAGTCATGCCATTCGCCGCCGCGCTCTCTACCGCGACCGAGACGCCGCAAGCCGTTGACGAGGTTTGCGCGCAGGTGCGCGCCCAGATGGAAGGCGCGCCCGGCCTCGTCATGCTGTTTTTCTCGACGCACCACGCCCCTGCGGCCAAGGCCATTGGCGAGGCGGTCCGGGAGCGGTTGACGCCGCACTGCCTGCTCGGTTGCGTCGGCGAGGCGATTGTCGGCAACGACCGGGAGATCGAGCGCGGCCCGGCCCTGAGCCTGTGGGCGGGTCAATGGCCCGCGGCGGTCCGGTTGGAGCCGTTTCACCTGGCCCTGGAGCGGACCTCGGACGGAATCAGTATGCTCGGCTGGCCCGACGCGCTCATGGAGGCGGACCCCGCCCAGTCGGCGGTGCTGCTGCTGGGCGACCCGTTCACCTTGCCGGTCGATCTTTTCCTCGAACAGATGAACGACGGCCACGCCGGTTTGCCGGTCCTGGGCGGCATGGCCAGCGGCATTCGCGGCCCCGGCCAGTGCCGACTGCTGCTGAACGACGCCGTGTACGACGAGGGTGGTGCCGGCGTTTTGTTGCAAGGGCCGCTCGGCCTGCGGTCGATCGTGTCGCAGGGCTGCCGGCCCATCGGCCAGCACATGGTCATCACGAAGGCCGAAGACAACATCATCTTTGAGCTTGGCGGCCGATCGCCGATGGAGTTGTTGAAAGAGTTGTGGGAAACGCTGTCACCGGAGGAACAGTCGCTGTTCCAGCAGGGATTGCACGTCGGTCGGGTGCTCAACGAATACCGCGGCGATTTCCAGCGGGGCGATTTCCTGGTGCGCAACGTCCTCGGCCTGGAACGCGCCACGGGGGCGTTGGCAATCACCGAGCGGGTGCGCGTCGGCCAGACCGTCCAGTTCCACGTCCGCGACGCCGACACCGCCGACGAGGATTTGCACGCCCTGCTGCAGCTCGACCTGCACGCGCACGCCAAGCGTCCGGCCGGTGCGCTCTTGTTCAGCTGCAACGGCCGCGGCACGCGCCTGTTCCAACGGCCCAACCACGACGCCGACGCCATCCGCACGGAGGCGGGCGCCATTCCGCTGGCCGGCTTCTTCGCCCAGGGCGAACTCGGCCCGATCGGCGGTCAAAACTTCCTGCACGGCTTCACCGCCAGCGTGGCAATGTTCGAGGAGTGAACCGCCCGTTGTCCTCGTTCGTCCGTTGTCAGTAGTCCGTTGTCCGTTGTTAGGTGTCAGGAATGAATCGGCAGCCATACTCTATCTGTATTGACAACGGACCACGGACAACGGACCACGGACCCTATGGTGGATAACGCACCCTTCCTGTCCTGCCAGCACGCCGGCTTGACCGTCGAGGGCTACTCGCGGGCCGCCGTGCAGTCCTACTGGCGCATCCCGGAGTTGAAGATCGGCTTCGACCTCGGTGCGCAGCCCTGGGACTTCATGGGCACGGCCACCTGGTTCATCACGCACACGCACCTCGATCACATCGCGGCCCTGCCGGTGTACGTCGCCCGCCGGCGCATGATGCGCATGGAGCCGCCGACCCTCTACGTCCCGGCCTACGCCATCGAGGATCTGCGCCGCCTGCTCCTGATCTTCCAGCGGCTCGACCGGGGCCGCATGGTCTGCGACTTCAAGGGCGTCAACCCCGGCGACGAGATCGAATTGTCGCGCGACCACGTCGCGACGGTGTTCGGCACGACGCACACGATTCCGTCGTGCGGCTACGTCATTTGGGAACGGCGGTTCAAGCTGAAGGAGGAGTATCACGGACTGCCGGGGGACAAAATCCGCGACCTGCGCCTGTCGGGCGTACCGGTGACGCACGAGGTGCGGACGCCCCTCGTGGCCTACACCGGCGACACGAGTCCGGCGGGTTTGGACGCTTACCCCCCGGTGTTTCAGGCGAAAATCCTGATTACCGAAATGAGTTTCGTCCGCGCTAACCACCGCCGCGAGAAGATCCACAAGTTCGGCCACATGCACCTGGACGATTACATCGAACGCGCGGACAAGTTTCAAAACGAACTCATCATCTGCGGCCACCTGAGCACGCGCTATCACGCGCAGGAAGTCCGCCGCATCGTGGAGGCCAAGCTGCCGCCGCACTTGCTGGCGCGCGTCAAGCTCTGGTTGTGAGTGCTGCGACGACTCCGGTCCGACCGCGAAAACCGCTTGCCCGCGCATTTCGGCGGTTGAAACCGGCGGCAGCTTGGGCGAAGATACTCCCTGCCCGGCCGGCCCGACGCCGGAGCCGTTCGCCGTCCGACCCGCGAGTACCGTAACGTGAAGCCAACCGGCAACGCCCAGGCTGCCACCTTTGACTTTCTGCAACCGCCGCGCGCCGCCGACGAGATGGGGCGGCTCGGCCCCTACCGCATCTTGCGTGTCGTCGGCGTCGGTTCCATGGGCGTCGTCTTCCTGGCCGAGGACACGCGCTCGTGGCGGCAGGTCGCACTCAAGGCGCTCAAGCCCAACGTTGCCAACGCCGACAAGGCCCGGCAACGGTTCCTCCGCGAAGGCCAGGCGACGGCGGATCTCAAGCACGACCACGTCGTTACCATTCACGAAGTCGGCCAGGCCGGCGATGTGCCGTACCTGGCAATGGAGTACTTGCAGGGCGAATCGCTCGACGCCCGGCTCAAGCGCGAGAGCCGGCTGGCCATCGCCGAGTTGCTGCGCGTGGGCCGCGAGACCGCCGCGGGGTTGGCCGCCGCCCACGGTCACGGCCTCATCCACCGCGACGTCAAGCCGTCCAACCTTTGGCTCGAAGGCAAACGCCGCCGGGTCAAGGTCCTCGACTTCGGCCTGGCCCGCCAGACCGGAGCCGACCAAACGAACCTCACGCAGGCGGGCGTCATCATCGGCACGCCCTCCTACATGTCGCCCGAACAGGCCAAGGGCGAGGCGGTCGATGCCCGCGCCGACCTGTTCAGTCTCGGCTGCGTCCTGTACCGGATGTGTGTCGGCGAAGCGCCGTTCCGGGGCAAGGACACCGTGTCCACGCTCAGGGCCCTGGCGATGGAAGCGCCGGCACCGCCAGTCGAACGCCGCCCCGACGTGCCCGCGGAGTTGAAAGACCTTATCCTGCGGCTGCTATCCAAAGAACCCGACCGCCGACCGCCGACCGCCGAGGCAGTCGTGCAGGCGATCACCGCCATCGAACAACGACTCCCCAACGCCCCGGCCCCGCGGCCATCGCGGCCCGTCGTGCCAGTCCGCAACTCGGCTCAGGCCGAAAACACGGAGTTGGCCGTTGACCTCCCGGCGGCAACGAGGCGCAGGCGGCCACGGCGGCAGCGCGGCCCGGTCGTCCTCGTCCTGGGCGGCGCTGCCTTGGTGGTGCTGGGACTGCTCTTGGTGGTGGTCCTGCTGGCACGGCCGGTTGACGGCTTCGTCCGCTTGGATGCGGAGGAAAGCGATCTTGAAATTGCGCTACTCGATCGAGGGCGGGAAGCGGCCGTGCTTGACCGCAAGAGTAAAGAAGTCCGGCTCAAACCCGGCGAATACGAAGTGGAGATACGCCGGGCGCGGGACGGTTGGCGGCTCCCGACGGAGCGGGTGATGGTCGAGCGTGGCGGGCACGCGGTAGTGCGGGCCACGCGCGAGGTTCTCGGCATCCCGATGGGGTCTGGCGCGCTGGTCGCCTCCCCGCCGCTACTGCCAAATCTGGAAAGCTGGACGCTGGAAACGCGCGAGCACCGCGGGCCGATCACCGCGCTGGCGCTCAGCGGCGACGGCAAATGGCTGGCGACGGGCGGCGAGGACGGCACGGTGCGCGTCTGGTCCTACCCGGAGGCGGAGTTGACCCGCGTGTTGGTTGTTCACGGCGTTCCGGTCGTCGGGCTTGCCTGGTCGCCCGACAATAAAACCCTTACCTCCTTCGATGCCAACAAGAAGGCGTACCTATGGGACCTCAGTGACTCGAAATACGCCAAACACGGCGGCGTCGAGACGGCCGCCCCGGAGACTGCGCCGCCGAGCTTCAAGACGCCCGACGGCAACTTGCTGTCCCTCGTCGGCGGCCGCGTTCTGCTGCGGGACGGCCGGACGCTCAAAGAAAGCGCGGTACTTTGCCAGCCGCGCCCGCGGCCGATACCGATCAGCGCCTTGGCGGCTGCGCCGGCCGGCAAAGTGATGGCATCCATTCATGCCGACTCGTCAATTCGAGTATGGGAAGCGAATTCGGGCAAGTTGCTCTGTTGCCTCAAGGCGGGGGACATGCCGAAGCCGCTGCTGGCCTGGTCGCCCGACGGCAAGACGCTGGCGACGTGCCACGCGCCGATCGTGCGGTTCTGGGACGTGGCCACGGGCACGGAGGCGAATAGCGTTCTCTCCGGGCCGGTCAACGCCCTGGCCTGGGCACCCGACGGCAAGACGTTGGCACTGCTCGGCACTCGGCTGCAACTCTGGGACGCGGAATCAGGCCAATTGCGACCGGTTGCGGGGATGGCGGGCGGCGGCGCGGTCGCGTGGTCCAACGACGGCAAGGCGGTGATCGTGGGTGCCGGCAACGACGTGCAGGTGTGGGACCTCAACCCCGACAAGGCCCGGCCGAAGTGCGAGCGGCCCGCGAACGCCGGGGCCGTCGCGGGGGTGGCCTTGTCGCCGGATGGCAAGGCCGTTGCGGAGGCCGGCCCGACCGGGACGCGCATTTACGATCCGAAAACGGGCAAACTGCTCCAAACCATTCCGCACCTGGTGCCCGAGCCTGTCCTGACGCCGGGCTGGTCGCCGGACGGCAAAACCTTTGTTTGCGGCAGCGCCGGCAAGGCCGCGCTGCACGACACGGTGACTTACAAATCCGCGCGTGGCCTTCCCGGCACGTGTACCGGCCCCTACGCCTGGTCGCTGGATAGCCGCACGTTGGTGCTCGCCCAGGATGGCAACCTACGCCTGTTCGCCGCCGCGGAGCCGGGCCGACCGCCGCGCGGCGTGTTGCTGGCACCCGGCACGGACCAGGCCGTATTCGTGCTGGCGACCGGCCATTACCGCAGTGCGGCCGGCGACAACGAGATGGTCTACGTCACCCAAAGCGACCGCGGCCAGCAGACGTTGACGCCCGCCGAATTTGCCAAAGCGCACGGGTGGAAGAACGACCCCCGCTGGGTGCGCTTCACGGACGGGTAAGGCGAGCGGCAGGAAATGATTTACCTGCCGCTCGGTTTGATCGTGATGTCGTACTTGCGAAGCGTATCGGATCGTTGCAGTCGTGCCTCGTAGGGCTTCATCTCTTTCTTGGAAAGGCGGATGCCGTCCGGGTAATCGCCCGCCAAGCGTTTGACGGTTGGGTGACGGCCCCTCCAGGTCCTGCGCAGGGCCTGCTGGAGAATCACCTTCAGACCATTCAATAACGCCCCACCCCCCTTTTGTTCCAGCACCGACCAACACCGCTCGATCGGGTTATACTTGCTGGGGTACGGCGGATAGTACACCAACCGAATTTCCAACCCCGACCAGTCCGCGAACTCCACCAGCCGCTTCACAAACTGCGTTCGCGTCCCGGAATTATTCGGGCCGTTGTCCAGGTAAATCACCAGCCGGCGGATCGAACGGAACTGGTCCCGAACCAGCCCCCCCCATAACTTCAGGCCGTCCACCCAGCAATCGCTGGTCTCTTGCGAACCGAAAAGCAAGGTCAACGCGCCGGTCGTCCGCACCAGGATACCCAGCGGCGTCCACTTCCGCTTCGCCGGCGGGTCCTGATCCCAACCCTGAGCCGTCTGCCCGTCCGACCCGGTCCGGGTTTTTCCCCCCGCGAGCGTAATCGCCCTCCGGTACTTTCGCTTTCGTGTCCAGCGACAGTTCCAAGAGCGACGGATCGTTCTTCACCTCCTCCCGCACCCCTTTGACGTTGGCAAAGATGGCAGCCGTCTGCGGCGTCTTCTTGAGCGGCTTACCCTTCTGGATCCGTTGGAGCCGGTAGTTCATGCGGTTGAGAAGGTCGCGCATCGTTCGTACGCCGGGCAAGGTGTCCGCTGCGTACCCTCGGCGCGTGCGCAACGCGTCCAACACTTCGGCGGCGGACAAGTTGGTAGAGCGTCGCGCCGACTTCCGTTCCGGGTCGGCCTGCGTGTGCGGCTCGACGAGGGCACGGAGGTCGGCCGCCCGTTGCGGATTCTTCGCCTCGCTGCGCTGGCGGCCCCGGGCGGAAAAGTTCTCCAGGCAACGGCTGCCCTGGCGCAACGCGCGCAAGCCCTTGTCAACGGTCTGGCGTCCCCAACAGAAGCGGCGCTCGGCCTGGCGGGCGCTGCCGCCGCACAGTTCGAGAGCGACTTCGGCCCTAAAGAGGCGGCGTTGACAACCCTTGAGCCGCCGGGCTGCCGAACGGAGCAGGGCGTCAGAGCGCTCGATGGAGCCTTCCAGGGCGGTTGTCCTCGGGGCGGTGAGTAGGGGGATTTAGTTCAACCGCTATTCTGTCCTCCGCAGCCGTTCCCGGAAAGAGCAGTCACGGGTAAAATTCCAGCTGCCTCTCGCCTTAGCGGGCGACTGCCAGACGACTTCCGTGAGTCACTCCGGTTGCACAACGGCGGAGACGCGGACTGCTGGCTATTGTGGTACGGTGAGTTCCTCACCCTGGACGGCATGCTCGGCCAGTGGCAGCAGTACCAGGACTGGCAGGCCCAGGGTCTGCCGTTCGATTGGGGCACCGGGCACATCCCGGTCACGGACAACTCGGGCACCCACCTGCTACTCGATATCGGGTCGCCGCAAGGCGATGGATATGGGCGGGTTCTGTTATTCGAGCATGAGTCGGACGGGCCGGAGGAGGTGGCACAGAGTTGGGCCGCATTCCTGACCCAGTTGGCCGGAGATTTAGAGGCAGGGCGATATATGTGGTTCGCCGCTGAGGACTGCGTTGGGCTACCTGGCATGTGGTGATGACCGTCGCAGGCACGCCGCCCCAGGAACTTCCTTTGGGGTTGACAAGCTGCTCCGTGTGTAACGAAGGTTAAGTCGTATTACACCAAGCCTTTGGGTAAAACAGACTGGGACAGGGGCCACGGCACTTGGCTGGCGGTCGTGACGATAT
>JBBRLG010000237.1:0-10717 GCA_038231495.1 Gemmatales bacterium | reverse complement strand
GAGAGCGCCATGACCGAGTACTTTAATCGTTCTTACCCCCCTACCCCCCCCTTCGTAAGGGGGGGAGTGAACGGTTACGCCGTTTCTTCGTAAGGCTCGTCGCGGAACGCCTTCGCCCCGTCATAAAAGCGGCGGGCGGTATCGACGAACGTCTGAAACGCCTCGCGGTCGGCGAACGCCCGGCAGGGCAGGACGAACGCCGCGTTGGGCTGTATGAAAAAGAAGGCGTAGTTTTTGGTTACGCCGATTTTCTCAATCGCCTTCCAGAGCAGCGATTGGGTAATGCGGGGCGTGAAGTAGTGCAACCGTTCCGGGTCGATGGCCATGCGGATCTCTTTGTTCGACCCCTTGAACCGTGTCTTATAGGTATTCGTGTTGACCTTCACCACGAGGAACACGGCCACCCAAAAAACGAGTTGTCCGCCCCAAAGCCACAGGCAGGCGCGACCTAGCTCCAGACCGTCCATGTACCAGTGCAACACGACGGGCACAAAAAAGAATTGCAACGCGATCAGCACACCCAGGACCGCCGCGCGCGAGAAGAATGCCTCGCGGAGGGTCTGGTGCCTGCCCCAATACCGCTGAAAGGCGGCAAGGTCGGCCGGGAGCATCTCGAAGTGTACTTCCATGATGGCTTCCGCCTACTCCGCTGTCGGTCCCGGTTCGACCGGCACCACTTCACCCACTGCCGCCTCCGGCGTCTCCTCGCGCGCCACCTTGGCGAGCGTCGCGATCTTGTCGGCGTCCTTGAGGCCCATGACGCGGACGCCCTGGGTGTTGCGGCCCACCACGCGGATTTCGCCAACGTGCGTGCGGTTCACCATGCCGTCCTTCGTGATGAGCATGATGTCGTCGCCGTCGCGCACCGCGACGACGCCGACCACCGGGCCGTTACGTTCGCTCGTGCGGATGTCGCGCACGCCTTTGCCGCCGCGGCGCTGCTTGCGGTAGTACATCGTCGAGCCGCTGCGGCCCGCTTCTTCCCCCTCGCCGCCGGCTTCCTCTTCGGCCGGTTCGTCCGCCTCGACCTCGGTTTCCGCCTCTGCCGTTTCGTCGTCAACCTCCTCGGCGCCCGCGACCGCCTCTACCGGGTCGGCCGTGTTCGCGCCGAAGGGAGTGCGCTTGCCGTAGCCTTTCTCGCACACCGACAGCAAATAGCCCTCCGGGTCGGCGACGACCATGCCGATCACCTCGTCGTCCTTTTGCAGTTTGATGCCTTTCACGCCCTTGGTGTTGCGGCCCAGAGCACGGGCGTTGGCCTCGCTGAAGCGGATCGCCATGCCCTTCTTGGTACACAGCACCACCTCGTCGCCGGGCTTCGTCAGGGCCACGTCGATGAGGGTGTCGCCCTCTTGCAGGTTGATGCCGATGATGCCGCCGGACTTGGGCCGGCTGTATTCCTTCAACGACGTTTTCTTGATCAGGCCGCGGCGCGTCGCCATCATCAGGTGCAGCCCCTCTTCAAAGTGGCGCACCGGAATGACGCTCGTGATGCGCTCCTCCGGCTTGAGCGACAGGACGTTGGCAATTGACCGGCCCGTGGACGTGCGGCTCTGCTCCGGGATGTGGTAGACGCGCAGCCAGTAAAGCTGGCCGCGGCTGGTGAAGCACAGCAGGTGCGCGTGCGTCGAGGCGACGAAGAAGTGTTCGACAAAATCGTCGTCGCGGGCCACGCCGCCGGAGACGCCCTTGCCGCCGCGGTGCTGCGTGCGATAGGTGTCCAGCGTCAGCCGTTTGATGTAGCCGCCGTGGCTGAGCGTGACTGCGTTTTGCTCCTCTTCGATGAGGTCTTCGTGGCGAATGCGGCCCATCTCGCCGGTGATCTCCGTTCGGCGGTCGTTGCCGAACTTGTCGCGCACCTCGGCCAGGTCCGCCTTGACCACGTCGCGAATGTTTTGGTCGCTGCCAATCAAAGTCTCGTAGCCGATGATCTTGTCGCGGAGGTCGTTGTACTCCTTGATGATCTCGTCGCGCTCCAGCTGGGCGAGCTGGCCGAGCTGCATGCGCACCACGGCCTCGGCCTGCGCTTCGGTCATGCGGTAGCTGGCGGCGACGCCGATCTCGCGTTGGAGCGAGGCGAAGTGCTCGTCGCCCAGCGCTCGGCTTAACACGGTCGCGGCGACTTCCAGGTTTTGCAAACGCAACTTCGCCTCGGCCCGGCTCGGCGCTCGCCGGCAGATGGCGATGACCTCTTCCAGCGACGAGATGGCGATGAGCTGGCCTTCGAGGACGTGGCCGCGGCGCTTGGCCTCGCGCATCTGGTATTCGGTGCGGCGGCGGATCACCTGCACCCGGTGGCGCACGAAATGTTCCAGCATCTCCTTCAAGCCGAGGTAGCGCGGTTGGCCGTCAACGAGTGCCAGTAGGATGATGCTCGCCGTCTTTTCCAGCGGCGAAAACTGGTAAAGCTGGTTGAGCACCAGGTTCGGGTCGGTGCCGCGCTTGAGATAAACCACCAGGCGCACGGGTTCGCCGGTGCGCAGGCTGCTCTCGTCGCGGATTTCACTGATGCCGCTGATGCGTTCGTTCTTGACCAGTTCGCCGATGGCCGTCGCCAGGCGGTTGCGCGTCTGCTGGAACGGCACCTCGCGGATCACGATGGTCGAGCGGTTGCCGTGTTCGACGATCTCAGCGCGGGCGCGCAACGTGATCTTGCCGCGGCCGGTGGAGTAGCCGTCGAGGATGCCCTGCCGACCGCAGATGATGCCGCCGGTCGGGAAGTCCGGGCCGGGGATGACCTCCATGAGTTCGTGCAACGCGATGTCCGGGTTGTCGATGAGGCGAATGGCACCGTCGCAGACCTCGGCAAGGTTGTGCGGCGGGATGTCGGTGGCCATGCCGACCGCGATGCCGTCGGAGCCGTTGACGAGCAGGTTGGGGAACTTGCTCGGCAGCACCAGCGGCTCGCGATATTTGCCGTCGTAGTTGTCAATGTAATCGACCGTGTCGAATTCCAGGTCGGTCAGCATCTCCGCGCCCACGGGGGCCAGGCGCGCCTCGGTATACCGGTGGGCGGCGGGCGGCAGGCCGGCAACCGAGCCGAAATTGCCCTGGCCGTGGATGAGTTTGTGGCGCATAGCCCAGTCTTGCGCCATGTGGACGAGCGTGCCATAAATGGAGGCATCGCCGTGCGGGTGGTAGCGCTTCATCGTCTCGCCGATGATGCCGGCACACTTGCTGGTCGCGGAACTGGGCGTCAGGCCGAGGTCGTGCATGGCGACGAGGATGCGCCGCTGCGAGGGTTTCAGGCCGTCGCGCACGTCGGGCAGCGCACGGCTGATGATGACGCTCATGGCGTAGGTCCGATAGCTGTCGCGCAGCTCGTCGGCGATGTTCAGGGGGTCGTTGCGGTGCCCGTTATTGTCCGCGGGTGCGGGGGGCGGCGGTGCGGGGGGTAAGTTGTCCGCCAAGACGGAAATCCTCCAAGGAGTGATGGCCAAATCAGCGGCGGTTGCGCCGCGTGTTTTCGCTTGTTTTTCCTGAGATTATTATAGCAAATTCGGCCCCCCTTTCACCACCTCCGTTGGTCGGAATGAAGGGAACCATTTTGCGCTTTGTGCCGACTAATTGCGTGGTAAGATGAACGCGGATTGTAACCGTTCACCGTCGTCAACTTCTCCCCCCTTACGAAGGGGGGCAGGGGGGTTAAGTGCGCCGGTGGTTGGTCGGAGTCCGCTCTCCACCCCCCCTACCCCCCCTTCGTAAGGGGGGAGTGAACGGTTACCGCGGATTTTGCAACCGTTGCTAAGGAGGAAACACCGTGAGCCGATTATTCGCTGTGGCCCTGTTGACCGTCTGCACCGCAAGCTCCGTCTCGGCCGCCGAGCCGGGCGACGACGACACGCCGCAGGCCGCCGCCACCCGCAAGAAGCTGCAAACCAAAGTCACCGTCAAGTTCAAGGAAGAGCCGCTCAAGGAGTGCCTCGACGAGCTGAAGGAAATGGTCGGCGTCAGCATCCTCTACGACGCCAAGGGCGGCGTGTCCGGCAACCAGGCGATCAACTTTGAAGCCAAGGAGATGACCCTGGCCGACGTGCTCGACGGCATGTTCAAGAAGAACGGGTTGGGTTATTACGTTCGTTCCGGCAAGAACGATGCGTACAACGGTTCCGTCTGGATCAAGCAGGGTAAGGAACGCGGTTTCCCGATCAAGGAAGGTGACAAGGACAAGCCCGCCGACAAGCCGGCAGACAAGGACAAGAAGGGGGATAAGCTCGTGGACAAGGACAAGAAGGACGGTTAATCCTGTATTGCCTCTTGCGGCGTAGCGGTCAAACCCGCAAAGCCGCAAGCGGCAATACAGATCATTCCACTTTTGCCGCAAACTCCAATCAAGCCACCGCTCCTTCACCGCTTTCCCCATCTTTTCCAGCAGTCGCTCTTTGCCTATCCCTCGCAATCTGGAATAGTTGTTCCGGTGGATGTGTTTGCCGAGTTCGCCCGGCCTTCCCCTTGCGAGGAGTCCCGAGATGAGGCTGAAGTTTGCCGTGACGCTCGTCGCAGCCCTGGTCGGCGCCGGAACGCTGACCACCGCGGCGTCGGCGTCTCCCCACTGTGGCGCGTGTGCCTACCCGACGCAGTACAGCACCCCCGACCAGTGCTGTCTGCCGCAGGTCCGCTATCGCGTCTGTTACCGCACCGTCGTCGAGGAGCAGACGCAAACGTGCTACCGCCCGGTCTACCGCACCGTCATGCAGGAGTGCCGAACGACGTGCTACCGGCCCGTGTACGAGCAGCACCTGCGCGAAGTGCGCTACACGGTCTGTCATCCCGTCTACGAGAACTACGACGTGGTGCGGAAGTACACGGTTCAGCACCCCGTTTACGAGCAGCACGTCCGCCAGGAGTGCTACACCGAGATGAAGCCGTTCTGGCAGGAATACCAGGTGCCGCAATACTGGTGTACCTATCGCCCGGTGTACACGCAGCACGTCGCCGAGCAGCGCTACACGGTCATGAAGCCGTGCTGGTCCGAGTACCAGGTGCCGGTGCGTTGGTGTACCCAACGGCCGGTCTACGAGCAGCACGTCCGCCAGGAGTGCTACACGGTGATGCGCCAGTGCTGGCAGGAATACCAGGTGCCGCAGCACTGGTGTACCTATCGGCCGGTGTACGAGCAGCACGTTTCCGAACAGCGTTACACGGTGATGCACCCGGTTTGGTCCGAGTACCAGGTGCCGGTCAAGACGGTGAGCTACAAGCCCGTCTACGAGCAGCACGTCCAGTGCGTGCCGGAAGTGTGCTATCGCACCGTGGTCGAACCGCGACAGACGGTGTGCAAGACCTACACCTGTGAACCGGTCTATACCGAGAAGTGCGTCACGGTCGAAACCGGCTGCTATCAGACGGAGAAGACCTACTGCCCAGGCCCGGTGGTCAACAAGTGCTGCCGGACGCCCGGAACGTGGACGTTTGACCCTTGCACTTGCACGTCCTGCTACTGCCCCGGCAAGGTGGTCAATTACTGCGTGCAGATGCCCGGCCACGAGGAGTGCCACCAGGTCTGGGTGCCGCGTACGGAAGTTCGCAAGGTCCAGTGCTGCCACTACGTTCAGAAAGAGCACTGCCACACGGTCAATTATAACGTTTGCAAGACGGTGCCTTACACCGTCGTCAAACAGGTGCCGTACACGACGTGCAAGATGGTGCCGGTCGAAAACATCTGCTACCAAACGTGCCGCAAATGCACGATGGTGCCGGAAGTGAAGGTGTGCTACACGCCGTACACAACCTGCAAGATGGTCCGCGAGGATCACTGCCGAATGTTGACGTGCCGCAAGTGCTACATGGTGCCGGAACAGAAGGTCCGCTGCATCCCGTACACGACCTGTCACATGGTCACGGAAGAACACTGCCGGTTGGACACGCATCGCAAATGCAACATGGTGCCGGAGGTCAAGGTTTGCTACGTCCCGTACACGACCTGCAAGATGGTGCGCGAAGACCACTGCCGAATGCTGACGTGCCGGAAATGCACGATGGTGCCGGAACAGAAGGTGCGCAACATCCCATACACGACGTGCCGGATGGTGCCGGAAGAAAAGTGCGAGGTGACGCACTGCCAGCGCTGCAAAATGGTGCCGGAAGAGAAGGTGTGCCAGGTGCCGTACACGACTTGCCGGATGGTAGCCGAGGAGAAGTGCTACCAGGTGCCCAAGACGACGTGCAGTCTGGAGCCGTACTGCGTGACGGTCAAGGTGTGCCGGAAGGTGCCGTACTGCGAGCCGGTGTGCCCGCCGCCGTGCCCGCCAGTCGGGCCGTGTGGCATGAAGCTCGGCAACACCGACTGGTTCGCCCGCGTCAACTACCGGGCGAAGGCGATTCAGCAGGAGAACGACGAGATCAAGTGAGTTGGGTGACTCCTTGTGTGGGAAACGCGGCCGTGCCAGGATGGCGCGGCCGCGTTGTTTTATTGCCACTTGCGGCTTTTGCACGTCTTTGTGCCTTCACTGGCCGCACCTTCACGCACCCCTCCCCGAGCGTTGGACTTGACTTGAAAGTCAAGTAGCATTACGATGGTGGTGCGAAGCCGGAGGTAGCAGTTATGGACGCGACCATCATATGGGACGATGAGCCAGGACAAAACGTCGATCACGTGGCAGAAAACGGACTTACCCCTGACGAGGTTGACGAGGTCTTACTCGACGACACGCTCCCGACTGCTCACAGCAATAGTACCGGTCGCCCGTGCAAATTCGGTTACACTTCGACCGGCAAGCATATCATCGTCCTTTGGGATGAACTCTGTGATGATCCCCGAATGATTTATCCGGTGACTGCTTACGAAGTTCCCGAACCGTCCTGATTGCCCGGCTGGGAGAACCCAACATGAACACCCAAAAGAAGATTGCTTCTGTCCCCGCGGATGTACTGGCGGCAGCCCGGCTGCGAGCCCACCAGACCCGCCAACAACTCGGACACGAACCCGGCCCGACAGAGTTGCTCACCCCGCAAGAGCTTGCGGACGCGGCCCCATTCTACCTTGCTCTGCGCGACTACATTCGGCAATTGAAAGAGGCGAGGGAAGCTGCCGGATTGACGCTCGCAGACGTGTCCGCCCGAAGCGGCATGGCGGTTGAGTCTTTGTCCCGGCTGGAGACGGGGGCCCAAACCAACCCGACATGGAAGACGCTGGGCGCGTATGCTGCGGCGGTAGGTCGTCGGCCGCGTCTCATCGCGGAGGCTGCCGCGTCACACTGATGGACGCGCCGCTGTCAACCAGTCCCATGCCAGACAGCGAGTGGGCCTGATGGCGAAGGACGATGGGAAGGTCTGGCATCAGGTCCAGCCTTCCGGAAGTCGGGTTCCTGTCGCAGTAGGGAAACTGCTCGACAACGCTCATGAGCGCGTCCCTTCCTCACGGAGGAGTTTGGCCAGTTGAGCCGCGGCTTCGGAAGCGTACTCGGGTGTGTAGATCGGATAAACCTGTCTTTCCGGGAACATCGTCGCCTGTTCCTCTCGGGCCAGATCCTCAAGCAACATCTGCGCGAGCTGGAATTTCTCCGCCCTAGAAAGCGCCTGCACCGCCGGGATGATCTCAGCGATCAACATGAAAGCCTCCTTCCAGTTACTAGTAGGATTATAGCCATGCCATGAGCCGAAAGCATGGCACACCACCTTCCCGCCCGCCCGCCCGCCCTCGCCCCGCCATTGCGCTGCGCGTCGCGGCGAAACGGTCGGTTATCTCACCCGCCGGATCGCGGTTGACCTGTTGTGTCGATGTTTCAGAAACCTTTGAAAAACCGCCCACCGTCGGTAGAATGCGGCAACAGGATCGCCGCTCTCCGGGAGACCTTCGTCATGGATCACAGCGTTCGCATCGGCGCGGTCAACTATCTGAACACCAAGCCGCTCATCTGCGACCTCGACCTCCTCGCGCCCGAGGCCGAGCTGATCCTCGACGTGCCCAGCCGCCTCGCCGACCGCCTCGCCGCCGGCGAACTGGACGTGGCCCTCATTCCGATCATCGAATACTTCCGCGCCGGCACCTACACCGTTGTGCCGAACATCGCCATCGCCACGCGCGGGCCGGTGCTCAGCGTCACGCTCTTTAGCCGCGTGCCGTGGGCCGGCATCCGCCGCGTCGCACTGGACGTGGGGTCGCGCACCAGCGCCGCGCTGACGCAGGTATTGTTGCAGAAGCGCTACGGCGTCCGGGCCGAAGTCGTGCCGCTGGCAATGGACGCCGACGCGGAGGACGCCGACGCCGACGCCGTTTTGCTCATCGGCGACCGGGCGATGCGGGCCTGTTTGCCCGGCTTCGCCCACGCCTTCGACCTCGGCCAGGAATGGTTCGAGTGGACCCGCCTGCCGTTCGTCTTCGCCGTCTGGGCCGTGCGCGAAGGCGCGGACCTCGGCAACGTCGCCCACGCGCTCGCGGAGGCCAAGCGCCGCGGCCTGGCGCGCGTCGGCCCGATCGCCCACGACGAGGCGCCGCGCCTCGGCCTGGACGCCGGGTTCTGCCGGCGCTACCTGGCCAACATTTTGCACTTTGACCTGGGGCCGCGCGAGCTGGCCGGCCTGCACCACTACTACATGCTGGCCTGCGAACTCGGCCTGGCCCGGCGGGGGGTGAACCTTGACTTCTACCATGCAGCGGATCTTGCGCAAAGCCGTTGACGGCGAACGGCTCACGTTCGACGAGGGCGTCGCGCTGTTCGACTGCCACGACCTACCCGCGCTCGGCCGTGCCGCTGACGCCGTGTGCAGGCGGCTGCACCCGGAGCCGTACCGTACCTACAACATCGACCGCAACATCAACTACACCAACGTCTGTGCGGCGGTGTGCGACTTTTGCGCCTTCTACCGCAAAAGCACCGACGCCGACGCCTACGTCCTGCCGCGCGCGGAGATTTACAAAAAGATCGAGGAGACGATTGCGCTTGGCGGCGACCAGACGCTCATGCAGGGCGGCATGCACCCCAGCCTCAAGCTGGAATGGTACGAAGACCTGTTACGCGATCTCAAAAGTCGTTATCCGCATTTCAACCTGCACGCCTTCAGTCCGCCGGAACTCTGGCACTTCCACAAGATCAACAAGCTGCCGTTGCGCGAAGTCTTGCAGCGCCTCAAGGACGCGGGCATGGGCAGTCTGCCGGGCGGCGGCGGCGAAATCCTCGTGGACCGTGTGCGCAAGGCCATGACCGTCAACAAGTGCCTGACCGACGAGTGGCTCGAAGTCCACCGCGTCTGGCACGCAATCGGCGGCCGCTCGACTTGCACCATGATGTTCGGCCACATCGAGACGCTGCCCGAGCGCGTCGAAACGCTGGAGCGCTTGCGGCAATTGCAGGACGAGACGGGCGGCTTCACGGCGTTCATCTGCTGGACGTTTCAGCCCGAACACACCGCGATGGCCGACGTGCCGCCGGTCGGAGCGTTTGAATATCTCAAAACGCAGGCAATCGCCCGGCTGTATTTGGACAACATCCCCAACATCCAGTCGTCGTGGGTGACGCAGGGGCCGAAGATCGGGCAACTGGGACTGCTCTACGGCGCCAACGACATGGGCAGCCTCATGATCGAGGAGAATGTCGTCGCGGCGGCGGGGACGGTTTATTATTTGACGCTCGACCAGATCAAGAACAGCATTCGCGAACTCGGTTACGTCCCCCGGCAGCGGAATGTGTTCTATGAATACATTGACGAAGTAGCTGCAATGCCGCAAGCGGCAGGACACCCATGATCCACGTCGAAAATCTGGTGAAGTCGTTCCGCGACCTGCGCCGCGGCCTCGTCTACGCCGTCGATCACGTCAGCTTCGACGCCCACCCCGGCGAAATTTTTGGGCTACTCGGACCCAACGGCGCCGGCAAGACGACCACGATGCGCATTCTCTGCACCGTACTGCGGCCGACCTCCGGCGTCGCGCAGGTCGCCGGCTTCGACGTGGCGACGCAGCCGGCTCAGGTCAGGCAGAACATCGGCTTCCTGTCGGCCAACACCGCGATTTACGACCGCATGACCGCCTGGGAACTCGTCACCTACTTCGGCAGCCTTTACGGCATGCCCAAGGAACATTTACGCCAACGCATGGAGACGGTATTCACGACGCTCAAGATGAACGACTTCCGCGACATCCTCGGCGCGAAGATGAGCACCGGCATGCGGCAGAAGGTTTCCATCGCCCGCGCGATCGTCCACGACCCGCCCGTGCTCATCTTCGATGAGCCGACCGCCGGCCTCGACGTGCTGGTCGGCCGTAACGTGCTGCAAAGCATCGAGCAGCTGCGCGCAGCGGGCAAGTGCATCTTGTTTTCGACGCACATCATGCGTGAAGTGGAGCGGCTGTGCGATCGCGTCGCCATCGTCAGCAAGGGCGCGGTGCAGGCGTGCGGCACCTTGCCGGAGCTGCGCGAACGGTATCACGTCAACGACCTCGAAGAACTCTTCTTTCAACTCGTTTCCTGACCCCAACGAGAAACGGCCCACTTCCCGAAAGAAGTGAGCCGTGTGTCGAGTAACCGAAGCGGTGGCATGGACGGATTACAGGCCGACGGCACCGCTGCCGCCGCCGAAGCCGCCCATCTTGCCGCCGAAGCCGCCGCCAATGCCGCCGCCGCCGAAGCCACCCTGGAAGCCGCCCTGACCGCCGCCGAAGCCGCCCTGGAAGCCGCCTTGACCGCCGCCGAAGCCGCCCTGGAAGCCGCCTTGACCGCCGCCGAAGCCGCCCTGGAAGCCGCCTTGACCGCCGCCGAAGCCGCCCTGGAAGCCGCCT
>JBBRLG010000236.1:0-10723 GCA_038231495.1 Gemmatales bacterium | reverse complement strand
GACTCTACTGGGTAGAGGTTCTGTTCGCGGGCGCGGTCATCGCCCGCCAGTTGATCCACCCAGTCGAGTCGTACCGGGGCCGGAAGGGTCCGTCATTTTTGAGTGGCAAGACCCGGATGGTTCGTACACCGAGGTCGAGGTCGTGCGGCCCTATTTTGCCGAGGTGATGATGATCGAGCCAGGAAATCCCGCAAAGCACTGGACGCTTCCGACCGAGTAAACGACTCTTTGACGGCCTGGCATCTGCCTACCGACAACATTTCTTCAAAAGCACCCAACGACATGCAACTCGGTTGTGAAGCGGTTGTCTTGCCGTGCCCCACGAGGGGGGCGGGAGCCAGGAGTTTGTCGTCGGCAAGGTCGCCTTTTTGGTGGCAAGGGTGAACATTGGCGAGGGTCGAAATCCGGATTTAGAAGTGAAGTAACTTCTTTAATTCTTAGTACTTAAGCAAGCGCCTCGGCGGCACTCGGCCTCGGCAGGAGGGGGACCCTCGCCAAATGTGATTGGCGTGGCGTGGGTCGAATCGGATCACGGGGTGGTCGGATTGGCAACCATTGCTCCCACCGATCCGTGACACACCGCCGTCACCAAACGGGCGATTTCTCTTGCGGGAGTGCGGGAAGCGCAAGCGCCACGCCCCAGGCCAGTAAGGCATGCCTGCCAGCAGGAGCGTGGCGGAACAAAATTCGTCTACAATGCACAAATAACCCTGTCTGGCACCGGTCGTCGCTGTTTGCAAAGGATTACGGGTTGGACGAAACCTCCATGACGCTATCGTCCCCATCCTGCAAGTTGACACGACGACGGCCCAGGGGTCGCCGGTGCCGTATTTCGTGATGCCGCTCCTGGCGGGCGAATCCCTGGAGACGAAACTCCAGCGCGACGTGCGTTTAAGCGTTGCGGAAGCGGTCGCAATGGGCCGGCAAGTCGCGGAAGGGTTGCGCGTCGCGCACGACGCGGGATTGATCCACCGGGACATCAAACCGGGCAACCTGTGGTTGGAGCCGGCCACCGACGCCGCGCCATTCCGCGTCAAAATCCTCGACTTCGGACTGGTGCGTAACTTGGCGCAGCAGACGGAATTTATCGTACCCGGATCGCTGCTCGGGACGCCCGCCTATCTCGCTCCCGAACAGGCCGAAAATCGGGAAATCGACGGCCGGGCGGACCTTTTCAGCTTCGGGTGCGTGTTGTATCAGGCGCTCACCGGCCACCGCCCGTTTGCGGGCCAGGAGCTGTTTGCCCTCTTGCGTGCGATCGGTGCCGACACGCCCGCCGCACCCCACGTCGTTCGTCCCGACACGCCGCGTTGGCTTTCCGATCTGGTCATGCGGCTGTTGGCCAAAAACTCCGACCAGTGGGTTCCCAGCGCACGTGCCTTGACGGAATGGTTGAACCGACCGCCGAAGCGTTCTCGTTGGCGTTGGTATGCGGTTGCCGCCGCGACCGGGCTGGCGGCGTGCGCGGCGCTGGTCGCGGCGGTGCTTATCCTGCACAACCGCGACGGCTCCGTCACCAAGCTGGAGGTTCCCCGATAACCGGGTCGTGACCATCGACGACAAGGGCAAAGTAGTTATTGAGCCGCCGCCAAAGGACGCCATCGAGCTGCCGGTTCCCGCGAAGGATTCCGCAATCAAGTCGGACAAAATGGAACTGCTGCGGCGTATCCCACAAGATACCGGGGTGAATGCGGTGGCGTTCAGCGCGGACGGTAAACAGTTCCTTACCAACCCGTTGTTCGGCAAGGGACCAATCCTACGCGACACGCAAACGGGACAGAAGTTGCAATCCTTCGAGGGTGGTCATACGGCCGAGGTGGTGTCGGCGGCGCTCAGCAAGGACGGGAAGTACGTCCTCACCGGCTCTGACGACAAGACAGCCTTCTTATGGGATGCCCATACCGGCGAGAAGGTGCGCGCCTTCGAGGGCCATGCGTATAGTGTGAGGGCGGTGGCGTTTAGTGCGGACGGGAAGTTAATCCTTACCGCCTCGCAGGGTGACAGCCGCACCAAACCCGCGGGAATAGCCGCGGTCTTTTTGTGGGAGACGGAGACGGGCCGGCAGGTTCGGCTGTTCAAACTTAGCGCGGTTCCGCTCTCCGTTGCGTTCCGACCGGACGGAGAGCAAGTCCTCGCCAACACCACCGCCGGCCTCCAGTTTTGGGAGACCGCAACCGGCAACCCGCTGCCGGGTATCAAGCCCGACGGTCGTGGCGGCCTTTTCGAGTCGGCCGCGTTCAGCCCCGATGGGAAGCAGGTCCTTACGAGCGGGATTTCTAGGGGCAGCAACGAGGCCGAAAATTTTCCCCCGGACGATGTGTCCACGGCCGTGTTGTGGGTAGCTGGCACCCGCAAGTATTTGCGCTCCTTCAAGGGGCATACCGAGAGGATTGGCGTGGTGGCGTTCAGTCCGGACGGCAAGTACATCGTCACATGGTCCTGGGACAAGTCCGTCATCGTCTGGGACCCCCAGACTGGCCACCAACGGTGGTCCTTCCACCTAGAAGAAGCACGGATCTTCGCGCTGGACATAAGTCGGGAGGGGAAACTCCTCATCGGCGGACCCAAGATGGCAGCGTTGTGGCAACTGCCGACGGAGCAAGGAAAATAAGTAACCGTTCACCGGCATCAACTTCCCCCCTTACGAAGGGGGGTAGGGGGGGTTAAGAACGGTTGAAGTACTCGGTCATGGTGCCCAATCCACCCCCCTACCCCCCCTTCGTAAGGGGGGAGTGAACGGTTACGATTTTTCTTTTAGCAAATCCGCGATTCCAGCGCAGAATGAAGGCCATCGTCACGCTTCTATCAGGAGAGGGGCAATGACCGACTCGGCGGCTGGCCACGCGCAAAGCCTGGAAAAGTTCCGCGCGTACCTGACCTTACTGTCGCGCGTCCAGATCGACCCGCGGCTGCAAGGCAAACTCGATCTGTCCGGCGTCGTCCAGCAGACCTTGCTGGAAGCGCACCTCGCGCGGGAACGCATCACGGGCTGGAACGAGGCACAACAGGCGGCGTGGTTGCGGCGGCTGCTCGCGAACAACCTGACCGATGAGGTCCGAAAACTCCGCACCGAAGGCCGGGACGCCCACCGCGAACAAGCAATCCATGCCGGCCTCGACGCGTCGTCGGCGCGGCTGGAAGCGTGGTTGATCGCGGAACAGTCGTCGCCGAGTGAGCAGGCCGAACGCAAAGAGACCGCGTTACGACTGGCCGACGCACTGGAGCAGTTGCCGCCGGATACGCGCGAGAGCCTGGTATTGCAGCACTGGCACGGCTGGACTTTGGCCCAGATCGCGGAACGCCTGAATCGCACGCCCGGAGCCGTCGCGGGCTTGATTCATCGCGGTCTGCAACAATTGAAGAAAATCCTTGGGACGCTGGATAAATCATGAACAACACAGATCCAACCCCGTCCGACCTGGAACAGCGGCTGGAAGAGGTCCTGGCCACTTACTTGCAAGCCGTTGAAGCGGGGCAAGCACCCGACCGCAGGGAAATCCTCGCTCGGCACCCCGACTTGGCCGACGAACTCGCCTCGTTCTTCGCCAATCGTGAGGAGTTCGCCAACCTGGCGCGACCCGTGGCCAACCCCGTGGCGCTGCCGGCTGCGGAAGGTGCGACCCTTGGCGCGGATGGCTCGGCGAATGGCGTTCCGAGCATCGGCGAAAGCCTGCGCTACTTCGGCGACTACGAAATCCTCGAAGAGATCGCGCGCGGCGGCATGGGCGTCGTGTTCAAAGCGCGACAAGTCAGTCTCAATCGCGTCGTGGCGCTGAAGATGATCCTCGCCGGTCAGCTGGCGACGGTGGTGGACGTGCAGCGCTTCAAACAGGAGGCGGAAGCGGCGGCGAACCTCGATCACCGCCACATCGTGCCCATCTACGAGGTGAACGAACACGGCGGCAGCAACTATTTCTCGATGAAGCTGATCGACGGCGGCAGCCTGGCCGGTTGCATCGAGATATTGCGGAAGGACCGGAAGAAGGCCGTTCTGCTAATGGCCAAGGTGGCGCGGGCCGTCCACTACGCTCACCAGCGCGGCATCCTCCACCGCGACCTGAAGCCGGCTAACATCCTGCTCGACACGGCCAGCGAGCCGCACGTTACCGACTTCGGTTTGGCGAAGAAGGTCACCGCTGACAGCGGCATGACACAAACCGGCGCGATCGTCGGCACGCCGAGTTACATGGCACCGGAACAGGCCGCCGCGAAGAAGGGGCTGACGACGGCAGTGGACGTCTATAGCCTCGGCGCGATCCTGTACGAACTGGCGACGGGCCGGCCGCCGTTCCGTGGTCCGACGCCGCTCGACACGTTGCTGCAAGTCATGGAAAAGGAGCCGACCCGGCCCCGCACAATCGACAAGACCATCGACCGCGATTTGGAAACGATTGTGCTGAAGTGTCTGGCCAAAGACCCCGCCCAGCGCTATGCCTCGGCAGAATCGTTGGCGGAGGAACTGGAGCGGTGGCAGCGCGGTGAATCGATCCTGGCGCGGCGCGTCCGGTTGCCGGTGCGGCTGTGGCGCTGGTGCCGGCGCAACCCGCTTGTGGCGCTGCCCTCGACCGTGGCACTCCTGGGCATGTTGGCCGCGATAGCCCTCCTGGTTGCATTAGTTGTGGTCGGCATGGCGGTCGCCCAGCAAGGCACTATCAACAACATCCAGTTGCATCGAAAAGCCGGCGACCGCAGGTTCGCCCTGAGCGGCTTCAAGCAAGCCCTCTCGTGGCCATTCGGCTTTGAATTGCGCCAGGAAGCCATACAAACGATCGCAATGGCCGGCGTCGAACCGGTGTGCCAATTCCCTTGTGAATACGCCGGGTTCGATTCCAACTTCGACTCAATAGACCTGCGCCTCAGCCCCGACGGCAAGACCGTCCGCATTGCCACACCCCAGCGGATTCAAGTGCGGGCCGTTCCTTCCGGGGAGTTGTTGTCCGAGGAACCGGCCGCGGGCGACAAAGAAGCAAAGCAGTCAATTGCCTTTCAGGTGCCCGACGGCCTCACCCTTCTCGGAAGTTCGGAGGATGGGAAGTGGGCAGTCGTTGCGCCGACGAAGGCCGACGGCGCCGACAAGCGGCTCGTCCTCTGGGACGCAACCGCGGGCAAACAGGTCGAGGAATTGAAAAACATCACGCTGCCGTATCCGGACTACGTGTGCCTGTCGGCAGACGGCCGGCGCATGGCCTACGTCGATTGCGACACGGGACAAACCGTCAAAGTCTACGACTGGGCGCGCGGGCGCTATTTGTCGATCCTGCCCATCGGTTGGCGCAGCACCGGAACGAAAACCCTGAAAAACCAGGCCGGATTCAGCCCAGACGGCTCGTTGCTCGCCTTCAATGGGGGGCCGGCTGGGGGTCTGGGGCTGGTGCTGTATGAAGTGGAGTACAGCCATCTGGCCGGCATGGTGGGCCAGTATGGGATCAACGGCTCGGTCTGGAGTCGGGACGGTCGTTGGCTCATCACGGCGGGCGGCGGTATTCCAGGCGTCGGTCCGGCCTCGTTTACCGGGGGCGGCGCCTATGTGCATTTCAGCGAAGTCATATATGCAACGCCGATTTACCGTGTCAACCCGACTGACTTCGCAAGCCGCATTCGCTTCCACCGGGACGGCAGCTTGATGGCGGTCAACAACACGCTTGGGGAAGTGACGCCGGGCGAAAAACGGACGACCTGGAAACCACAGCCCGTCAGCGTGCCGCAAGGCGATTTGCTCGTTGTCACCGACACGGAAACGTGGTCCGTGGAGCCGCACAACTGGAGAGACAACGACGAGGTATTGACCGTGCGGCAACTCACGCCTCGGCAGAGGTCCATCGAATTCAAGCATCCCGGTTTCACCGACCCGGCGTTACAAATCGACGGCAGAGACCCCGTGCCGCGCCTGTGCAAGGCCGCCGTGAACCCTGACGGAACGCGCTTGCTCGGCTTGTTCTATCTCGATTATCCGGGTCAACCCGAAATGACGCCGCGTTGGTCCCTTGAACTGTGGGACCGAGACCGGGCCGAGCGCCTCGCCGTGTGGAACCCAGGCCGCTACGAAGAAGAATTCAGCTCGATGGAGTTCACACCGGATGGCAAGCGCGTGCTGACCCTTGGCGCGGACGGTCTGACGATCTGGGACGTTGCGACGGGGAAGGTGGAACGAACACTGCCTGGCAAGGAGAAAACCTACCTCAAGACGAAACAAGCGCCCGGTAAGCCCATGCAGTTGAAGTGGTACGAGGAATATGGCCAAAAGCTCGCGTTCCGCGCCGACGGCAACCAGTTCGCCTGGCTGCATTCCACCGATTACGAAACAGAGGGGATGCTGACCTTGCACGAGACGGCGACGGGGAAGAAACTCCGAAGCTGGAAACGCCCTGACTTGTTCGACCCCGGCGCGGTCGCGATGCACCCGGACGGCCGGTGGATAGCCGTCGGCGGGATGCGGTCCCGTGGTAACGGCGGCTGCGTTGTTCTCTACGATACGGCAACCGGCAATAAGCTGGCCGAGTGGGAGTCTGAGCATTCCTGGACGGGGTTGCTGGCGTTCAGTCCGGACGGCAAGACGCTTGTTTCCGGGTATGGGGGTGTGGTGGAACTCTGGAACCTACCCTGGATTCGCAAAGAACTGGCGGCTTTAGGACTGGATTGGTAACGTCGGTCGCAACAGGAAGCCCTCTCGGCTAAGATGGTAACAGCAAAAAAGGAGCAAATATCATGGCAGACGCAGCGATAACACCAATGGGCTGGGAAAGGGCGCTTATGGCAGCGGAAAAGGTCAAAGAGCGTTTACGGAGGGCGACCAAAGCGCTTGCCGACGCCGGCGTGCCGTACGCCGTCGTCGGTGGCAACGCGGTCGCCGAGTGGGTTGGGCGCGTTGATGAGGAGGCCGTTCGCAATACGCGCGACGTCGATCTCCTGCTCCGTCGCGGCGACCTTGCCGCAGCCCGAACCGCGCTTGAAACCGCGGGGTTCGTTTATTGCCAACTTCTCGACATCGACATGTTCATCGACGGCCCCCAAGGCAAGCCGAGCGGCGGCGTGCACATCCTTTTCGCCGGCGAAAAAGTCCGGCCGGCCGACGAGCACGCGTTGCCGGATCTCAATGACACGGAACGCGCGGCCGAATTCCAGGTGGCGTCGCTCGAGGCTCTTGTCCGCATGAAGTTGATTGCGAACCGTCGAAAAGACCAGGTTCACTTACTGGACCTGATCGGCGTCGGGCAGATCGACGCGACGTGGCCGGCCCGTTTCCCGCCCCCGCTCGGCGAGCGGTTGCAGCGGTTGCTCGACGACCCGCACGGGTGATGGTTCGCTTCCCCGCCGACGGTTTGGTAACGATGAAAGCACGCGGGAGGGAATGACATGGCTACAGCGCGCGAATCAGATGAACGTCAACAGCGCTTGGAAGCGATCCTCGCGGACTACTTGCAAGCGGTTGAGGTCGGACAGGTTCCCAATCGTACGAAACTGCTCGCCCAACATCCCGACTTGGCTGACGAACTAGCGGCCTTCTTCGCCAACCGCGCGGAGTTCGCCAAACTTGCCGGGCCAGTCGTGCCACTGCCAGCGGAGGCGGCGACGCTCGGTTTGGACGGCGCGGCAACCGGGCCGGTCGTTGGCGAGAGCCTGCGCTATTTCGGCGACTACGAAATCCTCGAAGAGATCGCGCGCGGCGGCATGGGCGTCGTATTCAAAGCGCGACAAGTCAGTCTCAATCGCGTCGTAGCGCTGAAGATGATCCTCGCAGGTCAGCTTGCCACGGCGGTGGACGTGCAGCGCTTCAAACACGAGGCGGAGGCGGCCGCAAACCTCGACCACGCCAACATCGTTCCCATTTACGAAGTAGGTGAAAATGCCGGCCGGCACTACTTCTCCATGAAGCTGATCGACGGTGGTTGCCTGAGCGGCGCAAGCGAGCATGTACGCTGGCAGCGCAAGGCAGCCGTGCAGTTGGTCGCCAAGGTTGCGCGGGCCGTGCACTATGCCCATCAACGCGGCATCCTGCACCGGGACCTCAAGCCGGCCAACATCCTGCTCGACAAGGCCGGCGAGCCGCACGTCACCGACTTCGGCCTGGCGAAGCGCGTGACCGGTGACAGTGGCATCACCCAATCCGGCGCGATTGTCGGCACGCCCAGCTACATGGCGCCGGAACAGGCCGCCGCCAAGAAGGGACTGACGACAGCGGTGGACGTTTACAGCCTCGGCGCGATCCTTTACGAACTACTGACGGCCCGGCCGCCGTTCCGCGGGGCGACGCCGCTCGATACGTTGCTGCAAGTCATGGACAAGGAGCCGACGCGGCCGCGCGCCATCGACAAGACCATCGACCGCGATTTGGAAACGATAGTGCTGAAATGCCTTGCCAAAGCTCCCGCCCAGCGCTACGCCTCAGCGGAAGCGCTGGCCGACGAGTTGGAGCGCTGGCTGCGCGGCGAATCGATCCTGGCGCGGCGAGCCCGTTTGCCCGTGCGGCTGTGGCGCTGGTGCCGGCGTCACCCGTGGCCGGCACTGACCTCCGCGGCCGGGCTACTGGCGATGGTGGTAATTTTGTCGCTGGTGATCGGAATGGTTTGGCTCGGCGGGGCCAACTACCAGGAGTCCGCCATCCACACCATTGAGGCGGATCGCAAGAGCGGTAACCGCCGGGCCGCGCTTGTGGACCTCCGGCGCACTTATTCCTGGCAGCACACCCTCGCTCTGCGTCAAGAGGCCATTCAAACGATCGCGCTGGCCGGCCTGGAGCCCGTGAGCCAGTTCCCCGTTAGCGATGACAACATGTTTGCCTTGGATACCGAGCGGCCGTTGCGCGTCAGCGCTGATGGCAAAAACGTTACTCTCTATACGCCGACGCTGATCCAAGAGCGGGCCGTGCCTACCGGCGAACTCCTGCGCGAGGGGCCGAACCCAACGGGCAAAAGCGGACCGAAGAACGAATTCCCCAACCTACCGTTGGGGCTGACGTTTCTGGGCGATAGCGAGGATGGCAAGTGGGCAGTCTTGACATCAGGCGATCCGTGGAATTTGGCCGTGAACAAGGACTTGTCATTGTGGGATGCCACCGCAAACAAAGTCATCCATGAATTGAAAGGGGTGGCCCTCGGTTATCCTTTCGTCCGCGTTTCAGCGGATGGCCGGCGCATGGCATTCGCTGACCGCGAAACCGGCAAGTACATCAAGGTTTACGACTGGGAACAGGGGCGATACTTGTCCATCCTGCCAAACGGCATAGGCAACAACTGGACCTTTCTGTACAACCATGCGGGGTTTAGCCCCGACGGTTCGTTGCTTGCTTTCTCCGGCCGCCTCAACAAAACTTTCGGCCTGGTATTGTACGATGTGGAAAACGGCGAACCGGCCGGCATGGTCGACGGCGCCTACATCTCCAACTCCGCCTGGAGTCGGGATGGCCGCTGGCTCCTCACCCATGGAACTTTGATGGCTGGCATTGATGCTCCCAAGCCTTTCCGCCAAACGAACCTCCATTTCAGCGAAGTGATTTATCCGACGCCTGCGTACGCCTGCCGAGCGTTCGGGACTTATCCTATCCGGTTTGTGCGCGACGGTACCCAATTGATCGCTGGGTCTACGCTCTTTGACGTCCAGCTTGGCCCGACGCGCACCACGCTAAAAGCACGTGTTACTCCGCCGGCCGTCGTTGTGGGCGAAGTACCTACCCTGTTGCTGGCGGCTGGAGCGGATATGTGGCTGCTGGAACCAAAGACATGGCGCGAGGACGATGTTGTGTTCACTTTGCGATCGCTCGAAGGAGGCCAGCCTGCGGTCCCCTTCCGGCATCCCGGCTTCACCGACGAGTCACTGCGGAAGTCGGGCAACATGCCGGTGCCGCGGATGTGCCATGCCGCGCTGTCGCCGGACGGGACGCGGCTGCTCTGCCTGTTCTTCCTCGATTATCCGGACGAACAGCCCAACCCCAATGCCCCGCCGACGCGCCGCTGGTCGTTGGAGTTGTGGGACCGCGAGCGGGCCGAGCGGGTGGCGGTGTGGAACGCCGAAGATTACACCGAGAAGTTCACGCTCCTGCGGTTCGCGCCGGACGGCCGACGGGCCTTGACACTCAGCACGGAGGGATTGACGGTCTGGGATCCTGCGACAGGCAAGCCACAAAAAAAGCTACTACAAAAAGGGGTTGAATCCTCGCACAACCAATTCTTCGGGGCCAAACCGTTGCGGGTGACGTGGTACGTAGCTCAAGGCGAGCAACTTGCCTTCCTTCCCGATGGTTCGCAGTTCATCTGGCTGCATCCGACTGTGGAGCCGGTGGATAACCTGACATTCCACGAGACGACTACGGGCAATGAATTAAAGGGCTGGTCCGCTCGGGACGGGAATTTCGCACAGGGAGCGGGGGCAGTCAGCCCAGACGGCCGCTTGATCGGCTTTGCCGTTCAGGGTGTCAACGCGACCGGAATCATCAAACTGCTGGACGCGACCACTAGCAAGACGTTGGCGAAATGGGAAGCGGACGACAATACGATAACCGGCCTGGTGTTCAGCCCGGACGGCGGCACTCTGGTGTCCGGGAACGTGAATGGCGTCGTGAAAGTCTGGAACCTGACCTGGATTCGCAAAGAATTGGCGGCGCTGCGACTCGATTGGTAGTTCCCGCGCGACTAAATGCGTTTGTCAGAGCCGCGACCGTAAAGGCGCGGGGAGGAGTCCCCCCACCCCAAAGGGGGCCGGCGAGAAGCGGGCGGGTTGATTGTTTGGG
>JBBRLG010000235.1:0-10738 GCA_038231495.1 Gemmatales bacterium | reverse complement strand
TCGATGATCTTGAGCTTCTTCTTGGAGAGACCGAGGCTCAGCCCCACTTCCTGATCGGTCGGCGCCCGACCCAGCTCCTCCTGAAGTTCGACGGTCGCACGCCGCCACTTGTTGAGCAGCTCGACCATGTAGGCCGGGATCCGGATCGGCTTGGCCGTATTCACCAGGGCCCGCTTGATCGACTGCTTGATCCAGTAACTGGCGTAGGTGCTGAAGCGCGTATTCATGGACGGGTCGAACCCTTCCACGGCACGCAACAGGCCGAGGTTGCCTTCCTCGATGAGGTCTTGCAGTCCCAGGCCTTTGCCGGTGTAGCTGCGGGCAATGTTCACCACCAGCCGCAGGTTGGCGCGGACCATGCGATCGCGGGCTTCGCTGTCGCCGTCCTCGATGCGGTAGGCCAGGGTTTTCTCTTCCTCGGCGTTGAGCAACGGCGTTTCGTTGATCTCGCGCAAGTAAGTTTCCAGTGGGGACTGGACCGAATCGGTGCGTAGACGGCGCGGTCGTGTCATGGGGAGTAATTCCAGCGCGGTGTGGGAACCCTGGCTACCTTAAAGTACATCTTAGTTCAGGTTTCGACGGAATGCCGAGCGTAAGCGACCGGAGATTGGCATTCACTCCGGTCGCTTCCGCTCCCGGCTCGCCGTTCTTCTCTTATCGTCCGCACACGGG
This sequence comes from Gemmatales bacterium, assembly GCA_038231495.1. Lineage (GTDB taxonomy): Bacteria > Planctomycetota > Planctomycetia > Gemmatales > Gemmataceae > JBBRLG01. The sequence goes on along the minus strand of JBBRLG010000235.1, from coordinate 10,066 downwards.
CGAACCTGGACAGGCCGGTCCCGCCGCCGCCACCCGTCGCGCGGCGGGCCTTGCTAGAAGGCGGGTAACCGGCCAGGTCTGTTTCGCCCCTGCCGTCCGCACAGCACTTGGGACAGGCACAATCCATACCAGTGTCAGGCCATCAACAAGAGAATGGAGGCTGAAAACCAGAAGGTGGCGGACGGAACTCGTTTGTCACGAATGGTTTATGAGAAATGTGTTGGTTGCTGGCGATTTGCGACGCTGGCTCATGTGTGGGGGGTGGCCGCTTGCGGCGTTGCGGTAAAAACCGCACCGCCGCACGCGGCAAGAGTCGAGTCTCAGGCGCGCTTGATGTCCAACACATCGAGGGCCGCGCCCCGTTTGTTGATTTCCTTCTTCAAGTAATCGACGGCCTTGTCCAGCACGCGGTCGGCGAACGGCTTCTTGTCGTCCTTCTTTTCAACCGCGTCCGGGGCATCTTTTTTGGCCCGGACCACGTCCCGGTCGTTGCGATAAAGCAAGTATTCCAGGCGCTCCTCGTCCTTCATCGGTACTTCAAAACCGGGATTCGGCTTCACGCCCCATTCGTCCGTCTCCTTGCTGTCGGGGAAGCGGTGAATGTTCTTTTCACTCGGACGCCAGTAACTCGCGGTCGTCAGCTTCAGGGCGCTCGTGTTGTTTTCCATGCGAATGATGTTCTGGACGCTGCCCTTGCCGTAGCTGCGCTCGCCGACGACGACGGCGCGGCCGTGGTCTTGCAGCGCCGCCGCCAGGATTTCACTGGCACTCGCACTGTACTTGTTAATCAGGATGACGATGGGGCACTTCTCGGCGGGTTGAAGGTATTTGGTGCCGCCAGTCGCGTCGAATACGTCCTGCTTTTCGTTACGGCCCTTCGTGCTGACGACGCGCTTGCCCGGCGGCAGGAACATGTCGGAAATGTCCACCGCCGCTTGCAACAGGCCGCCGGGGTTGCCGCGCAGGTCGATGATTAGCCCCTGCGCGCCGTCTTTTTCCAGTTGCCCGACCACGGCCCGCATTTCGGCCGTCGCGGTTTCGCTGAAGCTCGACAGCCGGAGGTAGCCGACGCGGTCCACGCCGTACGCCTTCTTGTCGAGGAAGAAATCCCACTCGGCCGGGTTGCTCGCCTTGCGCTGGTCGCCGCGAACGCTGTCGATCTTGATGTCGGAGCGGACTAGAGGAATGTCTACCGGGTCTTTCTTGCCTTCGTGAAGGACCGTCAACGTGATCGGGTCGCCGGCCTTGCCCTGGATCATTTCGATGGCTTCGCTCAACCGCATGTTTTCGGTCGCCTTGCCGTCGATCTTGACGATCAAATCGCCGGCGAGGACGCCGCCTTTGTACGCCGGCGTGTCGGGCACGGGACTGATGACGGTCAACTGGCCGCGGTTCTGGCGGTCGTAGCCGACCTCGATGCCGATGCCGCCGAACTTGCCCTTGCTGTTCTTCTCGAACTGCTTGAATTCCGTGGGATTGATGTACGTCGAGTGCTGGTCGAGCCGTTCCAGGCCGCCGTTAATCATGTCCTCGACGAGCTTGCGTTCGCGCTTCTCGTCGATATCGACGGCGTACTTCTCGCGGACTTCGTGCAGCACGTCCACCACGAGCCGAACCATTTCGTAATCGCGGTTGTCGGCCCGGGAGGGGACGCGGTCGAAGACGGCAACGGAGAGGATCGAGACGGCGGCGATGCCCAGCAACCAGGCCAGGTTTCGGCGGGACATGAACGCATCCTTTGGCTTAGAGGCGCGGAAAAGAAGACGGCAGGATTATACGAAAGGGTGTAAATCGACGCGAGGGGAGTTCTGAAAGGGAGATTGCCGCTTGCGGCTTTGCAAAGCCGCAAGCGGCGGGATCGACCTCATTCAAAATCGGTCTTCTTGTTCTTCGCCTGCGCCTCCGCGATGATGGTGAAGAACGTCACGAGCTGCGCCTTCATGCTGACGCGCAACTTGAGCGACTTGCCGCCTTCGAGCGACAGGGTGATGCGGTCGCCGTTCTTGGTCTTGGCGAACGCCTTTTTGGCGGCACTGAGAACGATTTGCTGGTCCTCCGTCGCCAGCTTGGCGAGCCGGCCCATTGCCATTTCCATCTGCAACGTCTTGCTCGGCTTCGGCTCGCTGGCGATCGCTTCCTTGATCGCGGTCAGGCCGCCTTCGCCCATGCTCAAAAAGAGCGCGTCGTCGCGGAAGGCGAAGTACGCCGGGTTGTCGCCGAATACCTTTTTGGCGTCCTCGGTGTAATCCTTGCCCGGCTTCACGCGGTGGATGCTGACTTCCTTCACCTTCTCGAAATCCAGCGTGAGGTCCTTCTTGTCCTCCGCCGACGCGTCCTTGAGAAGGTCCTTGAGCGCGTTCTCAAGGGCTTTGCCGTCCTTGACCTTGAGCGCGCCCACGCCGGCATAGAAGCCGTTGGCGTTCGGGCCGCGCAGGTTCAGGCCGAAGTCCAGTTCGCCGGCCTTGAGCGACGGCTCGACAACCTTCAAGAGCTTGGCGGCCATCGCGCGCTTCTTGTCGTCTTTCTCGTCCGCCAACGCCTTCTTGAAGCCTTCGTCGATCACCGGCGTGAGCGCTTTGCGCAACTTGTCGGAGATCATGAGGTGGGCGAGCACGTTCATGGCCGAATCGCTGCCGATCAGGCCGGCACCGATGCTCTTGGCCTTGCCCAGGTCCGCGAAATTCGTGGCCAGCGTACTGCCCGACTTGCCGCTCAGGGTCATCGCCAGCGCGATGTCTTCGGACTTGCGGTCCACGTCGATGCTCAGCGACAGGTCCTGGCCGTCGGTCAACAGCGACTTGACGTCCGCCGTCACCTCATCGACCGCGGCGTAACGGAAGTCGCGCTGAACCTTGGTCTCGTTCGGCGGCGCCTCTTCCTTGGCCTTGCCCATCTGCAATTCGAGCTGACCGAGGACGATCTGCCGCAGTTCGACGGGAATTTGGTCGATGCTCAGCGTCACCGACAGGGTGGTGAGCTTGTCGGTCGGCAGCACCTGGGCGGGCAGCAGCACTTTGTCCTTGGCGATGAAACCGGCGTCGTTGAACGTGATGTAAGCGTAGCCGTTGGCGAAGCGGAAGTAGACGGTCTGCTTCAGTTCCTTCAGCTTGTCGCCGCTGGCGGTGTAAACGCCGTCCTTGTTCTTTTCGGCCTTGATCTCGGTGCGTTCGAGTAGGGCCAGGAACGCCTTTTCGTCGGCGATCGGGACCATGAGCACCACTTCACTGTCGGCGACGTTGGGGCCGATGCGGCCGTAGAGGGCCAGCGGCTTCTTCGTGTCGATCCCTTCGAGGCCGTTTTTGCCGACCATGCCTTTGAAAAGGCCTTCAAACTGCTTGGCCTCGTTTTCCTTCTCTGCCAACTCGGCGAGGTAGCGGAAGTCGTCCACCAGCCCGTCGAGTGATTTCATCCTGACGACGATGGCGGGCAGCCCCTTCTCCTCGGCGGCCCGTGCCGGCAAGGCGGGGACAACCAGGCACAGCAGCACCAGGCTCGGCATCAATCGCGTTCGCATTCTCCAGCTCCTTTACCAATGGGTGTTCGATCACCATACGTTGTCGAAAGGTAGACTGCCCTTGAGATACCCTTTATACTCCCACCAGGTGTCAGGGCCGAGAAGAAATCCGGGTTTTCCGGTACACGCCACGGCCCACCGCCGGGGGAAACGACGATGCCGCGATCAAATCGGGGACGACTCCTGCGCCTGCTGCCGCTCGGCCTCCTGGCCGCGTGCCTTGCCGCCCCAACGTTGGGGGCCGACGCCGAACCGGCGGCCGTTGCCATCACGGTCGAGGACAAGGAGGCCATCGAGTTCCGCTGCGGCAAGGAACTGGTCGGCCGCTACCACATCGGCCCCGCCGTCGCCAAACCGTATCTGTGGCCGCTCAACGCGCCGGGCGGTCTGGCTGTCACGCGCGCCTGGCCGATGGAAAAGGCCACGCCGGACGAGAAGAGCGACCACCCGCACCAGAAATCGCTCTGGTTCTGCCACGGCGACGTGATTCCCGAAGGCGTCGAACTCAAGACCAAGAACAAGCAGGCCCAGGGCGTCGATTTCTGGACGGAGGAAAAGGGGCACGGCAAAATCGTCTGCACCAAGGTCGGCCCGGTCACGCAGAAGGGCAGCCACGGGCAGGTCACGACCACGAACGAATGGATCACGGCCGACGACGTGAAAGTCCTCGACGAGACGCGCACCCTCCACCTGTACAACCTCGGCAACGCCTACCTGTTCGTCTTCGACATCGACCTGCACGCGAGCGTTTGTCCGATTTCCTTCGGCGACACGAAAGAGGGGTCGTTCGGCGTCCGCGTCCGCGAGAGCATCACGGAGGAAAAAGGCAAGGGTAAGCTGACCAACGCCGACGGCAAGGTCGGCGAGAAGGGCAAGGATGGCGTTTGGGGCCAGGTCTCCGACTGGTGCGACTACAGTGGCCCGGTGGACGACAAGACGGCAGGCGTCGCCATCTTTGCCGACCCGAAGAACCCGGTGGCGACCAGCTGGCACAGCCGCGGTTACGGCCTGATGGCCGCCAACCCGTTCGGCCGCGACAAGTCCGGTTTCTCGGCGATGAAGGGCAAGACCGACCTCGTGAAATTGGCGAAGGGCGGCCATCTGAAGCTGCGTTACGGCGTCTTTCTGCACACGGGCGACGCCAAAATGGCCGAGGTAGTCGAGAATTACAGTCGGTTCGTTAAACGGAAAGATTGAGTCCGATCCATGAGTGCATCACCGTTGTTCGTTGGTCTGGACGTGGGCGGGACCAGCATGAAGGGCGGCGTCGTGGACGACGCCGGCCGGCCGCTGAGTAACGTGAGCCTGCCGACCGAGGCGCACCGCGGCCAGGAATTCGGCCTGGCGCGGATGTGCGAAACGATCCGCGAGGCGATCCGGGCAGCTGGCGTGCTCCCGGAACAGATCGCGGCCATCGGCGTCGCCACGCCCGGCACGATGGACATTCCCGCCGGCCTGATCCTCGACCCGCCGAACCTGAAGCCGTGGCAAAACGTCCCCGTGCGTCAGCACGTCCACGAAGCCTTTAAGATTCCGACCGCGTTCCAGAACGACGCCAACGCGGCAGCGCTGGGCGAATACTGGGTGGGTGCCGGCCGCGGCGCGCGGAGCATGGTGCTGTTCACGCTCGGCACGGGCGTGGGCGGCGGCATCATCCTCGGCGGCGGCCAGATACTCGAAGGCGAAAACAGTGCCGGCGCGGAGGTCGGCCACATCAAGATCGAGCACACGCGGCCGCGGACGTGCGGTTGCGGCCGCTTCGGTTGTCTGGAAGCCTACGCCAGTGCCACCGCCGTGGTCAAGCGCACGCGCGAAGCGCTGGCGGAGAACGGCGTCGCGTCGACGCTCGACGACCTGGCGCGTTCCACCGAGGAACTGACGGCCCGGCACGTCTTCGACGCGGCGGCGGCGGGCGACCTGCTGGCCGGGAAGATCGTCGAGGAGACGGCGTTTTTCCTCGCGGTCGGTGCGATGAATCTGATGCACGTCATCGACCCGCAGATGGTGGTCTACGGCGGCGGCATGATCGCGGCGGGCGACGGCTTTCTGGAGCGCATCCGGTACCACGTCCGCCAGCTTGCGTTCCCGGTGCTTGCCGAGAAGACGCGGATTTGCTACGCCCAACTCGGCAGCGACGCCGGGTACATCGGCGCGGCGGCGTGCGGCCGCGCCCTGTTGCACAAGTCCGCGGGCTGATTACCGTTCGTTCCGCCGGTCACTATACCGGTCGTCCGGGTCGTCCGCATCGTCCCGCCGCTCGCGCTCGGCGTAACGTCCTCTGCGGCGCGGCCTGTCCTCCGCGTCGAGAACAGCGTCCGCAAAATCACGCGAGACAGCGATGAGCTTGATTTCCCGGTCGGTAATCAGTCCCGCATGGATGGACCGTTGTGCGATGATGGCCGCGGTCAGGAGCCAGACGGGGAGATAGAAGACGCTGACAGCAAACAGTCCTATACCGACCAGTCCAAGGGGATTGTTGAGCGAACCGGCCAGTACGAAAGCGACACCAGCGACTGCAACGAACAGCAAGAGTACCAACCCGCCGCCGAGCAAGACGATGCGCTGAGCCATCCAGGGGTGGCGGTGACGGTCGCAAAGGGGCACGTCAACCTGTTGGGTCTTGTGCAAGACCACGGCGAGAAGCAGCGCTACGGGTAAAAACAGAAGCCCCGCCAAAATACTGAGCAACAGGATGTAACCGATCCACTGCGGGTGCCAATAGAACGTCGTGGTTCGGCGGCTGGTCGCCGCGGCGCCGCACTGCATGCACACGGACGGCAAGCCCATGACGTGATGGCGGTCGTCAATTTCCAACTGCACTTTGGCCATTGGACGAACCCTGTTTAAGCTCCATTACCGGACGGTATACGGCAAGAGCGACTCCGAGTGGTCGCAATCCGGAATACGGTTTCCGCGCAAGCTACTCGTCGTCCTCACCGGTCGAGCGCTTGCGTCGCGGCCGGTCGCCGCGCTCGTAACGGTCGTCGTCCCGGCGGGGTTCGCGCCGGCGATTTTCCTGCCAGCGGCCGCGGACCGGGCCGTCGATGTCGCGCTCCATTTCCGCTTCTTCGTCTGCCACCGCGCGGGCGAACTCCGGCGACACGTTCTTCAACGTGATGTCGCGCTCCGTGATTTCCGTCGAGCGGATCGTCGTCGCGTTGTTGAAAATGGCTATTCCGATGGCCAAAAATAAAAGGGCGACGAACCATCCCAGGCACAACCCGCCCATGAGGTCGTCCGACATTTGGCGCGGCGCCAGGGCGTTTAGCACAACGAAGGCCAGTACTCCCAACACAACGAGGCCGCCGACTAAACCAAGCCCCGCCAAAATGCGGAAGAGCCAGTGGTTCTTGTGCTTTTCGCAGAAAGGGACTTCGACGCTCTTGCGTTTCGTCAGAATCAGGCTGGCGATGAGGAACGGCCACACGCCGAGGAGAATGAGGACGCTGACCCACGGCGGGTACCAGGAGAACTGTTTTTTGCGGATCGTCGTCGAGGGCGCCCCACATTTCATGCAAACCCGCGGCAAGTCGTAGACCGCGGTTTCGCGGGGGTCGATCCACAAACGCACTTTAGCCATGATCGAGCCTCGGACGTTTCGGGGTTGTCAGTCTCGCTGTTGTAGCACGCCGGACGCCGGAGCGGTAGTGGGCACCCGGCAAAACCTCCTGGCCGCCGCATCGCCGCTTGCGGCTTTGCCTGCGGATGATTGCCCGCCGCGCTTCCGTGACCTATCTTTCAGCAACGCTGCCGCCATCCCGCCCGCGCCTGGGGTTCGTCGAGGGTGTCCGTCCATGCCGACCGTGTTTCAGCCGTCGCTCAACGAAGTCGCGAAAGTCGATTCGCACACCAACCGCGCGTCAGCGCCCACGCCAGCGGTGGACCGCACCCAGGTGTTATTACGGCTGCTGATGGTCTGCTGCCTGTACGCGGTCCCGGTCTTTTGCACCGTCCACGGCGACGCCGACTACGACGCCTGGTGGCACCTGCGCGTCGGCCAGTGGGTGACTCAGCACGGCACCGTCCCGACGACCGACCCTTGCTCGTCCTACGGCCAGGACAGGCCGTGGGTCGCCTACAGCTGGCTCTTTGAAGTCCTGCTTTACGGTTGCTACCAGTTGTTCGGTCTCCTCGGCCTCGTATTTTTCCGTCTGGTGCTTTGCCTGGGTGTGACGGCGGCGCTGCACCGTTTCATCGCGAAGCGCGAACCGCGCTTCCTCGTGGCCATGGGGCTTGCCGGGGCCGCGATCCTCGCCGTCGCCATGCTGTTCAAGGAAAGGCCGTGGCTGTTCACGATCTTGTTCAGCATCCTGACACTCGACGCGATTCTCGACCTGCGCGACGGCAAACGCACCGCCCTGACCCGGCTGTTGCCGCTGGTGTTTGTCGTCTGGGCCAACGTTCACATTCAGTTCATCTACGGCCTGATCCTGCTCTTTAGCGCGTGTGCCGCGCCGTTGGTGGATCGCTACTTGCGCCGCCACGAAGCGGGGCAAACGGCGGCGACCGCGTTTTCGCAAGCGTGGTGGCGGCTCGTAACGCTGTCCGGCGTTTGCTTCCTGGCGACGCTGCTGAACCCGTATCACGTCCAGTTGTACCGCGTCGTGATCGAATACGCGACGCAACCCGGGCCATTTCGCTACTTGAACGAGCTGAAATCGCTAGAATTCCGCGAGCCGTCCGACTGGGTGATGCTCGTCCTAGCGGCGTTGGCTTGTTTCGCGCTGGGCCGCCGACAACGGGTGTCGCCGTTTGACGTGATCCTGCTGGTGTTTTCGGGCTGGCTGGCGTTCCGGTCGCGCCGCGACCTCTGGCTGCTGGTCCTGACGGCGCTTTACCTGATAACGGCCTGGCTTCGCAAGCCGGCGCAGGATGCCGAGGCCTTTCGCTTGTCGCCGCCACGGCTGGCAGTCGTTGCCGGCAGCGTCGTGTTGCTGACCGTCGCCGCGCTGCTGGTCCGCAACCTGTCGAACGACGGCATCAAAGAACGCGTGGCGAAAACGTTCCCCGTGCAGGCGGCGGAACACGTCGCGGCACAGGGCTATGCCGGACCGCTCTACAACGATTTCAACTGGGGTGGTTACTTGATTTGGGCGCTGCCCGAATTGCCGGTCGCGATCGACGGCCGCACGAACCTGCACGGCGACGAGCGCATCGAACATTTCGGCGACGTGTGGTCCGGCCTGCCGGACGCCGCGGACGACGCCGAGTTGCTGGCGGCCGGCGTCGTGATCGCCCCCGCCAATAGCCCGCGCACCTCTCTGCTGCAGCGCGACGCGCGCTTTACCGAAGTCTACAAGGACGACCTGGCGCGGGTTTTTGTGAGGAAGTAGCTGGTATTGCCGCTTGCGGCTTTGCAAGTAAATGCAAAGCCGCAAGCGGCAGTACTAGCTACTCACCCCGCGCCGGCAAATCAGCCGCCGGTCGGACGCTCGACGTGGCCTCCGAACTTCTTCCGCATCGCCGACAGGATTTTCTCGGCAAACGTGTGTTCCTGCCGCGACCGGAATCGCGTGTACAACGCAGATGTCAGCACGTCGGCCGGCACGGCCTCCTCGACGGCCGCCATGACGGTCCACCGGCCCTCGCCCGAATCCTGAACCGAGCCGGTATATTCCGACAGGTTTGGGTCTTCCGTCAGCGCCATGGCCGTCAGGTCGAGCAGCCAGGAACTGACCACGCTGCCGCGACGCCAGACCTCCGCGATGTCCGCCACCTTGAAGTCGAAGCGGTACTCCTCCGACACCTCCTTGGAGTTGGCGCAGCGGAAGATGTCGAACCCCTCGGCGTAAGCCTGCATGAGACCGTACTCGATGCCGTTGTGGATCATTTTGACAAAGTGTCCCGCGCCGGCCGGGCCGCAGTGCAAGTAGCCCTCTTCCGTCGTGCCGCCCATCGCGGCGCGCCCCGGCGTGCGCGGGATGTCGCCCAGACCGGGTGCCAGCGTCTTGAAGATCGGGTCGAGGCGCTTGACCGCGGCGGCGTCGCCCCCGAGCATCATGCAGTAGCCGCGTTCCACGCCCCAGATGCCGCCGCTCGTGCCCACGTCCAGGTAATCGATCTGCTTCGGCTTCAGCAGCTTGGCCCGGCGCACGTCGTCCTTGAAGTACGAGTTGCCGCCGTCGATGAGGGTGTCGCCCGCTTCCAGGAGGTTCGCGAGTTTCATGACGGTGTCTTCGGTGAACTGCACCGGCACCATCACCCACGCGGCCCGCGGCTTCCGCAGCTTTTGCACGAACTCTTCGAGGTTGGCCGACCCGGAAGCGCCGGCGGCAACGAGTTCCGCCACCGCCTTCGGGTTTACGTCGTAAACGACGCACTCGTGCCCGCCGTTCATCAACCGCCGTACCATGTTGGCGCCCATGCGCCCCAAACCGACCATTCCTAGTTGCACGGTTCGTTCTCCTTTCGCTCAATTAAAAGTCTGTGCGTCCGTCCTTTGGAAGAAGCCCAACGCCGGGTACCACTGGTGGCTTGTCCGCCAGTGGAGGCAACACTGGCGGACAAGCCACCAGTGGCACCCGGCGCGAACCAGAGCCGGTTGGTCAGCAG
>JBBRLG010000234.1:0-10786 GCA_038231495.1 Gemmatales bacterium | reverse complement strand
GTCGTAGTGGATGGCGTCGCAGTCTTCCGGGGTAAACGTAAAGCGTCGCATGGGAAACTCCTGTGCAGCTGGCCTCCAGCTGCACATTACGAATCCCAGAGCCTCATGGCAATTGTGCCAGGTTCCGTCGTTGGCAGTATAAGTAACAACTCGCCCACGGTTGCCGAAGGTGTCCGGGGCTGGGTAATACGAGCCAGAGCAGCCGTCTACCGACCAGCTGTCGGTTTCGGCGTGCGACTCTCCGAATGGGCACACTCTCACATTGTCTGTCAATAACGAGTCGTAGGGCCAGTGAGGGAACTGTCGGCCCAAAACGGCGTCTACCTCGGCCTTTATCATCCCGACCCGCAACGGTGGCTCAGCCGGTGCCAACCGGTCGCACAACACGACCGTCGCGGCCAGCACCACCGCGACCAGTGCGGCCCCGATTGCGATTTTCTTTTTCATCAACCGACTCCGCAGGGCCTGGCAAACCCCCAACGGCCGGCTACCGCCCCTTGCCCAACGCTACTTCATTTCGGAGCGGCGGCGGGCACGACAAGGACAACATTGAAATCGCTGACGAGGACTTCCCATTTTTTGTTGGTGGCAAGGTAGACGACAACATAGTAGTGCCTGCCGAAGCGATCCGGACCGACCTGGTAAGAAAGCCGCAAAGTCATGTTTGAGAAGGATGGCAATTCACAAAAGCCCAACAGCTTCCGCGCTTCCTTCTCCGTCATTCCTACCCGCAACATCGCGTACGGTGGCGTCTCATCAACCATCCGTCCGTCCGTCGCCCCGCCACGGCCGTCGCCGGACCCCATCACCAGGGCCGCCACCATCAGGACCGCGTACATGGCTGATCCTCCGCGGAGAACACAAGACACGATACCCAGCGTACCCGGCCCGCGGCGGTGCGTCCATCGGAAACGGATCATGGCACGGGGATATGCGAGCAAGCGGTTAGTGGTTTGACAGGCGACCGATCTATGCGGGCGGGTAGGCCAGCGCGGGGAGGGGGCCATTCCCTTCTTCCGCACAGAAGGGGATTGGCGTATTTGCTCGGCGGCGGCGGGTTCTGCGGAGGACCGGGTGTCGTGGCCTTATACGAGCGTTTTGTGCGTGCGGCCCGGATTAACTCCGGGTGTAGGACCGGGACGTATGGCTCTTGATGGATCAACTACCAGCCCGTTGCCCGGCAAAACTTCCCCAATCGAAGAACGCTCTTTCGGCCCATGCTCGCCGGGCACTCGCCCGGACGCCATGTTTCCGGTTGGCGGACCTGTGACGCCAACTCCCTGTCACGCGGTTACTATTGGCCCACAGAGATAGAACCACGAAAGAGACTGCGCCGTCATCCGACGGCCGCCGACACGATCTGGTTAGCGTGGTTCGCGTTGGAAGTAGCTTGATGGCAAGGGCTTCCGGACACTAAGCTAACTCAACACCCGTGCGTTTCCCGGAGCGGCCGCATCAAGCCAGTTCCACGCGAGAACCCTTTCACGAGGGGTTCTTTCGTTTCCGGGAAGCACTCTACCACGCCGGGGCTGCGCAATGCAAAACGGGGGATTACTCGGAAGTGGGAAGTGAAGACGAATCGGGTCGGGGTGCCGCAAATGCGTGTCAGATCGCACCAAGTCCGGGCTTCCGGCTGCTGGTATGTCTTCTTTAGGGGGCTAAATGCACGGCTAGCTTGCCGAGGCTCAGTTTCCGACCCGTCAGGAGGGCGAAAAGGCCCGTAGAAAGGCAGGAGCTCGGCGGGGAAGCAAGGCCGGAGTTACTTAGAGTGTTCGGAAATACTGAACCAGAAAGCCTCGAAATCAGGCAAGTCCATCATTGTTTCCGAAACCTCTAAACGTTATTCGGACTGTTCATACTGCGCGGTGCCACCGCACGCACCACGCGGTCATCCTGGGTTTCCGGTTTGGTTTCCGACTTCGGGGCCACTTTTTCCAGCCACAGCAGGCGGGCTTTTAGCTTCATGGGGGTCAACTCGCCGGGGGTTGCTCAGATGCAAGTCTCGGTCTCGATATTGCGGCTAGGGTCGGATGGGCCGGCCTCACAGATTGCCTGCCGTTCAATGACGATTTCACCCATCTCGACGATGACCGGCTGCCAGCCGCAAGCGGAACAACGGCTCTGGTAATCAGCCCGTTGGCCTGTCGCGTCGCCTGGCGGATGGCCGGCGTCGTCACGACCGTTGTCGGGCAAAAACATTCGGCACGTCGCGACCGGCACCCGTGCATCGCGATCCCGGCACACCGGGCAACGACCACCCAGTTTGTTCTGCCGCTCCAAACGTCGCAGGCGGTTGCTCAGTCTCACGTCTGCTCCCTCGCGGCCCACTCGTCGGTGTGCCACCTAACGGGCCGTCCGCCCCGGACTGCCCACGTACCCGTCCAGCTTCTTCCATTCGTGCCCGTGTTTTTCCGTCTCCCACGGCGAATCGACATCGTACAGCGAGTTGCCGCAGCCCGGACAGGCGGTGAAGAACTCCGGGAAGTCGAAATAGGGCGCGTCGCCCACCATGTACTGTTTGCCCGGCAGCAACTGCCACCGGGTCTCCGGCAGCTTGTGCTTGGGGTACTCCAAACCGCAGCGGTTGCACACCCGGCCGCCGTCCTGCTCCGGCGACAGCCACGCCAACAGCACACCCTTCATCGCTTCGGGCGAAAGTTCGGGCAGGCGACACAAGCCGCTGTGGAGGTGGATAAACCACGGTGCCAGGGCGCCGGTGCACTCCGTCGCGGCTTGAAGGATTGCATTTAGCACGCGGTCCTGGTCGTCGCCGAGGAGCGGTTGGGCCTCGATGCACAGCCCCACCCACCGCTTGTAGACCTTGTGCCAGCGCTTTTGCCGCTGCCAATCCACCACCGGCGGGGGCGGCAAGGTCTGTTCCAGGCGCTTCACCCGGCGGGTCAACTTCATGGCTGTCCCTCCCGACCATTCAGCCCCACCAGGCGACGCGGTCGTCAATGATGGCGCGCATCGCCTTGACTGCCGCCTCCACGGTGGGCAACTTACCGTCCCCCAGTACGATCCGTCCGAAGATCGTGGCCGCCTCTTCCGAGGTGCAGACGATGGCGCGGGCCGCCCGTTCGGCCAGCTGGATGGTGCCGTAGCAAGGCAAGTCGCGCAGCAACGTCTCCGGGTCGATGTGCAGGTCGCCCCACAGCAGCCGCCAGGCGTCCGTCTCGACGCAAACCCTGTAGGCCAATAGTTGGATCATGTCCCACATCCGTTCCGACCGCGCCCGGTCCTTGGCGTCAACGGCGACCTCCTCCCACTCGGAGGCCAAGCCCTGGGCGTGCCAGAAGAGCACCGCCAGGTCGAGCTGGTTGATCGCGTGGAAGAGGGATAGGAAAAGCAGCCCTTCGCCCAAGCCGTGGTAGTCGGGCAAGCCGACGTGGATGCGCGGTGCCGAGCGGGACAGGCGGTCTGCCTCGGCCCGATAGCCGCGATCCACTGCCGCAATGATGAGCGGCATACGTTCCTGTGGCTTGAGGCGGTCGTACAATTTCGCCAGCGTGTTGGTGTTCATCGCCTACCGCTCCCCTTCCCCTTCATGCGCCTTGTCCGTCCCACCACGCGGCCCGTTCGCGGTACAACGTGTGCAGCGCACCGACCTGGCCCTCGACCGCGGGCGGCAGTGCCGTTTCCTGGCCGGAGAGCCGCAGGAAGACGGTGGCAGCTTCGCGGTCATACGCCAGGTCGGCGGCACGCTCGTGCGTCTGCCGGATGATTTCGTAACCGGGCGTGCAGTCCACGAGCGCTTCGGGTTCCACCTGTAACTCGCAACAGAACTGCACCCACGCGGCGACGTAGGTCGTGAACTCGTAGGCGTGGTATCGCGCCCGGCCCCGCGATCGGACTCCCCGGTCTTTGCGTTGCTCGGCCCCGGCGCTCCAACCCCACAGGCCCCACGCTTGCCAGAAGTTCGCGGCCAGGTTGAGCAGGCCGGTAACGTGAAAGTCAGCAACCTCCTGGAGCGCCGCGCCCAGCGGGAAGTAGTCGGGCAGACTCAGGCCGATGCGCGGTGCCGCATTCATGAGGCGCTGCCGCTCGGCCGTGTCGTCGCGAAGGCCGGCAGCGACAATCAGGGGCAACCGCTCTGCCGGCGTGAGGCGGTCATAAAGTTTGGCAAGGGAGTTGGTGTTCACGATGCACTGCCCTCCGGCCGCTGCTTCAACACTGCCTCCAGCATCTCAACACGAGAGGCCAGGTTGTTGGCCTCGATGGCTTTCAAGGCGACGGCCGCGAGGTGGCTCACCGCCCGTGCCTTCGCCGCCGTGCCGGTGAACGGGTCGGCACGCACCGCGGCGGTCATTTCTTCGAGGAGGCCCAACACGTCGCGGGGCGTGCGCAACTTGGCCGGCGTGTTGGCCCGGAGGACCACTTCCCCGCGGCACACGACGGCCGTCTGCAGGCTTCCCAGGCGGTTGCTCAGTCTCATCGCGGACCTCCCTTATCGGCTCCCGCCGCCACCTGCTCCTCCAGTGAGGCAAGCCGTTGCTCCAAGTCGGCGACCTCGCGTACCTTCATGCCCAGTTCCAACCCCGCCCGCGCGGCTCCCAGACGCGTGGCGGGGGGAATCCCCGTACCAACCAACCCGATCAGCGTTTTGACGAACTCCAGACCGGCGGCGGTCAAAGCACCCGCCGTCCGCTGCACCATGTCCGTCCGCACGGCCTGAAGCTTGCGCTGGAACTCCGGCTCCTTGGCGCGTCGGCGCACCGTGCTCTCGCTGACCCCCGCCTGCCGGGCGGCGTTCTCCAACGTCGCTCCGCAGGCGAGCGCCATCATCAGCAACTCGTCCGCGCTCCGCCTCCCCTGTTGGGGCATGGCCCACCTCCCTTGTGCCGGTTGAACACTCGTGAACACTCCTGACAGGTTGTCCGACGCCGGGCGTCACGCCGCCCGCTCCGCCTTCTTGCCGGTGAACTGCTCGTAACGCTGGACGATCACGTCGCAGTACAGGCCGTCCAGTTCCATCAGGAACGCTTTGCGGCCCGTCTGCTCGGCGGCGACGAGGGTCGAGCCGCTGCCGCCGAACAGGTCGAGCACGTTCTCGCCGGGCTTGGACGAGTACTCCATTGCGCGTGTGGCCAGCTCGACGGGCTTCTCGGTCAAATGAATCATGCTCTGCGGGTTGACCTTCTTGATGGACCACAGATCGGTTGCGTTGTTGGGGCCGTAATACTGGTGGGCGGCACCTTCTTTCCAACCATAAAAAGCCCATTCATGCGCTCCCATAAAGTCCTTGCGTGTCAGAACCGGATGTTGTTTGTCCCAAATGATCGCTTGTGAGAAGTAAAGGCCGTTCGCCTTCAGGACGAGCGGATAGTTGCCGATGTTGCTGTAGCCGCCCCATAAATAGAATGCTCGCCCCGGCAGCAGCACGCGAGCGATATTGCCGAACCACGCCTGCAGAAGGTGCTCGAAATCCTCATCGGAGAGGAAGTCGTTGGCCAGCGGGCGATCCTTCGCCCTGAGCTTCTTTGTCGTCGCCTGGGCCTTCTCCGGGTGGCGCTCCACGTCGAAGTTTTGGTGGTGCGTCGTGCCCTGGAAGGAGGACAGGCCAGCGGCAATGGCGTTGTTGGAGCGCGGTTCGACCTTGACCCCATACGGCGGGTCACAATTTGCGAGGTGGATCGGTGCGCCAGCGAGGAGCCGATCCACGTCTTCGGCCTTGCTGGAATCTCCGCACAATAAGCGGTGTTTGCCGAGTATCCACAGATCGCCAGGCTGCGTGATTGCCGCGTCCGGTGGATCGGGAACGGCGTCGGGGTCCGCGACCCCCTCGTTGCCGGTTGCCAGCAGTTGCAACAGTTCCTCCACGGAGAAGCCGGTCAGGTTGAGGTCGAACCCCATCTCCTGCAGGCCCATCAACTCAAGGGGCAACTTGTCATCGTCCCAGCCGGACAACTGCGCTGTTTGGTTGTCCGCAATTCGGTACGCCTTGGACTGGGCCGCCGACAGGCCGACCGCGACGTGGACCGGGACTTCGGTCATCCCCAGCCTCAACGCGGCCTTGAACCGCGTGTGGCCGACGATGATGACCCCCTCCTCGTCCACGACGATCGGCTGGCGGAAGCCGAATTCACGGATCGAGGCGGCGACGGCGTCCACCGCGGGGTCGTTCAACCGCGGGTTGTTTTCATACGGGCGGATGGTGTCAATCGGGCGTAATTCGACCAGCATGGCAATGCTCCTCCGGTTCCGGTGGCACAAATCAGGGATCCATTATCCACAATCGGGCCGCGCGGTGCAAAACGGGCGGCCGGTGCCCCGCCGGCTTGAAAAATCAGGGAAAAAGTGCAGGACTGGGCTGGATGTGGTCGGCGCAGCTGAGGTAACTGTGTGTCGGGCGGTGCGCAGGGCGCCGCCGAGACAGAACCGAACCTGCACCAAGGAGTTACGACGATGGCGAGCAAGAAGAAAGCGACGGGCGATGCGGAGCTGCAAACGCTGAAGGTGGGCAGTTACGTGCGGTACGTCGGCGACGGCGACCGGGTCGACGGCCGGATCACGTGGGCCAACGGGACGCACGTCAAAATCCGGTGGGACGACGGCGAGCAGGTCACCTGGAAGCGCGAGGAACTGGCCGCCAAGCCGATCAAGATCCTCGAGGCGGCCGGGGAGGATGGCCAACCGGAACAACCGCCGGCGGCAGACGAGCCGAACGGCCAGACCAGAGCCGAGGTTGCCGACGACGCGGTTCCGTTGACGCCGGACGGCCCCGCTGCCCCACAGTTGTACGAAGGCGGCCTGCCAAACGACCCGGAGCCGGTTGTGGTCGAGCGGGTCACGGCGGAACAGACCGCGGAGACGGTGGCCACCCCGACTGAACTGTCCCCGACGCCGCAGCCAACACCGGCGGAATCGACCGCTGCCGAGCAACCGGCCGTCGAGCCGCCCGCAACGCCCGCGCCGACCAAGAAGGCGAGGACACGGAAGGCTGACCCGGGAACAACCGATGGGCAGGAGAAGAAACTGAGCTGCCTCGACGCCGCTGCCAGGGTGATGGCCGAGACAGGCCAACCGATGACCTGCCAGGAAATGATCGACGCGATGGCGGCGAAGGGCTACTGGACCTCACCCGGCGGCCAAACGCCTGCGGCAACACTTTACAGCGCCATACTCCGCGAACTGAAAGCCAAGGGCGCCGACGCCCGGTTCGTGAAAACCGAGCGCGGCAAGTTCGCCCGCAAGGCGTAGGCAGGCAGTGACAACAACGACCCGCACCGAGGCCCCTCCGGGGGCCTCCTGTATTTCCACCAGCCGACACGAACACGAAAGGTATTCGATCATAGCTTCCTTCCAGAAACCTCACTCACTCAAGGCCGCGCTGAAGATGGCCCTCTACGGCCCGGCCGGCAGCGGCAAAACTTTTTCGGCCTTGTTGATTGCCGAGGGCCTGGCCGAACATGCCGGCAAGCGCGTCGCCTACGTCGATACGGAAGGAGGCACCGCCTTCTACGGCCAGGCGGTCCCCCAGCGCGCCGTCCACCCGGAGGCGTTCGACTTCGAGGTTCTGCACACCAGGGCCATCACCGAGGTGCTGGCCGCCGTGAAGTGCCTGGACCTTGACACCTACGGGGTGCTGGTCATCGATTCGATCAGCCACCTGTGGGACTCGTGCAAGAACGCCTACACTGGCCGGCTGACCCGTGCCGGCACAGTCCCGCTGCCGGCCTGGTCGGTCACTAAACGGCCCTACAAGGAGTTGATGAATCTGGTCCTGTCGCTGCCGGCCCACGTCCTGATCTGCGGCCGCATGGGAATCGACTTCGCCGAGGACGAGGCGTCCGGGGAACTGAAGAACGTCGGCTTCAAAATGCGCGCGGAGGGCGAGACCGCCTACGAGCCGGACGTGCTGATCCGCCTGGAGTCCCATAAGGCCAACCGCAAGGAGGTCGCGGTGCCCACGGCGCACGTCGAGAAGGACCGCAGCGGCGTGCTGGCCGGCCGGACGATCCCCTGGCCCGGCTTCGACAACCTCGCCAGGCCGCTGCTCGGTCTGCTGGGCACCACGCAGGCGCAGGTTCCCTCGGACGACGAGGTGGGCCGGCAAGATGCCGAGGCGCTGGCCCGGCAGGAAACGGAGCGCCAGGACCGTTCGGTTGAGCTGGCAGCGCAGTACACGGCCCGCTTCGGGCAGGCCGACAGCGTCGGCGAGCTGGAAAGAATCGCAAGGGAGCTGACGACGAAGGTAAAGGCCGAGTTGGAGGGCAAGGACCTGGCGCGGGTGCGGAAGGTCTACGCGACGCGGCTGGGCCAACTCAAAGCCGAAACCAAGGTGGAACACGAGGCGAATGGTCGGATGTCGGCGGCGGCACCGATACCGAACTCGTAACGTACCATCCTCGCTACCTCGGATCGTCCACGAGGCCCCCCGGCGGGGCCTCGGGTCGTTGGCGGCCGCGCAGGGACCCAATCCAGCCTCCTCGACGCCACACGGCCGTACGTGGGCGAGATGCGGGCCACCTCCGCGGCCCGCTGCCGGCGATTCCGTGTGGTGTTGCGTCATGGCTCGTCTCCAACTTCAATCCCCCAAAGCGTTTGAGCGCCCCCCATTGAATGCTACCGCAGCTGGCGTCCCTGCCTGTGCTCGGGAAGCCAATTGGAAAAGATTGTTCCACGGGTAGACATGCGGCGTTGAAAACTGCAAGCGATAGGCTGGTTTGGCCACAATCTCAGCCGCCGACCGGGCGTTCCCCGGTGGTCAGTCGAGCGTGGAATTCGAGTAGTTGTTGGCTTCGCTGCTGGTGCTTTCGCACTGTTCGACGCGCACGCTTTGGTAAGAATCGACAAATCGGCGCGGCCCAGTAAGCAAGGTAACTCGCCAGGGAACGTTCTTGTCAAAAAGCGATATTCTTACCGACCTCGGGTGAAGCTGCCGGGTTGGCGGCCTTTTGGCGTTGGTCGCCGATCCGGTTTGACTCGCTGCTCTCAACGCCACACGGGCCAACGGCGGCGCAACGGGGCCCAACCCTGCGCCTCGCCGCCAGCCGTTCCGTTGCGCTTCATGGCTCGTTCTCCTCACCTCCTTCCCGTACTGAAACAGATCGCCGAACGGATTGTCGTCGTCGATAACACGGACCCCTTTTCGTTGGAGTGTATTCCTTATTGCCGACGCGGCGTGCCACGCGTTCTCGGCCTGCCCTGATTTTCCTGGCGGTATGCCGTTTTCCCAGTCCCAAGGTAAACAATGGCGACAGTGGCCGATGATCCTTCCTCCGTAGCCGCCGACGCCTTGACATGCGAGTGCGGTGCCTGTTTACTCTTGATGTGCTGACCGGCGCCCGCAAAGTGCTGACCGGCTCCGGTCAGCTACTCAACCTGGTTAGGACACAATCTGGAAGTCAAGAATGCGTTCCATGCGATACCTCCCACTCGCGCTCATGGCGGGCGCAATTGGCCCTGCCATCCTTTTATCAAGTCCACCGGTCGAGACGCCGCCCGGCCTCCTTATCGGCTACACCGAATTGCGCACGAATCTACCTGGCGGGCGTCACGCCAACGTCACCACTATGCGCGCGGTTGTGGTCAAGGCGGACGGCGCGGGCCGGCGCGCATTGGCAGAGGAGATGACCCGCGAGAAGCATTCCTGGACGCAGTTCGTCGGGTGGTCTCCGGATGGCAAGACCGCAATCCTCGGCCGCGGGTGGGAGAGCGCCGAGAACGGAAAATGGGAAGAGGAACATAAAGAATTCCGGTTCACCGCTACAGACTGGTTGAGCGACACGTACCTGCTGGAAATGGCCAGCGGCAAGGCGACCAACATCTCGGCCGTCGAGCGCGTCAGTTTCTACAACGGCGGTCTATTCTACTGGCCGGGCGACGATACGAAGCTCGGCGGCGAGGCCCTGATCGACGGCAACATGCACCCCTTCCGCATGGACCGCGACGGCAAGAACAAGCGCGATCTGACCAAAGACTCGAAGGAGTTTGCCTACGGGTTTAGCGCGTCGCCGGACGGCAAACGCATCGCCTACCACAAGAGCTATCAGGTGTACATCGCCGATGCCGACGGCTCCAACGCGAAGCATGTGAAGACCGGGCAACCGTTCAACTTTGTGCCGCAGTGGTCGCCAGACGGCGCGTGGCTGCTTTTCCTGGCGGGCGAGCACTACGACTGTCACCCGCACGTCGTCGCTGCTGACGGCGGCGGCTTGAAGAAGCTGGCGAGTCGAGGCGAATATAAGGGGGGCATCGAATTCCTCGACGGCTTCGACTTCCACGGTGGCAGCAGCGACGTTCCGGTCTGGTCCACGGATAGCCGATCCATCTTCTATACTGCCAAGGTGGATCGCAATGTGGAGTTATTCCGTGTGACACTCGACGGGAAGAGTACGCAGCTGACCGAGACTCCGGCCGGCACGCTGCACTACAATCCGGCGCCTTCGCCCGATGGCAAGTGGTTGGTGTACGGTTCGAAGCGCGAGGGTATCCGACAGATTTACCTAATGAGGCTGGACGAAAAACAGGAGCGGCGCCTAACGGATCTGGCCGAGGGCCGGGGCGCCATGTGGCCGCGATGGCAGCCGGCAGCAAAAAAGCCCTGAAATGTGGCTGGGTCGCGGGAAGGCGAAGGAAACATTGGAGGCTACCGACCAAACCACGCGTGCCATTGTGTTCGACGCCGTGCTAGCGCGGGTGTTTATTACCTCGGCATGTAATCTGCTCACTTGATTCTGGTGAATCCGTTCCCGTTCGCCCCGGCTAGCGCCGTCGTGGTATTCGCCCCCGTGGCGGCGAGAGGGTCCTGTCATGGCGATCACCCTACCGGATGCCCGCCTGC
>JBBRLG010000233.1:0-10802 GCA_038231495.1 Gemmatales bacterium | reverse complement strand
ATTTGCATCACATCCGACGATGCCGAACTGGCGAATGCCGTCGGCCGTCGGGTCAAGAACCTCGGCTACGCTCCGCACTTGACGCCTCTGGCCGCCCTGCGCGACCAACCGCAGCCGAACAATTTGGGCGCACTGGTCGTGATCGCGCCGCCAACGGCGGTCGATGCCGAGTATCTGAAAAACGCACTACTCGGCGTCCAGGCCGGCAAACAGGGGACGGCGCTACTCGTAACGGTGTCGCGCCTCGACGGCGCGTTCGGCCTGCGCGGCCTCGACGCCAACCGCGAACCGCTCGACGGCGGCCTGGCGGGTTTGACGAAGACGGCAAGTCACGAATGGCCGGAGGTCCGCTGCAAGGCACTCGATCTGGCCGGCGATTTCGGTAGCGCCGACGAGGCCGCCGCCGCCATCGTTGAGGAAATGTTCCTCGCCGGACCGCTTGAAGTCGGTCTGGCCAAGAGCGGCCGCTGCACGCTCGAACGGGTCGTGCAACCGTTAGCCGCGAGCCCGACCGGCGCGCCCTTGCACCCCGGTGAGGTGGTCGTCGTCTCCGGCGGGGCGCGCGGCGTGACGGCCGAGGTCGCGGTCGCGTTGGCCGCGGCGTTCCGGCCGACGCTCGTTTTGCTGGGCCGTAGTCCTGCACCGGAAGCCGAACCGGATTGGTTGCTCGCGTTAACCAGCGAGACGGACATCAAGCGCGAACTCGGCCAGCGGGCCAACGGCAAGGCGTTGCCGAAGCTGGTCGGCGAGCAGTACCAGCGCGTCTTGGCCCAGCGCGAAGTCCGGCAGACGCTCGACCGCATCGAGGCGGCCGGCGCGCGGGCTATTTACCGGACCGTGGATATCCGCAATGCGGCCGAGGTTGCGCGCACGCTGGCCGCGGTCCGTAGCGAGATCGGGCCGGTTCGCGGTCTCATTCACGGTGCCGGCGTGCTGGGCGACGCCCGCATTGAGGACAAGACCGGCGAGCAGTTTGACCGCGTTTTCGGCACCAAAGTGGACGGCTTACGGTCCCTGCTCCAAGGATTGATGCCGCAGGACTTGCGCGTCCTGGTGCTGTTCTCGTCCTCGACGGGGCGCTTCGGGCGGACGGGGCAGGTCGATTACGCGATGGCCAACGAAGTCTTGAACAAGACGGCACAACAACAGGCCCGGCGCTTGCCCGCCTGTCGCGTTGTCGCGGTGAACTGGGGTCCGTGGGACGGCGGCATGGTAACACCGGCGCTGAAGAAACTCTTCGGACAGGAAGGCGTCGGCCTCATCGGCTTGAAGGCAGGAGCCGACTACCTCGTGCAGGAGCTTCAAAACGAACAAAACCGATCGGTTGAAGTGATTATGCTCGCGGCGTCCGTGCCGCTTGCGGCTTTGCCAGCGCCGCCGGTCGCTGCACTGCCGATGGCGTTCGAGCGCGTGCTGGACGTGGAGAGCCACCCGTTCTTGCAGTCGCACGTCCTCAACGGCCGGCCCGTGCTGCCGATGGCGATGATCCTCGAATGGCTGGCTCACGGGGCGGTCCACCAGAACCCCGGCCTCGCCTTCCACGGCTGCGACGATTTTCGCGTCTTGCACGGCGTGATCCTCGAAGACGGCCGGCCGCTGTCACTCCGGGTCGGTGCCGGCAAGGCGGTCAAGACCGACCGCGGTTTCGTCGCCCCGGTCGAGTTGCGGACGGTGCGGGCCGACGGCCGTGAGACGTTGCACGCCCGCGCCGACGTGGTGCTGACGACGACCCTGCCCGCCGCGCCGCTGCCGTCCCTGAACGTCGCCGACGTGACGAACCAACGCTACGGCTACACGCCTGCCGAGATTTACCGCGACCACCTATTCCACGGCCCAGACTTGCAGGGCATCGAGCACGTCGAGGGCCACGGCGAGCGCGGCATCGCGGCGCGGGTGCGGACCGCGCCAGTACCGGCGGGCTGGATCAAAACCCCGCTCCGGCAAGTGTGGTTGACAGACCCCCTGGCGCTGGATGTGGGTTTCCAGCTGATGATCCTGTGGAGCCTGGAGCAGCGCGGGGCCGCGAGCCTGCCGTGCTATGTGGGCCGCTACCGGCAATACCGCCGGGCGTTCCCCGCGGACGGCGTGCGCGTCGTCGTCCGGGTCACGCGCGCGGCCGAGTTGAATGCCGTCGCGGACCTCGAATTCCTCGACGGCGAGGGCACGTTGGTCGCGCGGATGGACGGTTACGAGTGCGTGATTGATCCCGCCTTGCGGCGCGCCTTCGAGCGCCGTGTCATGGTCAATCGGTAAGGTTATTCTCCCCGGATTTGCCGCTTGCGGCGTTGCGGGCATCCCCACCCGAGACACCCGAGGTGTCGCGCGAACGGCGCTGGATGGAAAGGGTATGGGCGCGGAGGAAAGGGCCGGGGTTGAAATAAGCGGTCAAGAAAGGAGGTGCCTCATGGCAAGCGTCACGCTGGCGATTCCCGACGATTTATTGGAAAGGTTTAAGAACGGCGGTAGCGAGCCGGGTGAAGCGTTGCGTCTGGCGGCGGCATTTTCCCTGTGTAGTCGGGGTGAATTGTCAACGAGTCAGGCCGCGCGACTGGCCGGGCTAACTTACGCCGATTTTCTTGAAGCGTCCGCGCGGGCGAAGATCGAGCTGTTCCCGGTCGACCTCGAAGAACTCAAGGAGGAGATCAGCCGTGGTTACACGCTGGGTCGTCAATGCGTCGCCGGTCATCCTGCTGGGCCGGGTGGGGCAACTTGACCTCTTGCAGCACTTGGGGCCAGCCGTGGTGATCCCGGAGGCGGCCGTCCTCTGTTCCTCTTCTCCCAACGGGATACCAAGGGTCTCGCGATAATGCCATCGGCTCAAGAACGTATCGCCATCGTCGGCGTGGGAGGCCTGTTTCCGGGCGTGGACGCGACCGCGGCAACTCCGGCAGCGTTTTGGCACAACATTTTGCACGGCGTCGATGCGTCGTGCGAAGTGCCGCCTGGGCGCTGGCTGCTCGACGCCGCCGATTGTTTCGACCCGCGCGTTGCCGTGCCGGACCACGTTTATTCCAAGCGCGGCTATTTCCTTGGCGACTTCCAAACCAACGTCGATGGCTTCGACGTGCCCGCCGACTTCCTCGCGGCCCTCGATCCGGTGTTTCACCTTGCGCTGCACGTCGGACGGCAAGCATGGGATTCGGCAAAAACGGACAATATAGATCGCCAAAAGGTCGGCGTCATTCTCGGCAACATCGCGCTG
Organism: Gemmatales bacterium; assembly: GCA_038231495.1. Taxonomy (GTDB): domain Bacteria; phylum Planctomycetota; class Planctomycetia; order Gemmatales; family Gemmataceae; genus JBBRLG01. The sequence continues at coordinate 7,600 of JBBRLG010000233.1, read as the reverse complement.
CCCACCGAGAAGGCGTCGGCCCTGGCGCGCGAGTATCTGGGCCGCACGTTCGAGGAAAAGGTTCTCGGTCGCACCGAAGCCACAAGTACGACGAACCCCATCAACCGTTACGTCGCGGGGCTGCCGGGCGGCGTGCTGGCGCGCGCGCTGGGACTCGGCGGCGGTAGTTACACGCTCGACGCCGCCTGTGCGTCGTCGTTGTACGCCATCAAACTCGCAGTGGACGAGTTACAGGCCGGGCGTGCCGACGCGATGCTGGCCGGTGGCGTCTCGCAGCCGGATTGCCTGTACACGCAAATGGGTTTCGCCCAGCTGCGGGCACTGTCCACGACGGGCCGTTGCTTCCCCTTCGACGCCCGCGCCAGCGGCCTTGTCGTCGGCGAAGGGTCGGGCATCTTCCTCCTCAAGCGCGTCGATGACGCGGTACGCGACGGCGACCGTATCCTCGCAGTCATCGCAGGCGTCGGTCTGTCCAACGACGTCGGCGGCAGCCTGCTCGCGCCGAGTAGCGAAGGCCAATTGCGGGCCATGCGCGCCGCCTACCGCGATGCCGGCTGGTCGCCGGGCGACGTCGATCTGATCGAATGCCACGCGACGGGCACGCTGGTCGGCGACGCAGTCGAATTCCAGAGCCTGCAAAAGCTGTGGGAAGGAGAGCAAACGGCCGGGCGGCGCTGTGCGATCGGCTCGGTCAAATCGACCGTCGGGCACCTGTTGACGGCAGCCGGCGCGGCGGGCGTCGTGAAGGTACTGTCCGCGCTGCAAGCCGGCAAACTACCTCCGACCGCGAATTTTGGCGCACCGGCACCGAACCTCGACCTGGCGCGTTCGCCGTTTCGCGTCTTGCAGCAGGCGGAAAACTGGGAGCGGCGCGACCCTCAAACGCCACGTCGCGCCGCGGTCAGTTCCTTCGGCTTCGGCGGCATCAACGCGCATTTGTTGCTCGAAGAGTGGGATAACGCCTTACTCCCCTCTCCGTCGTCCCCGAAGGGTAGAGGGAAGAAAGCTGAGGCGGCCTTACCTATCGCCATCGTGGGGATGGACGCCCATTTCGGCCCGTGGTCGTCGTTGCGAGCAGTCCAAGAACGGTTGCTCGGCGGCGGCCATCCCGTCGAAGCGCTGCCGCCGCGGCACTGGTGGGGCGTGGCCGACAGCGACTGGTTTCGCCGCGAGGGCCTAAATGCGACCTCGTTTGTGGGCTTTTACATCGACGAGGTGCAGGTTGCCGCCGACCGGTTCCGCATCCCGCCGCGCGAGTTGCAGGAGATGCTGCCGCAACAGTTGCTCATGCTGCAAGTGGCGGCGAACGCCCTGGCCGCGGTCGGAGGCGGCGACGCGACGCGCGAGCGCACCGGCGTCTTCATCGGCCTCGGCCTCGACCTGAATACGACCAACTTCAGCTTCCGCTGGTCGCTGCAAAACCAGGCGAAAAGCTGGGCGACAGGCAAGAGCTTGACGCTCACCGACGCCGAACGCGCTGCCTGGGTGCAAGCCTTGCGCGACGCCGCCGGGCCGGCGTTGAACGCCAACCGGACGATGGGCGCGCTCGGCAGCATCGTGGCCAGCCGCATTGCGCGGGAGTTCCATTTCGGCGGCCCGAGTTTCACCATCGCCAGCGAGGAAAGCTCCGGCGTCCGCGCGCTAGAGACGGCCGTGCGGGCGCTCCAGCGCGGCGAACTGGATCAGGCGCTCGTCGGCGCGGTCGATCTGGCCGGCGACGTGCGGGCCGTGCTGGCGACGCACCGGCAACGTCCGTTTTCTGCGCATGGCCCGCTGGTCGGCGAAGGCGCCGCCGCCGTGATCCTCAAACGCCTGGACGACGCGCTGCGCGACGGCGACACGATCCACGCCGTCATCAAGGGCATTGGCATTGCCAGCGGCGGCGCGGCCCAAGCGGTCGTCCCCGACGAAGCCGCCTATCGCACTGCGCTGGAGCGCGCCTACCGCGAATCCGGCGTCGATCCGGCCTCGATTGCCTTCGTGGAAACACACGGCAGCGGCGTGCCGAATGAGGACCGCATGGAAGCTCAAGCACTGACCGCGTTTTTCGGCACGCGGCAACCGCCGACACGCGGCAGGGCCAAGGCGGACCTTGGCCACACGGGCGCGGCGGCGGGGTTGGCCTCGCTCGTCAAGGCGTGCGCCTGTTTGGAGCAACAACTACTGCCGCCTGTGCGTGAGTTGGACAAACCGCGCTCGCCGCGCTACTGGCTGCGCGACCGCATCGACGGGCCGCGCCGCGCCGCGCTCAGCTCTTTTAGCGTCGATGGCAATTGCACGCACGTCGTCCTTGAAAGCGCGCCGCCTGCCGCCGCGATTGCGCGGAATGCAGACTTTTCGCCTCTGGGCGCGCTAAGCGAATCTCTGTTCATCGTCGAGGGGGACGATCAAAACACCCTGTTCGACGGCCTGAATCAGCTACGCACCCGGCTGGCGTCGGCCGCCGACGAACGGTTGGCGAGCGTGGCGCGGGCCTGGCACGACGACCACCCGCCGGACCACGAACGGGTGCTTGCCGTGGCGCTCGTGGCGCGCGACCGCGCCGAACTGCTGGAGTCGATCGCCTCGGCACGGCGGAACGTCGCGCAAGACCCCGACATGCCGTTGCCTGCTCCCGGCACACCGCCTTCAATGCGCGACCGGATTTTCTACGCGCCGCACCCCCTGGGACGGACCGGCCAGGTCGCGTTCGTCTTCCCCGGTTCGGGCAGTGACTTTGCCGGCATGGGCCAAAACCTCGCCGCCCACTGGCCGCACGTCTTGCGCCGCCAGGATGCCGAGAACGACCGCCTGCGCAGCCAGTACGTCCCCGAACGCTTCTGGTCCGACGAACCCGGCGACCTGGGCACGCCGCGCGAACGCATCTTCGGCCAGGTGGCGCTCGGCAGCTTTGTGAGCGACCTGCTGCGAGGGTTCGGCGTGCGCCCGCAGGCGGCTATCGGCTACAGTCTCGGCGAGTCCGCGGCGCTGTTCGCCCTGCGCGCCTGGACCGGCCGCGACCTCATGCTGCGGAACATGAACGTCTCGACGCTTTTCGCCGGCGACCTGACCGCGCCTTACGATGCGGCCCGCCGGGCCTGGAAATTAGGCGAAACCGAGGCAGTCGATTGGGTGGCCGGTGTGGTCGATGTCGCCCCCGAGGCGGTGCGTGCGGCACTGGCCGGCACGGAGCGGGCCTACCTGCTGATCGTCAACACGCCCCGCGAATGCGTCGTCGGCGGTCAACGGGCGGCAGTAAATGACGTGGTTCAAAGGCTCGGCTGCAAGTTCCTGGCACTGGGCGACACCACGTCGGTGCATTGTCCGGTCGCGCGCGTCGTCGCCGAGGCGTACCGCGAACTGCACTCATTGCCGACGCAAGCACCGCCCGGCGTGCGCTACTACAGCACCGCCCTGGGCCACGCTTACGACCTGACGCAGGACAGCGCCGCCGAGGCGATTTTGGCCCAGGCGCTCGACACCGTGGATTTCCCGGCGGTGATCGACACGGCCCACCGCGATGGCGTGCGCCTCTTCGTGGAGGTCGGTCCAGGCGCTTCGTGTTCGCGCATGATTGCTGCGATCCTCGGTCCGCGACCGCACCGGGCGCGGTCGGCGTGCGTCGCGGGTGCGGACGGCGTCGGCACGGTGCTGCGCGTGCTCGCGCAACTCGCCGTCGAGCGCGTACCCCTCGACTTGCGGTCGCTGTTCGCCACGGCGGAGGAGCCGGCACCGGTGCATCAGAGAATGGTGCGGGTGAAAATAGGCGGCGAGCCGTTTCGGGTTCCACCTCCGCCGCACACCCGCACGGGACCGACGCAAACGAACGGGCACCCACCCGTGCCTGCGCCCCCGATCTTTCTTCCCTCAAGGGAGACGGGGGTAAGTATGCACGCAACGGTTTTGGCCCCGGTCATTGCCCAGACCCTGACGACGCACGAAGCCTACACCCAGGCTCATGGTGCCTACCTGCGGTTTAATCAGACCGTCAATCGCCTCGTCGCGGAGAACATCCAGTTCCAGACGGCGTTGTTGCAACGGGCTGTGGCGACCCAAACAATCGCAACGCCGCAAGCGGCAATACAAGCTCCGCCATGCGCCCTCACGCGCGAACAATGTTTGGAATTCGCCGTCGGTTCCATCCGGTCCGTGTTGGGGCCGGACTTCGCCGTCGTCGATTCCTACCCGACGCGCGTGCGGTTGCCCGACGAGCCGTTGATGCTCGTGGACCGCATCGTGGACATCGAGGGTGAGCCGCTGACGCTATCGCACGGCCGCGTCGTCACCGAACACGACATCCCTCCCGGCGCGTGGTATCTCGACGGCGGCCACATCCCGACCTGCATCGCGGTTGAGGCAGGCCAGGCCGATTTGTTCCTGTCGGGCTATCTCGGCATCGACCTGCGGACGCGCGGCCTGGCGGTGTACCGTCTGCTCGACGCGGTCGTGACGTTTCACCGCGGCCTGCCCGGACCCGGCGCGGTGATCCGTTACGACATCCACCTCGACCGCTTTTTCCGCCAGGGCGAGACGCACCTTTTCCGCTTCCGCTTCGAGGGCACGGTCAACGGCGCACCGCTGCTGACCATGACCGACGGCTGCGCCGGCTTCTTTACGGCCGAGGCGTTGGCCGCGGGCAAGGGCGTCGTGCAAACCGAACTGGATCGGCGGCCGCGGCCCGGCGTCGAACCCGACGACGCGAACGAGTTGCCGCCGCTTGCCGTCGAGGCGTACACCGACGGCCAAATCGACGCGCTGCGCGGCGGCGATCTCGCGGCGTGTTTCGGTCCGTTGTTTGAAGGGCGCGAGTTGGCGGAGGCGTTGCGCTTGCCGGGCGGCCGTATGAAACTGGTCGATCGCGTCGTCCACCTCGACCCACGCGGCGGCCGGTTCGGCATCGGCTGCATTCGCGGCGAGGCGGACATCCATCCGGGCGACTGGTTTTTGACGTGCCATTTCATCGACGACCGGGTCATGCCGGGAACGCTCATGTACGAGTGTTGTTTGCATACGCTGCGCGTCTACTTGTTGCGGCTCGGCTGGATCGAAGGCGATGCCTGGGAACCGGTGCCGGGCGTTGCGAGTCAGCTAAAGTGTCGCGGGCAGGTGACGGAAAATACCAAGACCGTTACCTATGAGGTCGTGCTCAAGGAGCGCGGCTATCGGCCGGAGCCGTACGTCCTCTGCGACGCGCTGATGTACGCCGACGGCAAGCCGATTGTTGAGATAACGAATATGTCGCTGCGGTTGACGGGGGTGGGTCGCGGGGTGGTGGGAAAGGTTTGGGGAAGAGACGCAAAGCCGCAAGCGGCACAGGCAATTTATGACTACGACCGGATTCTGGCCTTTGCCGTCGGCAAGCCCTCGGCCGCCTTCGGCGAGCCTTATCGGGTGTTCGATTCGGAGCGCGTCATTGCCCGGCTGCCGGGGCCGCCTTACCAGTTTTTGGACCGCGTCGTCCGCATCGCCGCCGAACCTTGGCAAATGGTGGCGGGCGGCGTCATCGAAGCGCAATATGATATTCCAGAGGACGCCTGGTATTTCGACGCCGACCGCGGCGACCGGATGCCGTTTGCCGTGCTTCTCGAAGTGGGACTGCAACCTTGCGGCTGGCTGGCCGCCTACGTCGGTTCGGCGCTAACCAGCAAGGCGGACCTGTCGTTCCGCAACCTCGGCGGCACGGCGCGACTCCTGGAACCCGTGGGCCGCGATGCCGGGACACTGACCACGCGGGTAAAACTCACCCAGGTCGCGCACTCCGGTGGTATGATTATCCAGCACTATGATTTCGCGATCCGCGCGGCGCAGGGCGGCGTCTACGAAGGCACGACGACGTTCGGTTTCTTTTCGCGATCGGCGTTGGCTCAACAGGTCGGCGTCCGCGACGCGAAGCTCTACGAACCGGACGATGCCGAAAGGGCGCGGGGTAAAAGTTTCGAGTATCCGCGTGCGGCGCCGTTCCCCGACGAGCAAATGCGGATGATCGACCGCATCGACCGGTTCGTGGCCGACGGCGGCCCGGCGGGACTCGGCTTCCTGGAGGGCAGCAAGGACGTTGACCCCGACGCCTGGTTTTTCAAGGCCCACTTTTATCAAGACCCGGTGTGGCCGGGTTCGCTGGGCCTGGAGGCGTTCTTGCAACTGCTCAAGGTTATGGCCTGTGACTATTGGCCGCTAGTCGGCGCGCCGACGTTCGTGGCGATGCCGGGGCCGACGCACACCTGGGTCTACCGCGGCCAGGTGACGCCGACGAACCGTCGAGTGCAGGTGCAGGCGGCGGTCACGGCCCGCGACGACGCGACCCGAATGTTGACGGCGGACGGGTTCCTGCTCGTCGATGGTCGGGTGATCTACCAGATGAAGGATTTCACCCTGCGAATGGATTAAACCACTTGCGGCTGAGCGCCAAGCCGCAAGCGGCGTCGAGAAAGTAACTATGAAATATACCCGTGTCTTTCTGGACGCCATCACCTACGAGTTGCCCCCCGTCGTGGTGACTTCGCGCGAACTGGAAGAGCGCTTGCGGCCGATGTACGAGGCGCTGCACATCCCGGAAGGACAACTCGAAGCCCTCACCGGCATCGTCGAGCGCCGCTGGTGGGATCCCGGTTTTTCCGTCGCGCAAGGCGCGGCCGCCGCGGCACGCAAGGCGATCGCGGCCACTCACGTCAAGCCGTCCGACATCCAGGTGCTGATCTACGCCGCCGTCTGCCGGGAACAGTTCGAGCCGGCCACCGCTTGCAAAGTTGCCGCGGCGCTCGGCATCAGCCCGGCGACCATTTACGACATCAGCAACGCCTGCCTCGGCGTCCTCAACGGCATCGTGGATATTGCCAACCGCATCGAGTTGGGCCAGGTCCGTGCCGGCCTCGTCGTCTCCTGCGAATCCGCCCGCGAGATCAACGACACGATCATCGAGAACATGCTGCAAACGCAGAGCATGGAAAACTTCAAGACCTCGCTGGCCACGTTGACCGGCGGCTCCGGCGCGGTGGCCGTGCTGGTGACGGACGGCTCGTTCGGCAACCGCACCCGGCGGCGGCTGCTCGGCGGCACGACGCTGGCGGCGCCGCAGCACCACGACCTGTGCCGTTGGGGCGTCGAGCACGTCCTGAACAAGGCCCGGCAGTTCATGTTCACCGACTCGGTCGCAGTGCTGAAATTCGGCGTCGATCTCGGCATCCGCACCTGGCGCAACTTCCTCGGCAAGATCGGCTGGGCGACCGAGATGGTTGACAAGGTCATCTGCCATCAGGTCGGCGCCGGCCACCGCGACGCGGTTCTCAAGGCGCTGGGCATCGCGAAGGAGAAGGAGTATTCCAGTTACGAATTCCTCGGCAACATCGGCACCGTGTCGCTGCCCTTGACGGCGGCGCTGGCCGAGGAGCGCGAGTTCCTCAAGCCCGGCGACCGCGTCAGCCTCCTCGGTATCGGCAGCGGGTTGAATTGTCTGATGCTCGCGGTCGAATGGTGAAAATTCGGGTGTCGGGTGTCGGGTGTCGAGTGAATTGAGACGAGGTTCATTTATGAGCCGTCAGCTATCAGCTATTAGCTCTCAGCCAATGCCCTACACCCGACACCCGACACCCGACACCCGCTCCTCCCGATCCTCCCGTTTTTT
>JBBRLG010000232.1:0-10853 GCA_038231495.1 Gemmatales bacterium | reverse complement strand
GAGTTTAACAGTCCTGGCGTCCACTCCACCCCCCCCGCCCCCCCTTCGTAAGGGGGGGAGTGAACGGTTACGTTTACTTATCCTTGGCCTGGTCGAGGTCGATGTCGGGCGTGTCCCGTTTGGGTTCCATTTCCAGGTCGATGCTCTTCCACAGGGCGTCGTCCTCGTCATCGGCGACCGGGGTGGCAGGCGCGGCCGGAGGGACAGTTCGGGCAGGAAGAGACGGTGCCGACCGGGCCGGCGTCGTCTGCCGGGGTTCATCGACGGGGGCGAGCGTGGGTACTTCGCGCGCGCCGATTAGACGCGACACCGGCACCGCCTCGTCGTCGGCAGCCGCGAGCGTCGGCACGTCGGCCGTCGGGGTCCGCACGTTATCGGTCAACCCCTGATGCACTTTGGTATTGTTCACGTCCAGCGTGAAGAAATCCGCGGACGCGGCAATCTCAAATTCCAGGAACGCCGGCAAGCCCGTATCGGAATAGTCCTTGACGACGCGGCCCTGCGGGTCGAGGATGCGGCCCTTGTCCGCGATGCGCGTATTCTTGTCCACGACTTCCGCGAAAATCTCCTGCAAGACGCGCATCTCGGCCGCAAGTTTGTGATCCCAGAGATCGACTTCAGTACCCGAATCGAGGTCGTCCAACTCGACCATCTGGGCCTCGTTCACGTCCGGGCCGATGCCGATGAGGACGAACTTGAGCGGCAACCGTTTCCGCGCCGAGATGTCGTGGGCGAGCCGGACGCTGTACTGTTTCACCGCGTCAAGGTCGTGGAGTTCGCCATCGGTGATGAAGACGTAAAAGCCCCACGGCGCATCCTTGAAGCGCTCGACGAAATACTTCACGGCGGGCAGCAGCTGGGTGCCGGTGCCGAACTCCTTCGGCGGGCCGAAGACGTGACGCTCGGCCTCCTCGGCTCGCAAGTCGCCGACAATTTCGATCTGGCCGCCGTTTTGGCCGACCGCCCAGTAGATGCAGGTGGTGCCGCCGTCGGCGTCGATCTTGTTGGCGAGGTAGGCGCACAACTGCTGCGCGACCGGCGTGATTTCGTTGTTGTGCTTTTTCGGCCCGCCGAAGATCGGCGACAAGACGCGGCTGCCGTCGTTGACGCCGTAGAGCTTGGCCATCGAGCCGGAGCCGTCCAGCGCGATGCCGGTCTGCGCGCCTTCCTTGTGCGGCTCCATGAGGATAGTGGCGACGACGCGCTTCTTGCCCGGCCCACCGGGATAGACGTTGACTTCACCGAAGGGGTCCACGACGTTTTTAAGCTGGGACATGGGAAATTCTCCGTTGCGATCCGCTTCAACGACTGTCTGCCAGGATATTCGTTTCCTGGGCCGGCGTCTTTCAAAATCCGCAGGATTCAGGGCCGACAAAGGTCCAACAATACCTGCCTAATCCGATCTATTACTTGTGCGTTCACCGTCCCAAACGATTTCACGACGATGCTTTTTGCAATGGTAGCAAGCTTATCGACACGGACTTTTCCGGGGTGATTAAGGACGCCGGAAACCAAATCCGCTGTCGTGATGGTAAACCCGTGCGGAGACGGCGTGAGGTTTGACGTCATGCACACGACGATTAAGTCCGGAGATGCCTGGTTATAGAAGTCGTTTGAAATGACAATGACCGGCCGACGACGGGTCGCCGACTGGTCCGTGAAGGGGATCGGAACCAACAGAATATCCCCTTGACTAGGCATTATTCCACTCCGCGTCGTCGATCGGATTGTCCCAAAATTCAAGGCTCGACGTGGCCATATCCATTACGTCGGCGGTAAGGTCTTCCGTTTCTTCCCGGATGACAAGGACCTCCACCCGACAACCGGGCGGCAGCGGCGTCGTTAATTCGAGTTTCCCTCCCGGCAAAATTTGGGTTTCAAACTTGTAAGCTTTGTGAACCATTGCTACTCCCGTGTCCGGTGATTCTCGCAATGCCGCAAGCGGCGGATTACAACGTCGGCCCGATGCTCCACGGGGCGAACTCCTCCTCGCCGACGCCGTTCAACTCGCTTTTCGTCTTCTGACCGCTCGCCACCGCCAAAATCTCCTCGAAGATTTGCCGGCCCACCGTCTCGACCGGCGTGCCGTCCAGGATCACGCCCGCGTCGATGTCCATGTCGTCGATCATGTGCCGATACATCGGCGTGTTGGTCGCCACCTTGATCGACGGGGCCGGCTTGCAGCCGAACACCGAGCCGCGGCCCGTCGTGAACACCAGCACGTTCGCGCCGCCGGCGACGATGCCGGTCATGCTCACCGGGTCGTAGCCCGGCGTGTCCATGACGACGAAACCCTTCGTTCGCACCGGCTCGGCATAACCCACCACGTCCATCAACGCCGTGCTGCCGCCCTTGGCAATCGCACCCAGCGACTTTTCGTAGATCGTCGTCAGGCCGCCTTCCTTGTTGCCGACCGACGGGTTGTTGTTGATCTCCGCGCCGAAGATGCCGGTGTACCACTCCCACCACTTGATACGCGCGATCAATTTCTCGCCGACCGCCCGACTGATCGCGCGGCGCGTGAGCAGGTGTTCGGCCCCATAGATTTCGGTCGTCTCGGCAAGGATGGTCGTGCCGCCCTGGGCGACCAGTAAATCGGAAGCGACGCCCAGCGCCGGGTTGGCCGTGACGCCGCTGTTGCCGTCGGAGCCGCCGCAGTTGGTGCCGAGGACAATCTTGTCGGCGGTCAGCTTCGTGCGGTGAACGTCGTTGGCCTGCGGCAGCAACTCGGCGATGGCGCGCACGCCGGCGTCCACCGTTTTGGCAATGCCGCCGCACTCCTGCACGGAGATGACAAGCGGCTTCTTGCGCGAGCCGTTGAGTTGGATCAGTCCTTGATTTTCAACGAGGTGAATCGCCTGGCCCGTCTCGCAGCCGAGACCGACGAGGATGTAGGCCGACACATTCGGGTGCTTGGCGAAACCGGCAAGCGTGAGGTCGAGTTGGTTATGATCCGGCCCGTCGTACTGCATCGCGCAACCGGCCTTGTGCGTGATCGCGACGACGCCATCGACGTTCGGATACTGCTGCAACAGGTCGGTGCTGCGGAAGCGCTCCGAGATGTACTTGCTCGTGCTGGCCGAACAGTTGACGGTGCTGATGATGGCAATGTAATTGCGCGTGCCGTAGCGGCCGTCGCCGCGGTCGTAGCCCATGAAATAGCGCGGCGCGGCGCGCGGCAAGGGTGGCGGGCAATCGCGGCAAAAGGCGTAATCGCGCTCAAAGGCTTCGGCGGAAACGTTGTGAACGTGAACGTGCCCGCCGACGGGGATGTCGGCGCTGGCGAAGCCGATGATCTGGCCGTACTTGTAGACCGGTGCCCCCTTCGAGATGGGGCGCAGCGCGATCTTGTGGCCAAGCCCGATGCGCTTCTCAAGGACGACGGTGCGGTCGTCGATCTGCAATTCCGCGCCGGGAGGCAGGTTGCGCGCCGCGACGGCGATGTTGTCCTGGGGGTGCAGCTGAACGGTGACTTGCGAAATCGGCACGGCCGCCATCGATCTCCTCCGCGAACAGGGTGCGCATGGGCTTCCCCGTCACGATACAACAGGACCGGCGCGAGGGGAAGGAGAAAGGAACGGGCGAGTTGCCGACAAAAAACTTCCGGGTCGATGCGGAAGGGGAAAAGGGACATCCAGCAAGGGCGGCCGTTCGGTGAGGAGGCTGGCGTGGAGTTGACCGCGCGCCGCATGTACCGCGATATGAGTCAATGTCCGTTTGACCCGACTACGCAAGTCTCCCACACCAAGGCAGCGACCGCGTCCGGTTCGGGAACACGACGCCTACCCGACCAAGCTCCCGATGGCGTTGCCTTTGAGCGACCGGCAGTGGACGCCCAACCCACCCTTGCCAAAGCGCAACAATCTTGGCAAGGGTGGGATTTTGGCATGCAGCGACCGTCAGGAACAGGCAGCGGCGCTCATATACCCTTGCCAAAGGCAGGGCAAACAGGGGCGAAGGTGGGTGGCAAGGGTGAGTTTGGCAAGGGTTCCTTTGGCGGCAGCCCGGTGTGCGGATCTTTCGTTCCGAGGTAATATACCCGACCCTCGCCTTAATCGTTAATCGGAGTGAGGAGAAAAAACCGGGGCGGGCATTGCTGCCCGCCCCGTGGGACAACTTCGCGCCTCAAACAGATCAATCCGTAATAATCAGCTTGATCTCGTCCGAGTTACCCTTTAGCTCCGGCGCGTACATCGCCGAGGCCTGCGTCGGCAGGGCACTGAACTTGCCGGGGATTTCGGCCCGCAGACGGTACGCGACACTGTGCTTGCCGCGTGCCAGCGCCTTGACGAAGAAGCACACCTTCTCGTCGCGCAATTCCATGTACGCCCCCAGGTCGTTGGCGTTATAGCCGCTGCGCACCAGCACCGGCTCGAAACCAGCCGCCTTTGGATCCTCGAACAGCAAATACTCGTAGTCGTTCTTGCTGTCGATCTCCAACTCGACCTCAACCAGGTCGCCGCTTTTCAGTTGCGCCAGGTCGGGTAGCTCGGTGCGCTTGTACTTTTCGACCTTCTGGTCGGCGGCCTGGCCGCGCGCGCCGGGCACCTTGATCTCCTTGTCCTCGCGCGTCAGCTTGTAGTACTTACGGTTGACCTTCACCTCCAGGCCGGCCTTCGTGATGTGGTCTTCCAATGTGAAGTTGGTCAGGTAGGCGTTGAAGTAGATCGGGCCGGTGCCCTTCTTGCGCACTTCAACCGTGTGCTTGCCCGCCTCGACCGCGTCGCCCACCATCACCAGCTTGTTGTCGAACGCGAACAGGTTCGACTTGTCGATCTTCACTTCCTTCGACTTCTTGCCGTCCACGAAGATTTCCACCGTCAGGTCCGGCTTGTCCTCGCCGCTCGCCTTGATGTACTCGGCCATCGCCTCAATGCAAATGGCCGTGTCGCGCGTGCTCGTCCAGTACGTCGCGTGCTTGCGGTTGTTCAACAAATACTTCACCAGCCGCGACGCCTTCTCGTCCTTGGGGCTGGTCCGCGCCAACAACTTGAGATAGTAGGCGTCCGCCTCGATCTCGCTGCCGTACCAGTACCACCAGTAGTTGTCGCCGGGCAACTTTAAGTAGGCCGTCTGGTTTTCCTCGTCCTGCACGACGAACTGCTCGATGTTCTTGAGGATCATCGCCAGCTTCTCGGCCTGCCCTTGCTTGTGCAGCGCCAGGCCGTACATCGCCTTGCCGTAGACCGCGATATGCGTGCGATCGCGGTACAAAAACTCGCGCATCTCGTCGTGGCCGACGCCGCCGTCCACCAGGACCATAAATACGAAGGCGTCCAGGTTGTCGGCAAACTCCTTCGCCGGAATGGCCTTGGCCGGGAAGTTCTTGATGAGCTGCACCTGCTGGTTCTGGTAGTTCTTCAACCACTCGATGCCGCGCTCCAGCATGTTCGCCGGCAACACCACGTCGTTCTGGCGGGCGATCTGCAAGCCGTGGACCACGACGGCCGTGGTGTGCGGCGACGAGTATTCGCCGAAGCCGCTAAACCAGCCCCAGCCGCCGTCGGATAACTGCATCGCGGCCAGCATGTCCACGCCGGCCTTGGTCATGCCCTTGACCTCTTCCTCGTTAAAGACCGGGTTGCGGTCGAAGCGCTTCCAACCCTTGGCCCGCTCCTTGTCGTCGCCGATCTCCTGGGCGTTAAGGTTGGTCCGCTTCTTCTCGATGTCTTTCAAATCGAGGTTCATGTTCTGTAACACATGCTGCGTCACGACCGTGGGCAGGAAGCGGTTGAGCGTCTGCTCGGTGCAGCCGTAGGGGTAATCGACCATGTAGGGCAGCGCGTCCACCATCGCGCCGGCCAACGTCGGCGAGTAGCGGATTTCCAGTCGTGTGTCGTTGATGCGGCGCTCCGCGGGCACGGTCAGCGTGATGCTGGCCGAGTCTTTGTCGGGCCGGATCGCGCCGGAGAACGAGTCCGTCTTGAGCATCCCGTGGACGTAGCAGGGGAAGCGCATCTCCATCGCGTCCGACTCTTCGTCGGTGATCGCCTTCATGCGGATGATGGCGTCGCCTTCGCTCTGGACCTTCACGCGCCAATCGACGCGCTTTTCGCCGTTGGCGGCGACCGTGACTTCTTGCTTGGCGTTGCCAATGACGGCCAGCGTGCCGCCCTGCAATTCCAGCGACACGGCCACCTTCTTTTCAGCCTTCAGGTAGTTGTGGACGTTGGCCGACAGCACAACTTCGTCCTTTTGCACGAAGAAACGCGGTGCCTGCATGCGCACCAGCAGGTTCTTCTTCGTCACGACCTCGGCCTCGCCCTGGCCGACCTTGGTGCCGTGACCCATCGCCCAAACGCGCACCTTCCAGCCGGTCAGGTTCTCCGGCATGGTCAGCGAAATCTCGGCCACGCCGTCGGCGTTCGTCGTGAGCGCCGCGTTCCAGAACGCGGTGTCGGCGAAGTTCTTGCGGACGGCGGGTTCCTTGCCGCCGTTGTCCGGCGGGGGTGTGGCCGGCTCGTCCGGCTTGCCCGCCTCGCGCTTGGCCAGCTGCCGCTCCGGGGCGGCCGCAGCGTCGTTGGGTTTCTCACCCGCCAACTGAGTTGCATACTTGGCGTCGCCGCTCCCGCGGCCGTAGCCACCGGGCGCAGCAGCAGTCGCTGTCACGGGGCCGCCGGGGCCGTTCGCGTCGCCCTTCTTAAACTCCTTGCCATCCTTGATGCCCTTCGCGAGCATCTCTTCCACGACCAATTCGCCGAACACGCCGAGGTTGCCCATGCCGAGCTCGTTGTGTTTCAGCAGGTTGCCGAGGTAGTGGTTCAGGCTCGTTTCGGTCTGCGGGTTGTGGTGCCGCCGCCATTTCCAGAAGAACTCCTTGATCTCCGGCACGTTCGAGCCGCCAGATATGTACTCGACGCTCTTGTCGTAAACGCTCACCGCCGTCGAGCCGACGAACGGCTTGCCGTTGAGGTCTGTCACCTTGACCTTCACCGTCGCCTTGTCGCCCGGCTTGTACTCCGTGGCCGATGGCAACACTTCGACGTTCAGCACGCGCTTTTCGGGCGGCACGATGACTTCCCGCATCTCGGTGTGGACCCGGCCGTCCGCCACCGTTACCGCCTCGACGAAGAAGTTGGGCATGTCCTTCTGGATGACGACGATCTCTTCCTCGACGCTCTTGCCCTTGAGGCGCAGTAACTTCGGCGGTAGGCAAATGCCGTTGGTCGGCCGCACGAACAACAGCACCGCACTGTCGGCCTTGTTGGCGTTGACCATCAACTTGACCTTCTCGCCCGGCGAATACTCGCGCTTGTCGGTGATAAGCTCCACGTCGTTGAAGCGGAAATCCTTGCCGTCGAAGCCTTCGCCGCGCACCACGAAAACGTAGCCACCCTCGATGGTGTGGCCCTTGGCATCGGTCACGGCGTAGGACACGCGGTACTGGCCGGCCTTGGCCGCCTTGATCTGCTGCCGGGCCTGGCCCTGGGCGTCGGTGTTCAACTTCCATGTCTCGACCGTCTTTTCCCACGGCTCGTGCTTGTCGTCGTAGGTGATCGAGTACAGCTTCAACTCGCCCTTACCCTCGACCGGCTTCTGGTCGAGCGTCTGGGCGGTGAAGTTCGCCTCAACCGTGTCGCCGACGCGGTAATGGCCGCGGTTGGTCCAGCTGTAAACCCGGAACGGCTTGCGCGCCACCAGCACGTTGCCGGTGCCGACGATGGTGCGCCGCGACTCGTCCACGATCTCGGCCGTGATCGCGTACTGGTGATCTTCGTTGCCGTGCAGCTCCTTGGCCGCCGCCGTGTCAATCGTGAACTTGACCACGCCGTCGGGACCGATCGGAACTTCGTTTTCAAGGACGACTTCCGGCTGCTCGTTGTTCCAGCGGCCCCACCACATCGGGATCGGCCTCATGCAGCCCCACTCCGCGAAGCCCGGATACCACGGGTAGTCGGCGGCGAACCACCAGTAACCTTTGCCGTAAAACCAATCCCAATCGCCGCGCGGATACCAGCGGGCGTTATAACTGGTGCGCAATACCTTGTATTTCACCTTGGCGTTCGTCACCGGCGCGCCGAAATAATACTTGGCCGTGATGGTGGCGTTGATCTTCTCGCCCAGCTGCACCGGCTCCTTGGGTGCTTCGACCTTAACCTCGTATTCGGGCTTCTTGTACTCCTCGACGCGGAACGAGCCGCCGCCGTGGTTGACGAGCTGCAGGCTGTAGTTGCCGAGCATCGCGCCCTTGACCAGCGGGAACTCCCCGGCCACGCCGCCGAATTCGTCGGCCTGGAAACCCTTCTCGAAGACCTTTTCGCCCTTGGGGTTGTTGATTTGCACCGTGAACGGCTGGTTGGCGAAGTCGGACGTATCCGCCTGGTCGTACTTGGCGTGCCGTATCCAGAACTTGAACTGCACCATCTGCTGCGGGCGGTAGACGGGCCGGTCGGTGATGGTGAACACCTTGGTCTGGTTGTAGTCGGCGTCGTAACGCTGGCCGAACCAGATGCCGCTGAAGCCGAGGTAGGCGAAGTGCCCCGACCCATCCTTGTCGGCCTTATCTTTGCGCGCGGTGACGATCCACTGGAAGTCGCTCGCCAACTGTTTCGGGCCGACAATGAGTTGGCCGTCGGGGTCCGTCGTGTCGGCAAACGTCGTCGTATCGACGCGCCAGTTGTTGGTGTTGGGCTGCACCTGGACCTGTTTCCAGCCGAAGAAATCGAGGTTGGCCTTGGCGACCGGCTGGCCGGTCACGGCGTCGGCGACGTAGTAGAGCACCTGGCCGTCGAGGTTCTTCTTGACGATGATGGTGTCGCTGACCCAGACGATGATCCGGCTCACGTTGCCGTCGGCCATCTTCGCCGTGAGCAGGTACGCGCCCGGCTTCTTGAGCGGCGTCTTGACGGTGATGCGGTCGTCAACGTGGTTGGGCCGTGGCTTCAACTCCTCATCCCACGAGGCGACCTTGGCGCCGAGATACTGGCTCTGGTTCTGTTCGACGAGCCGGTAGCCGACATTGTTGATGTCGATGCTTGCCCAGTCGATGTTGCCGGTGTGGCCCTTCAAGTACGCCTTCACGTCGTCGAGGAGCTTGGGCACCTTGATCGCGTGGGCTTCAAACGACACCTTTTTGCCGTTACGGAAACGGAAATCGACGACGGCGGCGGACCCGGCCGGCTGCGCCCTCCCGTTCTCGAAACGCCCCCAGTTCTTGACGAGCTGGTCGAGCCTCTGCGTGCGGAAGTGGTTGGCGTCCTCGCCATACTCCGCGATCACCTTCTTCCAGGCCGCGGCGGCCTTGACGTACTGCCGACGGTCTTCGTACTCAGTCGCAATGGCATCGAGCGCGGTGCCGCCTTCGGAGCTTTTAGCCCGGCCGGCAATGCGTTCGTACACCTTGATGTAATTGAACTCGTCGGGCAGCTTGAAGCGGCGAATGCCGGTGGCGAGGCGGGCGATGGTCTCGTCGTCGCTCAGGGTGTGCAGGGTGTAGGTGCCGCTTTTGTTATCGGCCTTGTCTTCGCTGTCGGCGTCGAAGCGGAAGCCGTAGCTCGCGATGGTCTGCACGCCGAACTGCTGCTTCTGGAAGTTGGCGAAGAGCAGTTCGACCTCGTTGACCCGGCTGGGAGCATACTCCACGGCCTGGGCCAGCAGCCAGCGCCAGCGCTCGCCGTCGTTCTGGGCGGCTTCGTAGCTCTTGGGCATTTTGTAGTAGACGGGATTACCGTCGGCGTCCACGGGCGCGCCGGGCGTGCTATTGCCGCGCCAGTAGTAGCCCTCGTCGTAGTCGGGCAGCGTGGTGAGGTCGGTGAGGTACTGCAAGCGCCAGGGTTCGTGCAGGCCGCCGGCGTTGAGGAAATGGTTGGCGAAATGCAGGTGCAATTCGGACAGCGCGGCCTTGTCGGTTTCCTTGCCGGTCAGCGCTACGGCTTGCTGCATGAGTTGCAGCGCGCGCACGCGGTCGCGCTTGGTGGCGTTGACGTAGTGACCGCCGCCGCGGTGGTTGCCGCGGTTAAACTTACCCGCGACGATGTAGCCGTGGTGCTCGACCTGCGAATAGTTCAGGGCCGCGGTGTCGAGCAACCGCCAGTTGCCCTTGTGGGTCTCGATGACGGCTTCGCGGAATTCGTCAATCTCCTCCCAGCGACCGAGGTACTGCAAGCAGGTGACGGCGGTGGTCAGGTCCGCGCCGACTTTGGCGGGGTCGTCCTTGGGGTCGAGAGCCAGCTTGCGGAGGCCGTCGTAGGCGTCCTTGTAGTTGCCGGCGGCAAAGGTCTTCAAGAGAGCCTCCCGCCGCGCTTCGGGCGTCGGGTCCGCCGCCACGAGCATCAGCCCGGCGGCAAGAGATGTCAGCAGGCCGCCGAACACGATGGTTCTCCACCTTCCAAACATGGCTCATCCCCTCGGAGAATAGGTAGGTGTACGTTCGTTGACTGCGTATGGGTGCGGATCGGTTACAGGGTTATTGTCCCGGAACGGCGCTCAACAATAAAGACGAAAAGGACGGGTGCTTGGTTTGACCGATTCTGGCGAACCGGCTGCGTAGGATCTCGGCACCAATGTTCCCCACGCCCGGCTTACGCCAAGGGACCCTCGCCAAAGTGACCCTTGCCACTCACCTTGCCAACCTTTGCCGCGTATTTGGCAAGGGTCTATGAGCGCCGCTGCCTGCTCCTGACGGTCGCTGGGTGCCAAAATTCGACCCTTGCCAAGTTCTTGCGCTTTGGCAAGGGTGGGTAGGGCGTCCACTGCCGCGCGGCCAAAGAGGACACAATTCATAAAAAGAGCTGCGTCCCGAATGGCACTTCCTGTAGCCTCTACGTCTTTGCAGGGCGAGCGTTACGCGCTTGGTCGCGGGGAGTCTTGGGCCTGGTTCAAACGCGGGTAACACTTGGGGCAGCGCAGGCGGG
>JBBRLG010000231.1:0-10890 GCA_038231495.1 Gemmatales bacterium | reverse complement strand
GTTGCAACGCCGAGCCGACCTTGGCTAGAATCCCCATCGGAAGCTCCTTCCTCCAATCACTGTTTGTTGTTATCCAGCGATTGTGGAAGGACTTCCAGTTTTTTTGAAGGGCAATGCCTCCTTAACTTGATGCGTATGGGGCCGCAGTCCATGTGCCCCCGGCTCCATGTTTAAATCGAGGAGCGCCTGCACCGTCTCCCGCCATGGGGCGATAACGTCATCCGCCACCTCCTCCCAAGTCCATTCCGCGGCGCGCCGGGCGTCGGGATACGCAAATAGGATGCGGTCCACGGAACCGTCGGCCCGCCCCCTGGGGTCCGCCAAGACTTCGAGGACGTCGGGCTGGATGCCGCCGAGAACACACACGAACGGGTACGGGATAATAAGTGGTTCTTGCACGCCCTTGCGGTCGATGCAAGCCGGCACGCCGGCCCAGTTGGACAGCCAAAACTGGCGGTCGCTCCCGCGTCCGCCCTTGTACTGGTTTGCGGCCGTTACCCAGGCGGCCAATTCATCCTTGATCATGCTGACGCCGCGCGGGTTCCTCTGAAGGATCGGCCCCAGGCTTTCGGTGGTCGCGTCGTCCGTGTGGACGCGCCTCAGGAGCGGCGGAGCCGGCTTCTCCTTGCCGTCTTGCTTCGCTTTCGCGCAGTCGCTTTCGTGGACGAGTTTCTCCTGCTTGTACAATTCCCAGGCGCGGTGTTGGGCATCGTGGAGGGGGCCGGCGACCATCGACAGCGCGGGGCTTTTTGCGTCTCCGGGCGGACCAACGATTGCGCCGTACAGCAGGCCCCGTTGGACGTACCCCTTCTTGACCGCCAACGCCTTGCTCGCGCCGATCGCCCCGCCGGCGATTGCCAGCATGGGAAGACCGAAGTAGTCCACGGGACAGCCTACCGCCTCCGCCGCTTCCCGGGCAAATAGCTCTAGGGAGGCGGGGAAGACCTCTGTAGGGAACTCGTCGGCCGCGGGCAAGGTGTTCAACGAAAGTGGGGGCTCCCACCCGTCGGTCGCATCTCCGGCACCATTCCCGTCACTCGCTCCACAGCCGTAGGGGTTTTGCCCGTACGCGTGGGCGTTGGCGAGGATTTCCCACAGCCGAACACGTCCCTTTGGGGGAGTGTTGCCGGCGTCCCATCGCGCCAACCAGTCTAGCGCCACAGGGTCGCCCAGCGCCATGTCCCGCACGAGGAAGGCGGCGAAGCGGTAGGCCACGTCGTCGCGCCCTTGTGCTTCCCCCGGGTTCGGCAATTTCGCCATGAAGGCCGCGACCCGCCAACGCGCCTCGGCGTCGAGCGGTATCAGGTGTTTGGGGTCGCCCGTGCAGGAGAGGAGAAAATCGACGGCGGTGGCACCAGCCAGCCAACCGCAGCCGTCCCAAATCCGCGCCCAATGGGCGCGGGTGTGATGACGGCCCGGCAAGCGCAGCCAGTTCCCAAAAGGCGTCTTCAAACTCGCTTGTTTGGGGAACGTTTCCGGGGGTTTGGCCAAGCCGTAGCGGAGGTGGTCCGCGACCAGCGCTTTGAGGTAATAGAAGACCAGGGGGGTGGCCGCAGGCGCGTCGAGGAGGACGCGCAGGTGGTAGCCGCCCTTACCATTGCTGTCGGTCAACAACGGGTGAAACCCTTCCGCGGCCAGTGCCCCATGCCAGGCCAGGGCGGCGCGGAGGTTGCTGTCGGGGTCGTTGCCGCCTGGGCCGTGCCAGTCGATTTCCACCGCACCCCACAAGGACGCATCATGCGGGCTGGTCGTGTGCAGGCCGACGACGTGTTCCGGACACGTCGCCCGGAAATGCCTGGTCAGGTCGCCTGGGGTCAGAAAATCTTTGCCCCGGCGCGACGGGCGCGGCCTCGTGGTGGTGCTCCCGAGTTTCTTTTCCCCGCCGTTCCTGTCAAGGTACTTCTTTCCCCGGTGGGCGAGGGGGTTGTAACCGCCCCACACGTCGGTGCGGTTCACGCACCGCTGCCACGCCCAGGTGCCCAGTTCTTCCGCACGGTCGGCCCACGCGTGGCACGCGGTGTCGTCGCCGCTCGCGCCGTTATTCTCGCCGCCACCGGCGTCCTGTGTGGTCATGAAGCGGTCCCCCCTCCATTCCTGCCGCCGGTTCCCAACCCATGAATCCTCACGTGCGGAATCCCGGCAACCGCCGCAGGACACGCGCGTCAAACTTCTGGTCGTCGAGCGTTATGACGCAGACGACGTGGCCGCCGCCGTGGCACGGCCGTCAATCCGCTCGACGCGGAACGACTCCGGGCCGAACTCACGGCGGAGGAACTGGGTGAACAGCCGGTTGAAATCGACCCCGACCGCCGTCGTGGCGTCAATGACGCACGAACGGCGGGCGGCGTCGAAGGCGTGGGCTGCGTCGAGCTTGACTTGGGCCTCGCCGTGTAACGCCTCGGCGGCCATCACCGCCAGCACGAGCGAAGCCTCGACTTCTTCGAGCGCCACTTCCGGGTTGAAGACATAGCGGTACAGGTCCCTGGACATGGTCGGGTGCCCCTGGTTGAGGAAGGAAACCGATGCACCCTTTCCTCTACCCGGACAATCGCCGAGGTGACGGTAGCGTCACAAATATTTCCGCATATCGCCGCGCTCGAACCGCTCGCGGATGCGGCGGATGTGATCGTTCAGCGACGTGCGCGGCACGCCCAAGGCGCGGGCCGCCTCCGACCGGGACTTCGTCTTGAGCGCCTCGACGATTGCGAGGTCCTCCTCCGACAGGCCGTTGAGGATCTCCGCACAGTCGAGTGCCAGTTGCGCGAGCACTTCGGGGCTGCAGCGGCGACCGCCGATCCGCGCGTCGAGGTCGTCCGGCGTCACGGCCGCCGCCAGCGGCAGGGGATCGCCCGACCGGGAATCGACGCCCCCGAAAAGGGAGACCACCTTGCGCCCGCGGGGCAATTTTGTGCGGCGGTCGCGCACGA
This sequence comes from Gemmatales bacterium, assembly GCA_038231495.1. GTDB lineage: Bacteria > Planctomycetota > Planctomycetia > Gemmatales > Gemmataceae > JBBRLG01. The sequence continues at coordinate 7,963 of JBBRLG010000231.1, read as the reverse complement.
GGTTCGCCACCAACTGCTTCACCGCCATGCTGATGAAGTGGTCGCGCTCGCCCTGTTGCTCGTCGTATTTTTCGAGCCGCTTCAGGAGCCGGCACGCAAGTTCTTGCTGCAGGTCCTGCGGGTCTTCCTGGGAGAAGCAAGGGTTGCGTCGGAGTTGGCGTGCCTTGCGGATGATGAGGTCGTGGCCGAATCGGCCGATCTCGGTCGGCTGCTTGGGGTCGGACATGGAAAGGCTCCATCCGGCCGGATGGAGCGGAACGTGGGCCGACGACGACGGGCGGGAAAGGCAACCGGCCGCACAAGCGCAGGCGGTGTGAGGAACGCCAATCGGCGTCACCCACAACGACTCCGCTGGTGCGGCCGGTCAGTTGTCTGGTGGTTCGAGTTTTCAGCTAGACGAAGGACGGGTTATTCAGGGAGCGACTCTTCGACGCTGAAGGAGCGGGGCAGGCCGTCGTAGATCTCGATGTCAGTAACCTCGCTGGCGCCCAGCGCGGCCAACTGCGCGAGGAACTCGACGACCTCTGCCTTCAGGACGAAGTCGCCCCGGGAAACCGCGGGGTGGGGACGGCTGTCCCCGGACACGCGGACGGTCCGCCTCCAGCGGAGGCGGCATACGACCGGTTGCCCGCTGACGACGGTGAGCCGGAAGATGCGGCCGTAACGGATGCGTTGGAAAGCGAGGACCAGCCACTGCTGGCCGGTGGACAGGGATAGGAGGGTGGGGACGGGCTGCTGCCTTCGCGGCAACGACGTTCTCATGGCAGTCTCCAGTTCACGCGGCCACCACCTCGGTAGGCCGCATGAAACCAGTCTGCCGGCTACCCCTTACGGGGCGCTGACTTTGGGCTGATTTCAGGCTGAGTTCGTCGCAGAAGTGCTGTCCGGCGGAATGATGAGTCGGTAGTGGCCGTGTTCCTCGCCATCGATCGTCACCGCGATGCGGGCGGCAAGGAGCTTTTTTCGCAGGTTTGAAGCCGCGCGGTGGATTGCGTTCGTAGAAGTCTGATCGTCACGGTCCCAGGCGGCATCAACCAGTTCTGCGTGCGAGACGTATTCGTTCGGCGTCAGATTCAGACGCTCCAGGAACCGGAACTCCACGGTGTGTCCCAAATAACACGTGGCGCTCCCGAACCGTACCTCGAAGCTACGCCGGTCCACTTCGAGCGTCCCCGGCCGGGGTTCGCTTGGTTCCGACGCGCGTTCCGGTGAATTGAGTGTTAGCCGCAGGCGTCGTTCCCCGCACGCCAAGCCAAACAGGCTGTTCGCGGGGTGGCACAGGCGCACCACGCTGCGCGGCGCCCGCTCCACTTCGCCTTCGAGCGCCCGCAGCACACCGTCGGCGTGGCGTCGGTGCAGGTCGAAGAGGAGTCGGGCTGCCTCGGCGGGGGAGACGGCTGCGTGCCGGAGTACGCGGGCCGCCTCGGGAAAAGCCCTCAAAAACTCTGCGGCGTCAGCAATCCTATCCACCCTCCGGGCGGTGCCGACGTAACTTTCAATGAGCGCCAGGTCTTCGCCGTTGCGCGGCGCCGTCAGCACGTCCGATGCGTAACGGGCGGCCGGGTCTTCCGCCTCGCCGGCGCCCGCCGCCAAGACGGCGAGACGGCGGTCCAGGCATTGGGAACAGCGCCCGCAATGGGTATGAGCCGTTGTTTGCTCTAAAGTGTGGACGCAGCTCACGGTGGCGGCGCAGAGGTCGCCGAAACCCGACCCTCGGACTTCTTAAATGATTTCGGCCTTGGTTTTCCACAGGTATGGATTTTCGACAGTGAACGGCTCGTCGAACAGGTGGCCAAACAGACGACCGAAACCGCCCATGACCTGCGGGTGCGTGGTCCGGGTCGCCCGTGCGCCGACAAACTGGCCGCTGATCGGCAGGTTCATACTGAGAACGCCGTTCTCAAAAAACCGGACCCGCCGTAATTTCAGGAGCCGTGCCGTGACCGCGGAAATTGCCGCGAACAAAAACGAGCGGGCGCGGTGCCTAAAGTCACGGCTGATGGCGGCACCGACATTCACCTCAACCGCCACGTGCAGCGGCGTCAAGCGCCGGTCAACCAGGCGCGCTTCGAGCAGGCGCACCAACCCGCACTGGCGGTGGTACACCTGGTTGGCGGGCCTGTGACTGACCAGCACCACCTTGCGCTGGCCCACAAGAATCTCGCGGACTGCCCCTGCCAGAGAATCGAGACCGCCTGAGAATGGAATGACTTCCTCGAAATCACCTACGTCCGCCTCATCAAAAAGGTACCTGTCTGGTGGGGGCGGGTTGGGGTGCAATTTGAACACGAACTCGTAGTCGTCGTCCGACAGTAGGCCGAGTGTCTCCTTTAAGGCCGCATTCACTTCCGGCCGTTGCCAGACTTCGGGGCAGCGGACGGGCACCTCGAAACGGAAATGTCGCCGCCAACGCCGCCCGTATTCAAACGCGCGGGTACCACCTCGGCTCACCGCCTGGTCAGCGCTGTATACGAAGGCCGCAACTTCCAGCAGGTCGGTGAACACACCCGACACGCCCATAAACAGTTTTCGCGTCAGGTGATGCAGTCCGAGGTGTACGTCGTGCCGGCCCTGACCAATCCTTAGGCACACGCGCGGCGCGGCGCACCAACGCCGTTCGCGGGACGTTAACACGGTGCCGCCGCAAAGAATGACGTAAGGGTCAGCCACGGTCGGCCCCCCTCCGCTCCAATTCGTCTCGGAGTTTCTTCAGTGCGTAATTGGCAAAATCGCGCACTTTGTGCGGCGTTATGTCATTCAGGAAGTTGTGCTTTGAGTACCACGCTCCGGCATAGGTTTCGACGATCACGGCCGACCTGCGGCAATGGGCGGCCATTTCCGAAAGGAAGTGCTCGTGCTCCGCCGGGTCCGCGAACCGGCCGTTGCCCCCCACGTGCAATGGCAACTCCCGGTCGAGATGGTAGCTCAAGAATCGTTGAATGAAGCGCGAGAAGAAGTCGTGACTGAGGGTGGCGAACCCTTTTTGCGTTGAGAGTTGCCGGGCAGCATTTTTCACGTCCTCCGCCGTCGCGTCAAACAGGTTCGGCGTTCGGGCACCGATCAAAGCGGTCAAAGATTCCACGGCGGCCAGTTGGGCTATCTCGCCAATATCGCTGCGTCCGCCACGGTGGTGCAAGTAGCGATCCACGGCGTCGCTAAAAGCCCCCAAAAGGTCGTAAACGCTTGGGGCTTCGGCAACGTCCAGGCCGACCTCGCGGAGGGCTTCCTCGAAGTGGCCGTTACGCGCGGCAAGCACCACATTCATGAGAAGCCAGACAATGTGCGAAAGGCCCGCGTCGTTGCGTGCCCCCTTCAACCCCCGAACTGCCGCCACCGTGGTCGCGGCGGCGATTTCGGCCACGTCACCGCCATCGGCTATGAGAGCGACGACGCGCCGCCAAGGCACCGTATCGGGTGCCATTTGAAATTGGAGGTGGCCCATGTCGGAACCGGCACCCGGCAATTGAGTAAGGTGGAATAATCGAAGTAGAAATGAAAATAACCCTACCGGCAAGGATTGTCGATGTCAGTAGCAGAGAATTTGTTCATGTGCGGAAACTGCCTTCATTGACGCTGGTATTCTCCGTTAACCGTCGCTTTTTTCCATAATGCCCGTTGCTGCCGCCAATCGAGCGCAGCTGCTATTGGTTGCAACTGACGTAGGTGCATGGCCTCCCGCCCGCGCGTTACCTGCGGCAAGAAGAGGATCGTCTCCTGGATGTCCGGCGCCAGCTGCAAAAGGCTCATGATCTGGCAGACCCGGGCACGGGTCACGTGGCCCAGACGCGCCACCTCCGCGTAACTACTGACTTGCCCGGTACGCACGAGGTGCTCGAACCGATGCGCCAACGCCAGCAGCCGGGCCACCCGCGGCACCCTCCCCGGCGCTGCCGGCTTGGCCGGCCCCGGACCAACATGCAACTCCAGGCGTCCCTTGGCTTGTTGCCCGAAGTGGACTTCGCACTCGATGACCAACGGTTTTGCCGTCATGCTCGCTGCTCCTTTAATTGCTGTTCTGCCAATTCGTCCGCTAGCGTCTGAATGCCCGTCGGTTGGAAGGTGATGGCGATCCGGCCCTTGGCCCCGTCGTAGTCCACGCGCGCCACCAGCAGTTGCAAGATGCGGGTCTGTTCGTGCGGCGTCAACGACTCCCACACCGGGTCGAAAACCGACAGCGCCCGAGACAGATCATCCTCGTCCAGCCACTCCCGCCGCAGGTCCGCTGCCAGCTTCCGCACGCGCCCTAGCCGCGACTCGGCCTGCCGGATGCGCTCCTGAACTTCCGCCATGCGGGCCAGCGCGACCTCGTCTCCCGCGACGCCCGGCGGCCGAACCAGGTGCCGCTCCTCCGCCTGGAGGCGGGTCAAGTTGCGGTCGACATCCCGCCGCTCGGATTCGAGTTCGACCATGCGGGCTTCGTCCTGCTCGCGAGCCTGCGCGATCGTGGCTTTCAAAACTGCTGGGTCTTTGCCGACGCACTTGATACGGTCGAGCACAAACTGCTCGATCTCCGCGACGGGGACCGATTTCGAGGGGCACTTATCCCAGCCGCGCTTTTGCGCGTTCGTACAGACGTAATAGCGGTAGCGCCTCGTCCGGTTCTTCGTGGAGTGGGCCGGCGTCATGGCGCAGTCGCAGCAGGCGCAGCGCAGCATGCCTTTGAGCAACGACCCGAACTGGTTCCGCACCTGGGCGCCGCCCGTGCGGCCGTTCCGCCGCAGGAGTGCCTGGACCTTCTCGAATGTGGCGGCGTCGACGAGGGCCGGCTGCTCCCCGGCGTGCACTTCTTGCTTGTACCGAATCTTGCCGGCGTATACCGGGTTGGTTAGCAGCCGGTGCAATGCCGACTTCGTGATCCCGCCGCCGCCGCTCTCGTGGCCGGCCCGCGTCTTCCACCGCTTGTTCGTCCAGCCGCGCCGCTCCAGTTCGCGTACCACCGGCAGCAGCGATTCGTGTTCCAAATACAGGGCGAAGATGCTGCGCACCCTTACCGCCTCCTCCTCGTTGACCAGGATGCGGGAGCCGCGCGGGTCGATGTCGTAGCCCAACAGCGGCGGCCCGCCCGACCACTTTCCCCGCCGCCGCGTGGCCGCGATTTTGTCCCGCGTGCGCTCCGAGATGATCTCACGCTCGAACTGCGCGAACGACAACAGGACGTTCAACATGAGCCGCCCGATCGAGGTCGCGCTGTTTATTTGTTGCGTCACCGACACGAACGACACCTTGTTCCGGTCGAACGTTTCGAGCATCTTGGCGAAGTCCAAAAGCGATCGCGAAAGGCGGTCAACCTTGTACACGACCACGGAGTCGACCTTGCCGGCTTCGATGTCGGCCAGCAGACGCCGGACGGCTGGGCGATCCAGGTTACCGCCGGTAAAGCCGCCGTCGTCGTAGCGGTCTGGCAAACAGACCCACCCCTCGTGTTGCTGGCTTTTGACGTACGCCTCGCCGGACTCGCGCTGGGCGTCCAGCGTGTTGAATTCCCGCTCCAGCCCCTCCTCGGTCGATTTGCGCGTGTAAATCGCGCAACGGACCGCCGACAGCGTTGCCGGGGCCGTGCCGTTGGTGCGTTTCATTCCTCGCCCCCCTGGTTGCCCAACCTGAAGAAGAAGTAACCGTTGCAGTGCGAGCCGGTGACCGCCTTGGCCACGGCGCTGAGCGACTTGTAGACTTTGCCCTGATACTCGAAGCCGTGCCGCAAGACCAGGACCTGGACCACCTCCCGCTTGTACTCCCGCGTCAAGACCGTGCCGGCAGGCGGCAAACGGTCGTCGGGCTTGAACCGCAGCAAGGCCGTCTCGGTGCGCTGGGGGGCTGGAGCAGCCGGGACCTGCTCGCGGGGCGGGTTTAGCCGCAGGTCCGCTTCATTGGCCAGTTCCTCTGCGCGCCGCCGGGCGCGTTCGGACAGACCACCCTCGGCCAGCGCCTGCAGCCGCCAGGCGACGCGCTTGACGAGCCACGCTTTGTTGCCGGAGGACGTGGCCTCGCCGAACGCCTCGGCGTAGCGGGCGCGCAGTTGGCTCACGTTCAGGGGTTGCAGGGCGGTGATCTCGTACTGGATTTGCATGGCCAGGTACTCTCCGTGGGACCTCGGAAACCGTCAACTCATCAGGTCCCACTGAGCACGGTTTCGGCGGGAACCTCAAGGCAATTCGGGACAGATTCCGAGAGATTTTTCGGGTCCCGCGCCGGTTCGCAAGGGGCACCGTCAGACGCGCGCCGGCGGAGCCGCAGGAGGCCGCGGGCGAGGAGGTGGGCGAGTTCGAGGCGGCGGTCGTCGGGGGAAAGAAATGTGGCAGCAAGTGGCATGGCAGACTCCGTAGGGGAACGACGGCCCTACTGAAGTCTCTACCCGGAACGGCTGCGAACTGACGATGACGTAACTGGGAATTTGGAAGTTCGTAATCGCGTTCGGGACAGTATTGTTAACTCGTGGGGCGCTCTCTGGCGGAGAGCGCGAGAGTTTCGCGGTGAGTCATTCGGGGTCCGAGTGCGACCCCAGGGGTTGCGCCCGGACCCCGAACGATCTCTCGCGAACCAGAGACAATCACGAAAAGGGGAGAATGCGGAAATGGCCTAGGAAAATAGGCGAAAACGCAAACGGCCGGGAGACGAATCTCCCGGCCCTCTGCGTTAACTGCTGTGACCCGTTATTTCGCTCCGAATCACAAGGCTCCCCGACTAGGACTCGAACCTAGAACCTAGCGGTTAACAGCCGCTCGCTCTACCGATTGAGCTATCGGGGAATCCGACGGCGAATGGGTTCAGGACAGGCTTCCAGACAACCGCTCCGTCCGTAGCCGTTTTCTAGTGGATTCGGAATAGATTCGCAAGGTGAAATTCTCACCCCGCCGCCGCCCGGCCCCCTTCCCACGCCGGGTTCTCCGGGCCTTGGCGGCTTTCTCCTTTCTCCCAAAGCCGACGCCCTTTACGGTAGTGCCGACCGTAACCGGGATTCCGCGCTTTCCCCCTGGCAATCCGCTCCGGCGTGCCCTAAACTGAGCGCCGTTCCTCCCACGCCCGGTTTGCACCGTCTCTCCAGGAGTTACCCCCATGAATCGTCGCGAACTACTCCGCAATTCGGGGCTGGCGGCCCTCCTCCTCGGCGCCGCTCCCCTCACCCGCAACTGGCTCACCGCCGCCGACGGTCCCAAGAAAAAAGTCCTCATGTTCACCCGCTCCCAGGGCTTCCAACACTCCGTCGTGCAGCGCAAAGACGGCAAGCTCTCCCTCGCCGAGCAGATCGTCACCGACCTCGGCGCCAAGCACGGCTACGAGGCCGTCTGCGAGAAGGACGGCCGTGTTTTTCTCTCCAAGGACTTCGCCCAGTTCGACGCTTTCCTCTTCGAGACCCAGGGCGACATCGGTGCCGAAAAGAGCCTCGACGGCGCGCCGCCCGTCCCGCCCGAAGGCAAGAAGGCACTCCTCGACGCCGTCGCCGGCGGCAAGGGCTTCGTCGGCTGCCACTGCGCCAGCGACACCTACCACTCGCCCGGCCCCGGCAACGAGAACCAGGAGCGCGCCAAGGTCGATCCCTACATCGCCATGCTCGGCGGCGAGTTTATCGTCCATGGCAGCCAGCAGAAGGCCATCATGCACGTCGCCGACCCCGACTTTCCCGGTCTCAAGGACGTCAAGGATTTTGAACTGAACGAGGAGTGGTACGCACTCAAGAACTTCGCGCCGGACTTGCACGTCATCCTCGTCCAGGAAACCAAGGGCATGAAGGACGCGATGTACCAGCGGCCGGATTACCCGGCCACCTGGGCGCGCAAGCACGACAAGGGCCGCGTCTTCTTTACCTCGATGGGCCACCGCGAGGACGTGTGGAAGAACGAGACGTTTCAGACGCTTCTCATGGGCGGCCTCGGCTGGGCGCTGGGCAACGTCAATGCCGAGGTTCCGGCCAACCTGGAAAAGGCCGCGGCCCAGGCCGGCGAACTGCCCAAAGCGAAAAAGTAAT
>JBBRLG010000230.1:0-10931 GCA_038231495.1 Gemmatales bacterium | reverse complement strand
CTTCCACAAGCGGGCCGCTTGTGGCTACGGGCGTTTGTGCCGCATCGAGCCGCGGGCAGTATAACCACAGAGAAAAGGCAAAAGGAAATCCATTTGGATTTCCTTTTGCCTTTTCTACTGCGGCGGCCGGGTCCACATGGTCATGGTGCCGTTTTTGGCCGTCAGACTCAACTCGCGGTAGTCCAGCCGGTTGACCTTGAACGTCGTGACGCCGCGCGGGATGAGCGGGCTGACCGCCTCGACCTCCATCGTCGCCTCGTCTAGGAAGCGATACCGGCAGTCGATGGCGATGATGATTTTGCCGATGCGAATGCGGCCCACGATCGTGCCGTCGCGACGGAACTCCAGCGGCGTGTGGTCCTTGTCCTCCCACCGGCCGAGGATGAAGTCCTCCGGCTTCGGCGCCTCGCACGACGACAGCGTCAACGCGACACAACAGACCGCCGCCAGCCGAACGAGCTTCATGGTCTTGCCGCCGTGAGGGGGACTGCGCGCACCAAAATCGGGGACCGCCGAACGGACTTCCTGGCGAGTCTAACCCCCTTTTCGGCGGTTGGCAAACGTAAGTCGAGGCCGAAAGTTGCTGCCGGCAGGGGCCGCGGCGTCACAGCCCCTACCGGCGGACTATTCAACCGCCGGGCAACTCGACCGGTCCGACGCAGGCGATGTGTTCGCGCAACTCGGCTTCCAGACGGTCCAGTACGGACTGCCGTTGGCATGACGGCAACTGCTCGATGTTGCCCGCAAGCCAGGCAAGGACCTGCCGACAGACGCGCTCGTCGTCGGTCGCGCCGGGGAACAAGCTGAGAATTTTGAAGGTGGACGGGTTGGGCTGGGCGTTGAGCCGCTTGAACTGCGCGGCGGCCTCGAACAGGGTCATCCGCCCCGCGCACAGCTCCCCGATGATCGCGTACCGTTCCTGCACCCGCGCATACACCACGCCGTCAAACCGGTCGAGTTCCTTTTGCCGGCGCAAGTCGTCGTCGTAATAGTCTCGCGCCCCCGGCAGGTCCAACCACGCCAGGGTGCGAACCGCGCCGGTAGAAGACTGGCGGTAAGCGGTAACGCCCACCAACACGGCGAATAAACAAGTCAGGAAGCAGGCGAATTGCGCGCGCAAGGGCATAGGAAGGTCTCCTTTATGGCAAAATCAAGGGGTACGCTCAAAACCGGGCGCGGGTGGGGGAGGCAGGAGAGAGCCTTGAGCGACAAGGCCGCGGGGGTTCATGCGGAGCACGGTTGCTGTGCTGTGCCCCATTCCAAAGCAACAATCGTGCCAGGATGTGGCCGTTAGCATGGCTGACGGAAGTGAATTGCAATACAGGATTTATGGCTATGGGAAGATGAAATGTAGATTATCGGAGGATGGGGATTGCCCCGAACTCATGCAAGTCCTGCCTGAATCGGGGCAAACAAGTATTGCCGCTTGCGGCTTTGCAATTCAACCTGCAAAGCCGCAAGCGGCAAACCCCGGATTACTTCGTCGCCTTGCGCGGCTTGCCGGTCAACTCGTCGGCCACGTCGCCGGCATTGTAGACATGCCGCAACGCCTCGATGATGCCCTGCGAATGTACCGACACGGCCCGCGCCTGCGTCTCCGTGTAGGCAAAATCCAGCACCAGCGACTGAATGTTGCCGTCGAAGATCAGGCCGACCACCTCCGCGTCCTTGTTAATCACCGGACTGCCGGAGTTGCCGCCGATGATGTCCGCCGTGCAGATGAAATTGAACGGCGTGTCCAACTTCAGCTTCGCGTTGGACTCCTTCTCGACCTTGAGCCAGCGTTCCGGCAGGTCGAACGGCTCCTTGTAGTTGTTGGCCTTGGCCCGCTCGAAGATGCCGCCCAGCTTCGTCTCGAACGGCACCCGCTTGCCGTTCTCCTCGTAACCCTTCACCACGCCGTACGACAGCCGCAGCGTGAACGTCGCGTCGGGGTAGGTGCTCGTGCCTTCCACCTTGAACTTGATCTTGGCGATCTCCGCGTACGCCTGCTGGTTGACCTCGTCGACTTCGGTTTCCATCTTCTTGCGCAGCGCGCGCGACTCGGTGTCCACCAAGCGGGCCAGTTCGATCATCGGGTCTTTCGCCGCATCGACCGCCGCCTTGCCGCCTTCCCACAACTTTTTGCGGGCCGCCACGTCCTTGAGCTTCGTGCCCGTGACCAGTTCGGCGGCCCGGTCGGCCGGCGACTTGCCGTTCAGCACTTTCTTGACCTGCGGGTCGTCCGCACCCAACTCGCTCGCCAGGAACGTCAGGCTGTCGGTGAGTTTGACGATCTCAAAATCGTCATAAATCGGCGCCGCGGAGAACAGCTGGAATTGCAGCGATTCGAGGCGCGATTCGCCGTACTCGGGCAGGCGTTCGCCGTTGGGCTTGGGCCGCTCCTCGCCGCCGCGGAGCAGGGCGCGGCCGATGCCGAACAGGCCGGAGTTGAAGCCGGAGCGGCCTTCCAGCAGCGTGTAGCGGTGCAGGATGTTGGCGCGGACCTTCGCCGCGCCCGCGATGCGGTCCCACGGGCTAACTTTTTCCCTGGACTGGGGCTCCTTGTCCGCGGCGGCTCGCAGCTTCTGCTCCTGCTCTTTCTTGTGGACCATGAACTCCGGGTCGAGCAACCCGCCCAGACCGCCGAGGCGCGCCTTGCGGCTATTCTGGACACCAAACAGCGTTTCCTTGGCCTCCTGAGCGTTCTTCGCACTGCGGCCGCTGAACGACAGCAACAACACTTCCGCGCGGTTGAGCCGTTGCAACGTGAACGGGTAATCGATGTCGCGCATGTATTCCAACTCGGCCACGGTCGTCAGCCGCCGCGTCCGACCGGGGTGTCCGGAAACGAAGACCAACTCGTCCTCCTTCGCCCCGGCCTTGCTCCACTTCAGATAGTGTTCGATCTTGGCCGGCTTGCCGTCTTCGTAGGCGCGGAACAGGCACAAATCCAGGTCGAACCGCGGGTATTCAAAGTTGTCCGGGTCGCCGCCGAAAAACGCGATCTGCTGCTCGGGCGCGAAGACGATGCGCACGTCAGTGTACTTCTTGTACTGGTAGAGGTGGTACTGGCCGCCCTGGTAGAGCGTGACCACGTCGCTGCGCAGCTTGGTCTTGTCGGTGGCTTCCTTCTCGATGCGGGCGATGACTTCGCGGCGGGCGGCGGCGGCCTTCACGGGGCTGAGGTCCGGCGTGACCGCGCCGTTGACCTTGTCCGTCACGTCCTCAATGTTCATGAGGACGTTTAGCTCCAAGTCCTCGCACTTGAGTTCCTCGTCGTTCGACTTGGCGTGGAAGCCTTCCTTGAGGTAGTCGTGCTTGTCGCCGCCCTTCTTTTCCAGGGCGTCGGCGCCGACGTGGTGGTTGGTCATGATGAGGCCGTCGGGCGACACGAACGAGCCGGAGCCGCCGTTGTTGAACCGCACCGACGACTTCTGGACGTGTTCGAGCCACTTGGGCGTGACCTCGAACTGGTACTTTTCCTTGAGTTGTTTGCTCGGCGGGTTGGTGAACAGCCACATCCCCTCGTCCGCGTGCAGCATCGGCGTCACCGTCGCAAAGGTGAGGACTAATCCGGGTAGCCAAAGTAGCATTCTCGTCACGTTGCGTACTCCTTGTGAAAGGGCTTAGCGCCTTGGGAACGAACCGGTCAGGCGTTCGGCTTCTTGTCGTCCTTTTTATCTTTTTCGACGGGCTTGTCCTTGGGCTTATCCTTCTCGGCCGGCTTGTCTTTCTCGGCCGGCTTGTCCTTGTCCGCGGGCTTGTCCTTCTCGGCCGGCTTGTCCTTCGGCTTGTCCTTGTCCGCGGGCTTGTCCTTGTCCACAGGCTTGTCCTTGTCCGCAGGCTTGTCCTTCGGCTTGTCCTTGTCCGCGGGCTTGTCCTTCTCGGCCGGCTTGTCCTTCGGCTTGTCCTTGTCCGCGGGCTTGTCCTTATCAGCTGGCTTGTCCTTGTCCGCCGGCTTCTCCTTTTCAATGCCCAGGTTAACCTGCACGGCGGGCAACGCCTTTTTCAACTTGCCCGCGCCGTCTTCCGTCACCTTCGACTGCCAGAGGTAGACGTTTTTGAGCTTCTTCAAACCTTCGAGCTGAGCTAAGCCCGCGTCGCTTACTTCGGTGCCGTACAGGTTCAGGTATTCGAGGTTGACCAGCCCTTTCAGGTTTTCCAGCCCTTTGTCCGTAACCTTCGTCTTTTCCAGGTGCAATTCGGTCAAACTCGTCAGGTCTTTGAGGTGGGCCATTTGCGCGTCGGTGACGGGCTGGCCGCGCAGGTTCAGGTGGACCAGACCTTTCAAGTCCTTCAAGGGCACCAGGAATTCGTCGGAGAATTTGCCGTCGGTCTGGAGGTAGGACACTTCCAGGCGGTTGTCGTTCTGCGCGACCTCCAGGGCCAGGCCGCCCAGTTGGCGGACTTTGTCGAGCGCCTTCTTGCCGGCCTCCGATTGCTCGACCTTGGGCGGGTCGGCGGCGGGCAGCGTCGCGACGGCGACCAGCAGGGCCAGCGCGGCGGGAACAAACGTGTGCATGAGCAACGGTCCTCGGTATTCCAGGGGTAAGAACGGGTCGTGACACCCGGTCGTTGGTTGACCGTGCTATTGTCGCCATCCGAGGCCGTCGCCGCAAGGTGCGGGCGGGCGCAGCTGGATATTCGGGGGATTGGCGGTATTAAGGTCGTAGAAGAAGTGGAAAGACAGCGAGACCCACCCGAGAGCGCATTTCTCGTTCCCAAGCGGAGCTTGGGAACGAGAATAATCCTAACCGGTCTACCGCCAGAAATTAACCGGCAGGATTTCAAGCAGCCGATCGCCGAGACTCTGTTCGCCGGCAATCGCGGAACCGTCGCGGCCCGTGCGGTTGTTCACGAAATCGTCCCACAACTGCGCGTCAGCCGGCAGGCGGCGGCCCGTCGCGGCGACCAGCGATTCGTGGGCCGGCACGTGCAGCGCGTCCTGGTCCGACTTCAGCGCGGCGACCAAAGCCTCGGACGACTCCTTGGTCCGGAAGTTGCCCAACGCGCGGGCGGCGGCAATGCGCACGTCCATGCCCTGCTGGCGGTCCACTTCCGCACCCTCGACCGCCGGCTCGCGCAACACCTTGACCAGGAGGTCGATGGCCGCGGGGTTGCGCGTGTGGCCTAGCGCGGCCAACGCCTGGCAGCGCAGGATCGTCGCCGAGTCCGGCGCGAAGCTGCTCGCGCGGTAATACGCTTCCTTCAAACCCTCGACGGCGCGGGGGTCCTTGAAGTCGCGCAAGGCGCAGATCGCGGCCGTCCGGCACAGGGCCTGGCGGTCGTTGGCGGCGGCGTAGACCAGGACCGTGACCACGGCCTCCTGGTCCTGGTCGCTGCCGCCGGTCTGTGCCGGCTCGCGCAGCGACTTGAACGCCCGGGCACGCTTGTCGCCGTCCTGGCTGTTGTTGATGACCCACATCGGCTCGTCGGGCTTGGCGAACAGCGACTGGAAGGGGTGGTGGGTGAATTCACGGCTGGTCAAGTCGTCCATCGTCATCGCGCAGCCGCTGAAGCTCAGGCAAGCGCCCGCGGCGGCCAGCAGCCAGCGCCGCCGGATCGTCCCGAAGCGCTGGCCGGTCGTCCGCGGTGTGTTCGGTGCGTCCAAGGCCGTCCTCCCTTTCCCGCGCACGCGGCGCGTGTCCCCCGGCAGTCCATGAACTCCCCGGCCGCCGTCGAAACCACGGGCGACGCGCAACGCCGGCTGAGGAGATCAAGAGCGAGGCGGCATAACATTCCTTTTCGCCATTCGCAAGCCCAAAACAGACGCCAAAGTTGGTTGACAAACAAACGTTTGTTTGATATGAATGTTGCATACGCTTGTTTCAAGCGTTTGTTTGAGGACCTGCCATGACACTGTTAGAAGACCCCCGCCGGCGCTTGCTCGACGCCGCGGGCGAGGTGTTTGCCGAGAAAGGCTTTAACGGAGGCAAGGTGCGCGAAATTTGCCTGCGCGCCAACGTAAACGGTGCTTCCGTCAACTATTACTTCGGCGACAAGGAACGCCTTTACATCGAGGCGGTTAAACAAGCCGCGTGTGGCCTGCCGGAGGAACAAGTCCGCCAATGGCCGGCCGACACGCCGCCCGCCGTTAAACTACGCGAATTCATCCGTACCATGTTGGCACACCTGATGAACGCAGCGAAGCCGGCCTGGCACACGCGCATCATGATGCGCGAACTGGCGCAACCGACCTCGGCCTGTGCGGAGTTGGTGCGCGACTACATCGCGCCGACGGCCAACGTGTTGTTCGCGATTCTGGGCGAAATGCTGCCGCCAAAGACGCCGCGCTGGAAGCGCTACATGTGTGGCTTTAGCATCGTCAGCCAGTGCCTCTATTACGTGCAGAACAAGCCGATCGCACGGCTGCTGGTCGGCGAAGAAGACTTCAAGTGGTTCGACGAGGCGCACCTGGCGGAACACATAACGCAATTCAGCTTGGCGGCGCTTAAACGAAATGATGAATGATGAATGATGAATGATGAATCAAAGATGGAAACCTGGCAGGTATTGATTCATCATTCATCATTCATCATTCATCATTTCCGGCAAGGGGGACCCGATCGATGTACTGGATCGCGTTCAAAATGCTGACCGGCAACCGGGCGAAGTTCTACTCCATCATCTTCGGCATCGCGTTCGCGTGCATGTTGATGACGCAGCAGATGTCGATCTTCGTCGGCCTGATGCGCAACACGTCGAGCCAGATTCGCGACATCGCCGGGGCCGACATCTGGGTCATGGACCCCAGCGTGCAGTTCATCGACGACATCACGCCGTTGTCCGACGACGACCTGTACCGCGTCCGCAGCGTCGAAGGCGTCGCCTGGGCCGTGAAGCTCTACAAGGGCATGGCACGGGCGCAGTTCCGCGAGGGCAATTTCAAGCAGTTCATGCTCATCGGCCTGGACGACCAAACGTTGGTCGGTGCGCCGCAGCAGATGATCGTCGGCACGCTGGCCGACCTGCGCCGGCCCAACGCCATCGTTTTGGACGAGACGGGCTACAAGTACCTATTCCCCGGCAAGCCTCTCGAACCGGGCCTCGAATTCGAGATGAACGACCACCGCGTCGTCATCGTCGGCGTCTGTAAGTCGTCGCCGACTTTCCAGACATTTCCGATTGCTTATACGCGCTACAGTGAGGCCGTCAACTGGGCGCCGCAGTACCGCCGGGAGTTGTCGTTCGTGCTGGCCCAGGGCGAACCGGGCGTGCCGCCGGAAGAGGTGAGCCGGCGCATCACGAACCAAACGGGCCTCATGGCCCTGTCGCGTGCCCAGTTCTCCGACATGACGATCAAGTATTACATGTCGCGCACGGGCATCCCGGTGAATTTCGGCATCACGGTGCTGCTGGGCTTCATCATCGGTGCCGCCATTGCCGGGCAGACGTTTTACCTGTTCACGATCGACAACTTGAAGCAATACGGCTGCCTCAAGGCGATGGGCGTGCGCAATTGGACGATCCTGCGCATGGTGGTGTTCCAGGGGTTGGTGGTGGGCGTCTTGGGTTACTGCTTCGGCATCGGCATGGCGGCCGGCGCGGAGGACTTCCTGGGGTGGAAGTTGAAAAGCAGCGGTTTACCGCCGGCTGCGTACATGGCGTGGCAGATCCCGGTCGGCACCGCGGCCGCGGCGGGCCTGATCGTGTTGGGGTCGTCGCTGTTAAGCCTGCGCCGCGTATTGACGTTGGAACCGGCGTCGGTGTTTCGTTGAGCGAAGTGCCGCTTGCGGCGTTGCGATGAGGCTCTCATGCTCTGGATCGCGTTCAAAATGCTGGTCGGCGACCGCGCCAAGTTCCTCGGCATCGTCGCGGGCCTCACGTTCGCGGCGTTGCTGATCGCGCAGCAGGCGTCGATCGGCACCGGCCTGCTGTTGCGTACCACGTCCACGATCCAGGACATCGCCGACGTGGACGTGTGGGTCATGGACCCTTACGTCGAGTTCATCGACGAGCTGAAACCACTCACCGAGGACGACTTTTATCGCGTCAAGAGCGTGCCGGGCGTCGCCTGGGCGGTGCGCTTCTACAAGGACCAGGGGCGCATGAAGCTCGGCGTCGGCGAGAGGGACAAGACGGACAAGAAAAAGGTCCGCTACCAGCAGACCATCGTCCTCGGCCTCGACGACGCCACGCTGGTCGGTGCGCCCCGGCAGATGGTACTCGGCAGCCTTGCCGATCTGCGCCGGCCGAACGCGGTCATCATCGACGAGAACGGCTACCACTACCTGTGGCCGAACGAACCGCTGTACGTCGGCCGTGAGCTGGAGATGAACGACCACCGGGCCGTCATCGTCGGCGTCTGCAAGGCGTCCGACACGTTTCAGACTTTTCCGATCTTCTACACGCGCTACAACAACGCGGTGCAGTTCATCCCGCAGGCGCGTAAGGTGATGTCGGCCGTCCTGGTCGGAACCGAGCCGGGCGTGCCCAAGGACGAGGTTTGCCGGCGGATCACAGAGCACACCAAGCCGAGTGCCAACGTGCCCGGCCTCAAGGCACTGACGCGCGAGCAGTTTGCCGAGAGTACGCTGATGTACTTCGTGAAGCGGACGGGCATCGTGGTCAACTTCAGCATCACGGTGGCCCTGGGATTCATCGTCGGCTGTGCCATTGCCGGGCAGACGTTTTACTCGTTCACGCTGGAAAACCTGAACCAATTCGGGTCGCTCAAGGCGATGGGCGTGAGCAACGTGCGCATCGTCGGCATGGTGCTGTTCCAGGGTTTGGTGGCGGGCGTGCTGGGCTATTGTCTAGGCGTGGGGCTGGCGGCACTGTTCGGCGAGGTCATGCCGCGTATCAGCAGGCTGGCGTTTTACATGCCGTGGCAGGTGCTGGCCGGCACGGCGGCCGCGGTCGGCGTGATCGTGGTAGGGGCGAGCTTCGTCAGCGTGATCAAGGTGTTGCGGCTGGAACCGGCGGTGGTGTTCCGAGGGTGATGTGCCGCTTGCGGCTGAGCGCGGCCTATTAAGGACAATTCCGATGGACGATTCTCCTGAAAAGGCTCTCGTCGTGTGCCACGGCGTGACCAAGCAGTTCGGTGACGGCGAGTCCGCCGTGCTGGCGCTGCGAGGCATCGACCTGGAAGTGTACGCCGGCCAAATGACGCTGCTGGTCGGCGAGTCCGGCTGTGGCAAGACGACGCTGATCTCGATCATCGCCGGGCTGTTGGACGCGACCAACGGCGCGCTGTCGGTCCTGGACCGCGACTTGCGCAAGCTGCGCGGCGGCGCGCTCGTGAATTTCCGCGGCAAGCACATCGGCTTCGTGTTTCAGCAATACAACCTGTTGCCGGCCTTGACTGCGGCGGAGAACACCGCCGTGCCGCTCATTATTGCCGGCGTCCGGCGGCGCGAGGCCGTCGAGCGTGCCGCCACCTTTCTCAACCTGATGGGCCTGGGCAACCGCCTCAATTCGTTGCCGTCACAGCTGTCCGGTGGCCAGCAACAGCGCGTCGCCATCGCCCGCGCCCTGGTCCACGAGCCGAAGTTGCTGGTGTGCGACGAGCCGACCGCGGCCCTCGACGCGGAGTCCGGCAAGATGGTGATGGAGCTGTTGAAAAAGGTCGCGGTGCAGCCGGGCCGGGCGGTGATCGTGGTGACGCACGACAACCGCGTCTTCGATTTCGGCGACCGCATCGTCCACATGAGCGACGGCCGGATCGAGCACGTCGAAACCGCCGATCTCGCCGCTTGCGGCGTTGCGGTTATTCCCGCAACGCCGCAAGCGGCAAACTCCCGAATCGAGGTCTATCCATGAGAAAGCGCATCACCTCCTTCATCCTGCCCGTCCTGGCCCTGGGCATGTTGACGTTCGCGGTCATCCACGTCGTGCGGGCGCAACAGACGCTGCCCAAGCCGCTGCCGCCCATCGAACCGGCCCGTTCGCCGTTCGGCAGCACCGTCGCCGGGGCCGGCATCGTCGAAGCCCGTACGAAAAACATCGCCGTCGGCAGCGCGCTCCCTGGGTTGGTCCTCGAAGTCTATGTGCCGGTGGACAAGGTCGGCAGCACCGTCAAGAAAGGCGACAAGCTCTTCAAGGTGGACGACCGCCAGTTGCAGGCGCAGCTGGCCACCGCGCGGGTGAACCTGGATGCGGCCAAGGCACAGCTAACGAAGATGGAACACATGCCGCGCGAAGAGGAGCGGCCGCCGAGCCAGGCCAAGGTCGCCGCCGCCAAGGCGAACCTGGACCTGGCCGAAGACCTAGCCCAGCGCGCGCGGCGGCTGATTACCACAACGGCGATCTCGGAAGAAGATTATCGCCAGCGCCTCCTCGCCGCCAACGTCGCCAAGCGGAACCTGGATCAGGCGCAGGCCGAGTACAACTTGCTCGACGCCGGCGCCTGGAAGTACGACATCGACATTGCGAAGGTCGCTGTCAAGCAATCCGAGGCTCAGGTCCACCAGATCGAGACCGACGTGGCGCGGGCCGTCGTCACGGCGCCGGCGGACGGCATGGTGTTGCAGGTAAACGTGCTGCCCGGCCAGGACGTGGCGGTACTGGCCTCGCAACCGCCGGTGGTGCTGGGCGCGATCGACAAGACGGTATACGTCCGCGTGGACGTGGACGAACACGACATCCCGCGGCTCAAAAAGGGCGTGCCGGCGCAAGGGAGCCTGCGCGGCCAGCCCGGCGTGAAATACCCGATGACGTACGTGCGTACCGAGCCGTACGTCATCCCAAAGAAGTCGCTGACCGGCGACAATACGGAGCGCGTAGACACGCGCGTCTTGCAGGTGATTTACGCCCTGGAAGTGGCGGACCGGCCGATCTTCGTCGGGCAACAGATGGACGTATTCATTGAGCTGGAGGGCGCGGCGACGAAGGGCGAGAATTGACGATCAAATGGCGAGCGTGGGGGGGGGGGGGGGCCCCGGGGCCGAAAAAAAAACAACCCAAAGGAGAGCACCACCCACCCCCGGGCGGGAAAAAATAAAAGGGAT
>JBBRLG010000229.1:0-10945 GCA_038231495.1 Gemmatales bacterium | reverse complement strand
GGAAACGAACTTTACTTCCGCAAGTGCTTATCGGGTATTCTCTTGGGGAAGTTCGTTTCCCGACCCCCTGACACACCCCCTGGCTCTCTCCTGCCGTTGATGTCCAATCATGTCCACTGCCCGCACCCGGTGAACGGTTACCGTTTTTCTTGCAGGAACGGGCACGAACACGCTACAATTCGGACTGACCAGTCCGTTCCCCCCTTACGCCCCGTCGTCAGCGCGGCGCTGCCACTTGCCGGGAGTTTATGCGGTGCGTACCAAAGCGCCCCAGCAAGCCGAGAAGATTCTGATCGCCGCCGCCCGGCTGTTCGCGGGCCATCGGTTCCACGAGGCACGCATGGAGGACATTGCCGCGGCCGCCGAAGTCGGCAAGGGTACGCTCTACCGCTACTTCAAGGACAAAGATCAGCTTTATTCGGCATTGCTCGTCGGTGCCGCCGAGCAGCTGGAAATGCGGTTGCAACAGCACCTCCAAGGGGCGGAAGGGACGCGTGCGACGCTCGAAGCAATCGTCGGCGCGGTGCTCGGTTATTTCGACGAACAACCGCACCTGTTCGACCTCATTCAGCACGCCGAGGCGATGCACCGGCCCGAGCGCACCTTTGCCTGGCAGACGACCCGCGACGATTACAAACGGCGCGTTTGCGAGGTCTTGACCGCCGCCCAGGACAACGGAGAATTCGCGATCGCCGACCCCGGTTTGGCAACGTTGATGCTTCTGGGCGGCGTACGCTCCGTCCTGCGGTTCGGCGAGCGCCCCCGGCCCGACGGCCTGGTAACGCAGATCGTGGAGACGTTTTTGCACGGCTACACCCGGCCCCCGGCGAAGGCCAACGGGCGCAACCGTACCGGCACGGCACCCGTTTGACCGGGCCGCGGCGCAAGTTTTTCCCCCCAGCCGGTTGACACTTCCTTCGCGCGCACTTCATAATAAGTGTCCGTTCGCCACGAGTAAGGGGTCCGCACCGTGCTTATGAACAACCACAAGCTCAAGGTCTTCACGGGCCGGGCGAACGTGGCCCTCGGGGAAAAGATCGCCCGCCAACTCGGCGACGCCCCCGGCAAGATCACCCTCGCCAACTTCCCCGACGGCGAAATCTCCGTCCGCATCGAGGAGGACGTGCGCGGCCGCGACATCTATCTCGTCCAACCGACCTGCCCGCCGGTCAACGAGAATCTGATGGAATTGCTCGTCATGCTGGACTGCTTCAAGCGGTCCAGTGCCGCGCGCATCACGGCCGTCATTCCGTATTACGGCTATGCCCGGCAGGACCGCAAAGACGTGGGCCGGGTGCCGATTACCGCCAAGCTCGTCGCCGACTTGCTTTCGGTCGCCGGGGCCGACCGCGTGCTCGCGCTCGACCTGCACGCCGCCCAGATTCAAGGCTTTTTCGACATCCCCGTCGATCACCTGCACGCCGGCCCGGTCATCACCGACCACATTCGCAGCCTGAACATCCCGATCAAGGATTTGGTCGTCCTCAGCCCCGACGAGGGCAGCATCAAAAAGGCGCTCCTGTACCAAAAGCGGTTGGGCGGCGCGATTGCCATAGTCGATAAGCGCCGGTCCAGCGCCACCGAGACCAAGCAGGCGAACCTGATTGGCGCGTCGCTGGAAGGCAAGGTCGCGGTCATCTTCGACGACATGATTTCCACGGCCGGCAGCGTCGTCGGCGCGGCCCACGTCGCCCGCTGCAACGGCGCCAGGGAGGTCTACGCTTGCGCCACGCACGCCGTCCTCTGCGGCCCGGCCATCGAGCGATTGCGCGACGCGCCGATCCGGCAGGTGATCGTCACCGACAGCATTCCCATCCCGCCGAACAAGCAGTTGCCGAACATTGCCGTCCTCAGCGTCGCGCCGCTTTTGGCCGATGCGATCAAGCGGATTCACATGAATGAATCGGTGAGTAAATTGTTTGAGTAAGCGCCGCCCCGCGACCACGCCTTTGCATGGTCATCAACGCGACAGGGCCAGACGACGTTAATGTCGTCCGGCCCTGTTGTCGTACTGGCAATCACGGCGTCGATCCCGTTTCTTGTCCTTGTCCGGGGTTATCGCCTTCTTGAGTTGGTCCTCGGTCAGTTTCAGGTCGATGATCGCGGTCTTTTCCTTGCTCTTGACTTGCAGGTTTTCGGACAGCAAATCGATGAAAGGCTTGGCTTGCTCGTTGCCGTTCGCCAGCAGGCCGAGCAACGGTTTCAACCCGTTAATTTGCTTGGCCACCTTTTGGGCCGCCTCGGCGTCGGTCGTGTGAATCAGCACGGACAGCTGCACGTCACTCGCGACGTTCAGGTTGCCGGTGACACTGTCCAGCTTCTCGGCCAAATCTTTCGTCTGCGGGTTGCTGGCCAGGTTCTTGCGCATGTCGTCGGTGATGACCAACGCCATCCACATGCTCTCCTTGCCGCCCTTGACCTTGTCGAGGGCGGCCTGCATGTCCTTGTTCAACTTGCCCGGACCTTTTTTCAGCGTGGCCTGAAGGAACTCCTTGCTGCTGCCAATCGCGAGCGTGCCGCCGTCGGCAAGGGAGACGAACGCGGTGTTGTTATTGTCGTTAATCTCGTAAACGCGTTCCTTGCCTTCGCCGGTGTATTTCAGTTCCTTGGGGTTCTTTTTGGCGTAACCCTCGGCCGCCGGGTGGAACTTTTCCGGGTTGAATTTGCCGTGCGCCACGATCAGCCAATCGTTCTTCGGCGGGGCGCCGCTGTTGGCGAAAAGCACGCTGTCGATGTCCTTGAGCGGATCGACGCCAGCTGCCTGCATGATCTTGTCGGCGTGGTCGTTGCCCTTCATCTGCTGCTTGATCATGTCCAGCGCGTACGTCTTCACCAGCGGCGAATCCAAGGCTTGCCGCACGTTGAAGACGACGACCGCGTCCGCGTCCGCGGGCACCAGCTTGTCCGGTTCCACCGCGCGGGCCGGTGCCGACGCCAGCAGCGTCGCGGCCGCCAGGCCCAAAACCGCCGACCAGAGCTTACGAGAAGAAAGCATGTTCGTGTGTTCCTTTCCGGTAATCCGTCACGAGTCGGCGACGTGCGACTCGACCTCTTAGTCCATGATAGAGACTACTCCGGTCGGCGACGATTGGTTTCAGGCCGGGGCTTGACTGGCCTCATCGCTCAGAAATCCTTCTTGTTCAGTGCCTTTTCAAGCGCCTCAGCACTGATCGCGGCCTTGATGACGACCGCCTTGTCCTTGGCCGTGGCCTTGACCGACTTGACGAAGTCCATCACCGGCACCAGGCTTTCGTTGTTCGCCGCCAGCAGTCCCAGGACGACTAGCCCCTGGTTTAAGCCGTCGTTGATCGCCTTGTTGATCTCCTTGGCGTCGGCGGCCGTCTTGGTCGTGATGCCGATTTCCAGCTTGACCTCGTCGCTGATCGTCAGGCCGCCGCTGACCGCATCGATCTTCGCCAACAGCGCCTTCATCTTGGGGTCGGGCAGGTCGGCCTTGGCGAAGCCCTCGCCGACCAGGGCGATCGACAGGGTCTGCTTGGCGTCCATCTTCTCGATCATCGCCTGGACCTGCTTGTTTTTCAGGCCGGTGTTCTTCTTGGCGTCCACCTTCTTCAAGCCGTCGATCACGTAGTCCTTGCCGGGGCTGGCGAGGATGGTGTCCTTGCCGGCCAGCGCGACGAACAGGGTCTGTTCCTGGTCCGGGATTTTGACTTCGTAAATCAGGTTGGTGCCGGACTTGTGGACCTTCACCACGTCGCCGTTGTTCTTGACCGCGTCGTCGGCCTTGGCCTTGAACTTATCCACGTCGAACTTGCCGTGCGCGATGATGAGGCCCTTGTCCTGTTCGCCGCTGGCGGGTCCGGCGATGATGACCACGTCGAGATCTTTGAACGGGTCGAAGCCGAGGTCCTTGAGCACGTCGTTGATTTCGTCGGCGTTCTTGAGCGCCTCCTTGGCATGCTCCAGGCCGTACTTCTTGACCAGCGCGGAGTCGAGCAGTTGACGGAAGTTGAACGTGACGACGGATTCGGTGTCTTCGGGCAAGAACTTGTCGAGGTCGCCGGCGCGGGCGGGGGCCGCCACCGCCGCCAGCAGGAGCAAGCCGCCCAGCCACGAGGTACGAGAACGGATCATGAGGATCATTCCTTTCGCAGAGGAGAAGCGGACGGTTTGCCAACGCGGGGCGGACCGCCAAACGCCATTGCAGTAATACCCACGCCGTCGCACGGGGTTTCAGAACCTGCTCAGCGCACGCGGGTGACGAGACATTTCAAGTAATCCGATTCCAGGCACGAAACCGAAACGGGATGGTCGTCTGCCGGGCCGCGCCGCTCCACGATCTGTATTTCCCGTTTCACTTCTGCCGCCAACTCGGCCAAAAGCTGCTTTAGCATAGCGGCCGTAATCAATCCGGAACAACAGCAAGTCACCAAAAACCCGTCAGGCTCCAGGATACGCAAGGCCAGGGCTTGCAACCGCCGGTAGCCGCGCAGTGCCTCGTCCACGGCGTTGCGGGCGCGGGCAAACTTCGGCGGGTCGAGCACAATCAACCCAAATTTCTCGTTTTGCCCTACCAACGCAGTCAGATGATCGAAAACGTCCGCGCCGACGAACGACACATTCGTCAGGCCGTTGAGCCGAGCGTTCTCGTTGGCAAGGTGCAGGGCCGGCTCCGACTGATCGACGCCGACGACTTCGCGTGCCCCCGCGCGGGCCGCGTGCAGCCCGAAGCCGCCGCTGTAACAGAAAGCGTCTAGCACGCGCCGGCCGGTGGCCAGCCGGGCGACGGCACGGCGGTTGTCGCGCTGGTCGAGGTAAAAGCCGGTTTTCTGGCCTTCGCCGAGATTCACGAGGAACTGAATGCCGTCCTCGTCGATGCGCAGCGGCTCCGCGGGCAGGGTGCCGCGCAGGGGGCCGTCGTGCAGTTCCAACCCTTCGAGTTGGCCGATGCCGCGCTCCGTCCGCAGGTAGATGCCGTCCGCCCCGGTCAATTCCAGGAGGAGATCGGCGAGCATTTCCCGCCGTTGCGCCATGCCGACGGCCGTAAATTGCACGACGAGCCAGCGGTCGTAGCGGTCCACGGTCAGACCGGACAACCCGTCGCCCTCGCTGAAAACAAGCCGGCACGCCCGGCCCGGCCCGTGCAGGCCGAGGTCGTCGCGCAGGCGGATGGCACTTTCCAGCCGGCCGCGGAAAAAGGCCTGGTCGAGTTGGGTGTCGCTGTCCCACGAATAGAGGCGGACGCGAATTTTGCTCTTGCTGTTGTAGAAACCACGCGCGACGAAGTTGCCGGTGTCGGTGACGAGATCGACGACGGCCCCGTCCGCCGGTTCGCCCTCGACGGCGGCGATGGCTCCCGCGAACACCCAGGGGTGCCGGCCGTAAAAGGGGCGCGCGCGCCGCTTGAGAAGCACGACCCGCGCTGTCATGGCCCGCCCCGTTCGACGGCTTCGATGTAGGCGAGGGCGCGGTCGAGTTCGCGCTTGTTTTGCCGGCTGCGCAGCATCGAGCGGACGCGCAGCAGCAGTTCGCTCTTGTTGATCGGCTTGGAAAGGAAATCGTCGGTGCCGGCCTCGACGGCTTTTTCGATGTCGCTCGGCTGGTCGAGGGCGGTGACCATGAGGACGGCGATGTCGCGCGTGGCGGCGTTGGCCCGGAGCCGTTTGCACACTTCAAAGCCGCTGAGGCGCGGCATCATCACGTCGAGGAGGATGAGGTCGGGCTGCCAGGCGGCGACGGCGTCCATCGTTTGCGCGCCGTCGCTGGCGATGCGCAGCTCGTAATCGGTGCTGCTGAGGTAGGCTTCGAGCAGCTCGGCCCCTTGCGGGTTGTCGTCGGCGATGAGGACGCGCGGCGGGCGCGTTTCCGCCGTGTCGGGGGTGCGGCCGGACGGTTGCATGCGTTCCTCGCGGACGGGCGACGACTGAATCCCTTCATTATAGGAAACCCGGCGGCGCGGAAAGCGGGGGGAGTTGGTCTGCCCACGGGAAGCACGATAAGGTAG
Source organism: Gemmatales bacterium (assembly GCA_038231495.1). Taxonomy (GTDB): domain Bacteria; phylum Planctomycetota; class Planctomycetia; order Gemmatales; family Gemmataceae; genus JBBRLG01. The sequence goes on along the minus strand of JBBRLG010000229.1, from coordinate 4,980 downwards.
ACTCTGGTGCCGCGTGGGGCTGTGCGCTCAGCCGCAAGCGGGAAGTCTTGCACCCAGGGGGGTTGCCGATGCGCTCGTTCCTCTGGGAGTTCTTCGTCTTCGGCCTGAAACAGGCGCGGGCGTGCATTTTTGCCGCGTCGTTCTTTGGGCTGTTGTTCCTGTCGCGTTATCTGCCGCTGTTCGGCCTGCCGCGCTACGACTTCCTGTGCATCGCCGCCATCCTCTTGCAAGTCGTCCTATTCCTGACGCGGGTCGAGTCGTTGGAAGAAGTTCTCGTCCTGTGTGCGTTTCACGCCCTTGGGCTGACGCTCGAACTGTTCAAGACGCAACCGGGGGTCGCGTCCTGGGCGTATCCGGAGGACGCCTATCTAAAACTCGGCACGGTGCCGCTCTACAGCGGTTTCATGTACGCCGCGGTGGCCAGTTATATGTGTCAGTCCTGGCGCTTGCTGCGGCTGGAATTGGTTAACTACCCGTCATACAAATTGAGCATCCCGCTCTGTGCCGCCGTCTACCTGAACTTTTTCACGAACCACTACCTGCCCGACGTGCGCTGGGTGCTGCTGGTACCGGCAATCGTCGTGGTGTTCTGGCGCACGCGGGTGACATTTCTCGTAACGGACCGGCGGCACAAGATGCCGTTGCTCCTGTCGTTCGTGTTGATCGCTTTTTTCGTATGGCTCGCGGAGAATATCACGACGTTCCTCGGCGCGTACGTTTACCCGCAGCAGCGCAGCGGTTGGCAGCACGTCTCGCTCGGTATCTTTAGCTCGTGGGCGCTGATGGTGATAATCAGCTTCATGATCGTCGCGGAGTTGAAGCACATGCGCGAACGGCGCAAGGCGGCATCGGAGTGCCGGCCGCTCTTTGGAGTGCGGCGGCTCGACGCCGCTCCTTTGTCCGTTGTCAGTAGTCCGTTGCAAATCAATCCCCGGCCTTTGCAACGGACCACGGACCACGGACCACGGACCTTCTTGCACCGCTCCAACTCGACATCCGCGGTTCGGAACACCGCCATCGAATGAATCCAACTACCAGCCGTAGCCGTCTACCACCTGCCCGTCCTGGATGTTGCCGAGCAAACGCAAGATTATCGGATCGATTGCGTAGGAAATGGCATGAACCGCCCCGTCGGCGAAGACCATGTTAAAACGTCCGGGGTGCGACGAGCCGAAGCGGCCGCTCAGGGAGTCGTCGCGCGTCGTCGTCTGCCCATCGTCGTCCGTCGCGGGCGACTGGTCGGTGTGCCGCACCGTGTCGTGGTCGAACCCGGCACAATAACCCTGGTCGTCATCGACTTGCAGTTGGCCCAGCCGGGAACGGAGCATTTGCTTGTCGCCGACCAGGGCCGTTGCGGACGTGCCGTCGAGGATGTCCGCGATCCGGTGCGGGGAAAAACGCCGCACGACGCCGGTGCCTTCCGAGTTGCAGGCGGCGTAGTCGCACAGCGCGGTCGTTACCTGGTCCAGCGGTCGTCCGGGCGGGATGCGGCTCAAGTTATCGACGAATCCTGCCTCCCAGGTGCGCGGGTAGACCACGGACTGCGGCCCGCGCCGCGACGGACAGAAGTAGACCGGGTTGGTTGTGCCGACGGCGACAAGCGCCCGTTGCTGGTTGTCCGCCGCGCCGCCGCCCCGCCAGGTGTTTTCCGCTTCGAGGTACGGCAAAAGCTGAAACCCCCAGCCAGCCTGTTGGTTGGCACCGAGCGCCGGCTGACCATAGGCGTCGTAGGTCGGCACACTGTTCAGAAACCAGCCGCCCGACGGGAAGTAGCCGAGCTGGTCGTGGTGCGTCTGAAACGCGAGGCCGATTTGTTTGAGGTTGTTCTGACACTGCAAGCGGCTTGCGGCCGCGCGCACCTTCTGCACGGCCGGCAACAGTAGCCCAATAAGGATCGCGATAATCGCAAGGACGACGAGTAACTCGATCAGCGTAAAGGCCCGGCGCGATGGCATGGTTGCAACTCACGAGAGCGAAAGGATGACACGCTCCAATTTACTCGGCCGCCCTCACTTCTCCAACGGTTTCAGCGTGACCGCGCGCAGATCCATGACCGCGCCGTGGGCCTTCTTTTTCGGTTTTACCGTCAGCGTGTAGCGCCCCGCCTTATCGAGCGTCACCTTGCCGATTTCGCGTGCCTTGAAGTTCTGAAAATGCCCGGTGTCCTCCACGGTAAAGGTGAGCGTCTGTCCTGCGGCGGTTACATCGACCTCACTATCGCCCTGGCCCTTGCCGCAACCTTGCAGCACCTCCACCGTGAACGTGCCGGGCATCGCGATCGTGAATTCCCACGACGCCGAATCCTCAACTCGCGTCCAGAAGCCGAGCGTATTCTTGTGCGGCAACGGCTCGTAGTGCAGCTGCAATCCACTCACTTCCGCTGTCCGCGCGGGCAGCGTGACGGTGCCGTCCTTGCCCTGGGGATTGGGGACGTAATCCGGGTTCGGCTTCATCGGGCGCGCACCCACGTCCTTGCGCCAGGCGTCGAGCTTTTCGCGCAGTTCCTTCGCGACCTCTGGCTTGTCGTCGATCAGGTTGCGGGATTCGCCAACGTCCTTCGACAAATCGTACAACTCGCGCCGGCCGTTTTCGTAGAACTCGATGAGCTTGTAGCCGCCGACGCGGACGACGCCGCCCGGCCGGCCGCCCTGGTTGCTGTAATGCGGATAGTGCCAGTACAGCGCGTCGCGCTTAAGCGCTTCCCCCTTCAGCAGCGGCACCAGGCTTAAGCCGTCCACCTTGCCAGCCGCCTTGGTGCCGCACGCCTCCAGGAGCGTGGGAAAAAGGTCCATGCCGCTGACGGGCGTATTAGTGGTGCCGCCCGGTTTCGTGACGCCCGGCCAGCGCACGATGAGCGGCACGCGCAGGCCGCCCTCGTACAGGTAGCCTTTGCCGTCGCGCAGCGGCGCGTTGATCGTCGCCGGCGTGTCGGGCCCCTCGATCACGCTTAACCCGCCGTTGTCCGACGTAAAAACGACGATGGTACGGTCCGCGAGCTTACGGTCGTCGAGCTTTTTGAGGATACGACCAACGCCGTCGTCGATGCTCTCGATCATGGCCGCGTAGAGCGGGTTGCCCTGCGCGCCGGGCTGGCCGGGTTTGTACTTGGCCGTCAGTTCTGACTTCGCTTGCAACGGAATGTGCGGCGCGTAATGGGCGAGGTAGAGGAAAAACGGCTTGTCGCGGTTGGCGTCGATAAACTTCTCCGCCTCCGCGGTGAGCCGGTCGGTGAGGTACTCGCCGTCGGGTGCGTCTTCCAGTCCAACCATCGCGGGACCAGTCTTGCCCTTGAACGGGGCGAAATAACTGGCCGGCGAGCCGCGCTGGTCGCCGGCAACATTCACGTCAAAGCCGCGTTGGAGCGGCCCGGCGTCTTTGCCGCCGAGGTGCCACTTGCCGACGTGGCCGGTGGCATAACCCTCCGCCTTCAACGCCGCGGCGAGAGTCACCACGTCGGGCGGAATCTGATTGGCGAGGGTAGGGCGGAGCAATTTCTGATCGGGCCGGTCGGCACGTCCAGGCAGCCAGTCCGTGAGGTTGAGCCGAGCCGGATACTTCCCGGTGAGCAGCGCGGCCCGCGACGGCGAGCACACGGGACAGGCGGCGTAGCCGTCGGTGAAGCGCATCCCGTCCGCCGCCAGCCGGTCGAGATTGGGCGTCTTGTGATACTTGCTGCCGTAGCAACCGAGGTCGGCCCAGCCGAGGTCGTCCGCGAGGATGACGACGACGTTGACCTTGTCGGCGGCCGTTAGCCGCGGGGTGGCAAGCAGCACGGCGGCGAGAGTGCCAATGAGGACCATTCGCATGTCGGTCTCCCCGGTCGGAAGCAATCATAGCCGGCATTAGGCCTGGTGGCGTTTCGGCTTGGCTTGCTTGGGCGGGCAAGCCGGTATCCCCTGCAACATACCACGAGCACTGATGTCTTCATCGATGTCCGGCCAATGGACTCCTTCGCCGGCTCCAATTATCTCAAACCGGCTGCGCTGCGCCGGCGTCGCGTCCGCCAACCGCCACGACCACGCGAGCGGAACAATTACCGTCCGCCCGTCGGCCAACTGAGCGACGATGGTGTCCTCGGTAACTTCGAGCATGACGATGCGGGGTTCGTTACCGGCAGCAGTGTTCATCCCATGCCTCCCTAATACGATCCAAGTTGTCGAGAATGATCTTCCGGATGCGGTTCAATTCCTTCGCCGAGAACCCGCTGTTGGAGGCCACGACGACGGGTTCCAGCCAAAATTTGCAGACGGCCCGGTCCCGGCGCGCATGGACGTGTCTCGGCTCGTTACAGTCGAAGCTGTAAAAGAAAAACTGATACGGACCAGGTATACCGGCGACAGTCGGCAAGGCGGATGCCTCCGATTACTGGTCCAGAAAATGCGAGGCCCGACGCGCCGGCGATGGATAAGGCGGCCTTCGCCGCAAGCCCGGCGGCGGACGGAACGGCTGTCGAAGCCGCGTTATTTGGCCGTTGCTGTTTATCACCCTGCTGGCCGCCGACAAGCCCGCCGAGCCGTTGTTGACCGTCGCCGAAAAGACCGAGTACAAGGCCACCTCGCGCCACGCCGATGTCGTCGAGTTCTGCGACCGGCTGGCGAAACTTTCGCCGCTCGTCCGCGTCGGCGAGCACACGGGACAGGCGGCGTAGCCGTCGGTGAAGCGCATCCCGGCCGCGGCAAGCCGGTCGAGGTTGGGGGTCTTGTGATACTTGCTGCCGTAACAACCGAGGTCGGCCCAGCCGAGGTCGTCCGCGAGGATGACGACGACGTTGACCTTCTCGGCGGCCGCCAGTTTAGGCGCGGCCAATAACACGGCGGACAGGACGGCCATCGCAAACGTTCGCATGACAGTCTCACGGGAGGACGGGGTTCTAACCGGGCACCACGCAGGTCCGCGGACGGCAAGTTCATTTTTCCCTGGCGGGCACCTTCGCGAGTGCAGCCTCGACTGCGGTCCAGAGGTTTTGCCATTGTTGGCGTT
>JBBRLG010000228.1:0-10969 GCA_038231495.1 Gemmatales bacterium | reverse complement strand
AGCGAAACATGCTGACGAGTTCCCGATAGGCGAAGACCTGCCGCCGGGCGTTCCGCTCCTTTGCGATTGTTGCCAACCAGCCTCGCATCGTCTCCTCCGTGACGATCACTGGGATCGAAACGGTCTCCGGGTGGAGGAGGGCGAGCCGTCCCACTAGCCGATTGCGCCGGTCGCCACCGGGCATTTTCAGCACCGACGCGTGGTCGGTATCGAGAAGGATCACCGTGTGTCCTCCCGGGCCGCCCGCCGTTCCGCTTCACTATTCGCTTCGATCTCGGCGAGCATGTCGCGGGTGAACTCGTTGTCTTCGGAGATGCCGACCACGCACCGCCAATCGTGGTTCGGTGTGATGCTCACCGCTGGCTGCGCCGACTGCTTCCGTTCCAACTCGGCGATGCGTGCTGCCAGGGATTCGAGTGTCAATTCCGGCATGACGAAGCTCCTCAGGGGATGACGAAATTCTACACGACGAGTCGATGGTCACACCCGTTGTGGCCCGGTCTCCCGACCAAAGGTATCTACACAAGTCGGAAGTTCAAAGGAGGCAAGGGTTTACAGGGCGATTTTAGCACAGGAGCGGGGCTTTTCGGATACAGCAGCAGAAGGCTCGGCATTTGTCAAGCCTTGAGATTCGCCGAATATATCATTCCCTCTTGTTGTCCCTGATTCCGAAGTCCTTCACGTCCCTCTTCGCAAATCATTATCCTTCTTGCCTTTGCAACTTGTGTAGATACCTATGGTCGGGAGACCATGCCACAACGGGGGTTCCAACCAGAACTTGGCCGACAAATCGTCCCTGTCAACATGGACATGCGGCAGCTCATCGGGTTCATGGCTGTAAAAGTAGAAGCGGTACGGCCCGCTTCGCAAGACGGTCGGTATACGCTCCCCATTTCTCGGCATCCTCAAAACGAGCTGCGTCACCTTTGATTTTTCCGTTAAGGAGTCGTCTTCCGCTTTCCCGACTTTTCCCTTGACAGCTGCAAACCGGCAAGTGTACACCAGAATACGGGCAAGGAAACAGGTCAGGTTAGACTGGCATTAACTTAAGGCGTTTGCGGCCCGGCGAGCCCGAAGCGCGAAGCAAGGGCGAGCATGCAAGTGCTGGAAATTGTGCTGCTCGCCCCAATAGTGTCCGGCTCGATTGTTGCTATGGGCGACGAAGTTGGCAATGGGACTTAATGCAGGGTCTGCCGGGGAGTGGCCAGCCCGCGCTCTTCTGTCAAAAGGGGAGGGGATAGCTGCCAAAAGGCACGGTTGGCCGGTGGTGGGAGCGTGCGGCCCGTCCGTTGGGGCCTCGGCGCGCACTGCGGGCGCGGCTTACTTGGTGGGGGGGGTGAGTTTGTCGAGATGGGCCAGGAGTTCCTCTTCCGTAGCCCAGCCCTGGAAGTAGAACTGAATCATCTCCAGCGTGCGAACGGTCGGTTTCCGCCCCACCCAGAGACTGATGAGCAGGCTGGCAAGGATGGCCAGGTAGACTTGCATGGTGACGCCGTCCGGGCTGTTGGCCAGCAAATGACGGCAACCGAGGATGCATTTGAGCCAGCGGAAGAAGAGTTCCACGGCCCAGCGAAACTGGTAACCCAAGGCCACGAACTCGGCCGCGAGGTCGAGGCGACTGGTGGCCAGCAGCAGCACCTCCGGACGGCCCTGGGCGTCGGCCTTGCCCGTCTCGACTTCCAGGACGCGCACGGTCTGCTTGAAGACGCTACCGCTCTGCGGCCCGCCCAGCCAGACGACACGGTCGCTGCGTACGCCCGCGGCTCGTGCCGCGTCGGTCAGGGGCCGCTCCTGGACGACGGTCCAGACGGCATGGTCGCGGAGGCGGCCGATGAAGTCGCTGCGGGCATCGACGATGTCCTGGAAGAGTTGATACTCGGCATAGCCGCGGTCGATGACGTAGAGGCGCTGGGCTTGCAAGGTGGTCCGCAGTTGCTCGGTTTCCGAGCCGTTGCCGGTGGTCACGGTCGTTTCGACGGGCACGCCTTTGAGGACGTCGAAATGGACGTACATTTTGGCGGCGTGGTGTTGCGGATCGAGCCACAAAGCCCAAGCCATTTTGGGCAAGGCGGGCAGCAGGCTGCCATCCACGGCGGTGAGGCCGCGCAAGGCTTCCGCTTCCTTGCCCTGGAGCAAAGGCCGCGCTTGCGTGGCGAGTCGGCCGATGAGTTCGTGGAGCAGTTCGGGATCGAAGACCCGGCTGGCTTCGCTGAGGGAGCCCCGGGAGACGCGCTCACAGCCGAACAGGCGTTGCACTTTGTCGAGTTCGCTCGCCTGCTGAATGCCGCGCAGGCTCTTGACGACGGGGTTGAAGAAGAACAACAGGAGCAAGCAGGCATACTGGTCGTAGAACAAGCGGCGATTGCCGGCGCGGTCCCGCGTCGTGGCGTTGTCGTGCAAGTGTTCGAGCAAGGGCCCGAGGACCTTGAAATACTTGAGACCTTTGAGGTCTTTGTCCCGGATGGGTGTGCGTGGTTTGGCCGCCATGGGTTGTCTCCGCGACTCCGCTGCCAAAGAGGCAGGCCGGCGGGTTCGCGAAGGTTAATACAGCTGATGGCGTGCCAAACCGATGAAAAAAAGCGACCGCCCTGAAACTGCCAGGCAAACGCCACGACCTAGCACGAAGTGTGCCGGACACTATTGGCTACAGTCTCTGTTTTTCGGCTGTTTCTGCACTACCATCGCCCCCAAGCTTGGTGTATCGTCAGTAAGATGATAAAGAAAGTCATCTTTCAATGAAAACACTACCAAACAAGGCTTTTCGACATTCGCTATGCAAAAATCGAGCCGGACACTATTGGGGTCAGGTTCATTTATTGTGCCAGGACGGCCTGCCTCGGTCCCGCAGCGCGGATTCTAGGCCAAAATGCCTAGGTCGGTCGTTGTTGCTACCCGGCGCTCAGACCTTGAGCTTTTCCTGGCGAATCAGGCGACCGAGCCGGGTGATTTCCGCGAATGCTTGGTCGCCGGCACAGACGCCGACGATTTCACGGTACCACGGCTTCCCCTGCTTCCCTGCAACGACGGCCTTCAACTCCGCGAGTTCTTTTTCGACGCGTTCCAGGCGTGCTTCCAATTGTCGTGTGGTTCGAGGCATGGCGTTATTATCCGCTCGCGCACCTGCGAACACAACGGCAACGTTTCACGCAATCCGAAGTTCGTCAGAGCCGCGACTCGGAAGGAGCGGTTGATTGCACCGCTCCCTCACGGTCGCGGCTCTGACAATGGTTCGCCTCGTTCCCGAGAGGATCCCGGGAACGAGGCGAACGGCAGGCGGTTTTCGGTTGGCGAGGGTCGGCCTTTTTCGTGGCGAGGGTCGAGATTGGCGAGGGTCGATCCGGGGCCGTTGCTGATTCGTAAGATTATACTGACAAATTGTTTACGCCTGTCTTGCGGAAAGAGTTTTCGCCAGAGCGGTTGGACCCTCGCCATATGTGGATTGGCGTGGCTCGGGTCGGACAGGCCCGGTCGTCGTCGCGGGGTGTCGCGGTGGGACAACGATTGGCTCCTGCGGCGTGGCGGACGACTGCCGCCCCCGGCGGCCACGGAAGCCACGGCCATCACCAATGCCACCATTTTCCACTTCACCGACGCCGACCCGGCCGGCACGGCCGGCGATTACACCGCGCAGGTCGTCCTCGGCAAGGCGTTCGTCAACTACGTCACGCCGGCGAGCGCCCAGCCCACGCTGACCGGCGGGCCGCGGTTCTACAACAAGGACCGCAACGCCGACCCGACGTTTATGCAACGGTCGATGATCCGCGGCATCGAGTTGGGCTTCGACAACTACGTCTCCTTGGGCGCGGCGACCCTGACCGTCAACAAGCTCCCGCCCAGCACCCCCGTGCCGACCACCTCGACTTACGGCAGCGTTGTCGAGGAGATCAACGGTCCGCCGCTGGCGGCTGAGCGCTCAGCCGCCAGCGGCACACCGGATGCTCCCGTTATTTCGGCAACCGCTTGAGCGTGTCGGCCAGCGCGTCCTTGAGCGCGCGATTTTTGGCTTCCTTGGCAAGCTGTTCCAGGGCGTCGCGGCCTTCGTCGCCGCCCATGCGCTCCAGCGCCTCCAGCGCCCGGCTCACCTGCAATTGCTCCAACGACAACTTCGGCTTGCCGATCTCCTGGAGCAGCGCCTCGACGCGCTGTTTGACTTCCGCGCTCGGCGACCCCTCCAGTACCTTTTTCAAAGACGCCTCGGCGCGCCGCCCCAGTTTTCGCAGGTCTTTGGAAGCGTTCTCGCGCGTCTGAAAGTCGTTGGAGTCGAGGTCGGCGGTGAGCTTGGTGAGGCGCTCCGGGTCGTCACTGGCTTCCGCGGCAGCGACGGGCCGCAACTGGTCGCGCAGGAACGGAGCCGCCTCTTTCGGCCGCGCAGCCAAGGCCCGGATTGCCTTAAACGCCTTTGCCGAATCCTCGGCATTCAGGTCCGCCCACAGGACTTCCAGTTTGGCCGGTGCCGCGACGGGTCCGGCGGCCTTGGGCTGGCGGTCCAGGACCGCCACGACTCGTTGCGTCAGCACCGACTCGGCCGCCCCCTTGGCCAACTCGCCGAGCAGCTTGCGCGCATCGTCCGTGCCGAGACGCTCCAACACCTCAATCGCGTGCAATGCCTGAAGCTGGTCCACCGTCGGGTACTTGCTTTCGAGACCCTGTGTCAACAGGGCGAGGGTTGGGTCGTAGCCCGCCTTTTGTTGGGCGTCGCGCATCGCCGGCAGCGCCAGATCGCCCAACTTCCGTAATTCGACCGCCGCCTTCTTACGTTGGTTGAAATCGTCACTGCGCAGGTCCGCAACCATTTGCTGGATAAGCCCGGCGTCCACCACCGGTACCGGCTTTAGTTTTTCGCGGAAGAACGCCACGGTCGGCCCCGGCGCTTCGGCCAAAAGGCGGATTGCCTGACTCATGGCTGTGCGGTCGTCGCCGTGCAGATCGTCCCACAGCCCTTGCAACACTTTGGCCGTCATTTTCGTCGGATCGACCGACCACGGCTTCCGGAATTCGGCGACCGGCCAGGTCATTATTTTGTTGTCCTGCCCGAACGAGGTCAGACTCTTGCCGTCGGCGGCAAAGATAACGGCCCGCACCTCGGATTTGTGGCCCAGGGCCGGCAGCAATTCCGCACCGGAAACGGTGTCCCACACGCGGACCGTCGCGTCGGTGCAGCCGGCGGCCAGGTAGCGGCCGTCAGGACTGAACGCCAGCGACAGGGCGACCGAATCGGGACCGACGTTGTTGTTATAATTGGGCCGGGGGTTCGGCCCTGCGGCCGGCAACGCGGCGACGAGGCCGCGTTCCTTGCCGGTCGCGACCTCGTAAAGCAGCAGCTTGCGGTCCGCCACCAGGCCCAGGGTTTTGCCGTCGGGCGTGAACGCCATGCAATCCACCGTGGCCGGCCGCCATTGCCGCGGGTTCGGGTTGGGCGGCTGCGGCGGCCCTTCCAGCTTGCGCACCTCGTCGCCGCTGGCCAGGTCCCAAAAATGAATCATGAGGCCGCCGGGTTGGCCGTTGCGCGCCTGGGCGGCACCTGCAAGCGCGATGGTTTTGCCGTCCGGCGTGAAGGCCGCACTCGTGAAGTAGGTGAAGTTCACGCCTTCGTCCAGGTTGGCTATTTTCTTGTGCTTATCCGTGTCCCAGAGTTCGACGACGTTGTTCTGGCCGTTCTGCCCAGCCGTGGCGATCAACCGCTTGCCGTCGGGGCTGAGGGCCAACGCGCCCAGCTGTTGCATTTGCCCGAACCCGCCCTCGGTCTTGCCCGCGGCCAGGTCCCAAACCCCGACTTGATAGCCGTTGCCGATCGGCATGGCCAGGTATTTGCCGTCGGCGGAGATGGCGTAACTGGATTTGCCGACATTGCCGCCCTGGTAAAACCGTGCGTTGGGGTTGTTGGGATCGTTCGGCTCGAAGGCCAGCGTGCGCGTCGCCGACGGCTTCACGCGCGGGATGGCGGGTTCGTCCGTCTGCGCCGTTGCGGCCGTCGCAAACCACACGCAAAAACAGGCGGCAAGCACGGCAAACCAGACGGGCTTGGCGGGCAGGGACATGGCGTAGTCTCCTTGAGAGGTGCCGGCGCTCACCGCCGGCCAGGGAAAGCAACGGCGCGGGAATTCCGGACTACCTGGCACCCTACCACGACGAGAAGGCCGCTGCAACCACTTGATTGGTGCTGCCGTTCGTTGCATAATCGGGACATAGCACCGTCGTCCCCCGGAGATTCATGCCATGCTGCACCGCCGCGACGCCATGATCCGCCTGGGCCAACTCGGCCTCGGCGCGCTCTCACTGCCGGGCCTCCTGAACGCCGCCCCCGCCCCCGCGGCGAAATCGGCGGGCAAGGCGAAGTCGTGCATCTACCTCTTCCTCTGGGGCGGACCGCCGCAACAGGATCTGTGGGACATGAAGCCCGACGCGCCGCAGGGCATCCGCAGCGAGTTTAAGCCGATCCGCACCCGCGTTCCCGGCATCGACATTTGCGACCAAATGCCGCTCCTGGCCCAACACACCGACAAGATCGCCGTCGTCCGCTCGGTGACGCACAACAGCACCGTCCATGAGGCGTCGGTCTACCACATGCTCACGGGCCGGCAGAACCCGACGCTCATTTCGCCGCGCAACCAGCGCCGGCGCACGGATTTCCCGAATATGGGATCGGTTGTATCGTATTTCAGTCCCGGCGGCGTCCTGCCCGCGAGCGTGACGGTGCCGCGGCCCATCGGCCACGACGGCGTGACGTATGCGGGTACTTACGCCGGTTTCCTCGGCACGCGCCACGACCCGCTGGAATTGCGCGAGGCGCCGAACTCCAGCGACCAACCCACCCATCCGCTGGCGCTGCCCAACCAGATTGACGACAGCCGGCTCCTGGCCCGGCACGGCTTGCTTAACCTGCTGGAAGAACAGGACCGCCGCTTGCAAGACCGCCGTTCGACGGAAGCGCTGGGCGGCTTCTACGAACAGGCATTCCGCCTGTTGTCGTCCCCCGCCGCGAAGAAGGCGTTCAACCTCGACCTGGAGCCGCCTGCCGTGCGCGACCTCTATGGTCGCAACGAGTACGGCGACAGTTTTCTGCTCGCCCGGCGGTTGGTCGAGGCGGACGTACGGCTCGTCTCGGTCGTGTGGATGTATTTCATGCCCAACGGCCGCATCGCCAACGTTTGGGACTGTCACGGCGGCACACCGGGCCTGGGCAACGCCTCGGGCTACGCGATGCTCAAGGAGAAATACTGCATCCCGCCGCTGGACCGGGCGTACTCCGCGTTAATCGACGACCTGTCGCAGCGTGGCCTCCTCGATGAAACGCTTGTGGTCGCGGTCGGCGAGTTTGGGCGGACGCCGAAGATCAACCCCAACCAGGGCCGCGAACACTGGGGCATGGCGCAATCGGCCCTGTTGGCCGGCGGCGGCGTGCGCGGCGGCCAGGTGTACGGCGCGACCGACAAGCTGGCGGCGTACGTCAAAGACAACCCCGTGTCGCCGGAAGATTTGCTGGCGACCATTTACCACACGCTCGGCATCCCGCCGGAAAGCGAAGTTCACGACCGCGACGACCGGCCGCACCGCGTCTGCGAGGGACGGCCGGTTACCGCGTTGTTTAGTTAAGGACGGATCGGAGTTCTAAATTGAGAGGATTTGTAGGTGCGCCTGCTCATTCAGATGGCTCTGGTGGCCGCCGGCTCCTCCCTCGGTGGGCTGCTCCGCTGGGCCGTGGCCGAGGCGTCGCTTTACCTTTTGGGGCCGGGTTACCCGTGGGGTACGTTTTTCATCAACATTTCCGGCAGCCTATTCCTGGGGTGGTTCGCAACGCTGCTATCCGAGCGGCTGTTGCCAGCGGGGCTGAATTGGGTTCGACCCGATGACCTGCGCCTGCTCGTCGCAGTCGGCTTCACCGGGGCTTACACCACCTTCTCGACGTACGAATACGAATCGCAAAAGCTGCTCGGCGAAGGCGACGGTTTCGCGGGCATGACGTACATGCTGGGCAGCGTCTTTTTCGGATTGTTGGCAGTCCGCTTCGGCATCTACCTGGCACGCTGGGCCTGATTGATGCCATGACGTGGGACGACGGGCACTAGGATCGCCAAACTTTTAGCGAGCCTCCCGCGTAAGAGGGGGGAGTAGGTCTCGGAAACCATGCGATGAAACGTCACCCGAAAAAAAAACCCAAGCCTTCCGAAACTGCGATACCTGCCACATCTCCCCAACCGGGTTCCCTGCAAGGAGAGGTCGAACGCGAGCCGAACGTCTTCAAGCGCGCCTTGCTCATCCTCGGCCCCGGCCTGGTCACGGGGGCGTCGGACGACGATCCGTCCGGCATCGGCACCTACGCGGCGGCGGGCGCTACCCTCGGCTATGGCACGCTTTGGATGGCGGTGCTCACGTTTCCGTTCATGGCCGCCGTGCAGTACACCTGCGCCAAGGTCGGCCTGGTTCACGGCACCGGCTTCGCGGCGGTGTTGCGACGGCACTATCCCCGGTGGCTGCTGTATCCCATCGTATTCACCCTGGCCGCCGCCAACACGTTTAACGCCGGGGCCGACATCGGCGCCATCGCCAGCGGCATCAACCTGCTGGTCCCGATCCCGGTCCCCTACCTCATCGTGCCCGTCGGCTTGCTTATCCTGGCGCTGCTCGTGTGGGGGTCGTATCGACTCATCGCGAACACCTTCAAATGGCTGACCCTCGCCCTGTTCGCCTACATCGGCTCGGCCCTGTTTGCGCGGCCGGACTGGGCCGGCGTCCTCTGGGGCACCCTGGTGCCGACTATCGGCACGGATGCGCCGTCGCTGGCGGTGCTGGTGGGCATCCTGGGGACGACGATTTCTCCCTACTTGTTCTTCTGGCAGGCCAGTCAGGAAGCGGAAGAGAAACGGGCGCGCTGGGGTTGGCGGGCCAGGCGGCGCGGGGCCACCGATGCGGAACTGCGTTATGCCGGTTGGGACGTGGCGACTGGCATGTTCGTCTCCAACCTGGTCATGTACTTCATCATTCTGGCGACGGGTGCGACGCTCCACCAAGAGGGGCACACCGAGATCCACACCGCCGCGGAAGCCGCCGAGGCGCTGAAGCCTCTGGCAGGCGACGCGGCCGAAGCCCTGCTGGCGTTGGGATTGATCGGGGCGGGGTTCCTGGCAGTGCCGGTGTTGACGGGTTCCGCGGCGTACGCGGTTGCCGAGGCGTTCGCCTGGCGGACCGGCCTGGATCAAAAGCCGCACCGCGCCCGCGGCTTTTACGCCGTCATCACCGTCTCGACGCTGGCCGGCCTCTTGCTCAATTTCACCGGCGTGAACCCGGTGGACGCCCTGCTGTGGGCCGCGGTCCTCAACGGGTTTTTGACGCCGCCGCTGCTGGCCGTGGTGTTGCTGGTGGCCAACAACAAGGAGGTCATGGGCAAGCGCGCCAACGGCCTGCTGCTCAATGTGCTGGGCTGGTCAACGGTCGTGCTGATGGCAGCCGCCGCCGTGGGCCTGGTGCTGACGTGGGGCGCGGGTTAGTTCCGCCCGGCAATAACCGCTTCGGCGAAACGCTCCATTTCTTCCAGCTGCGGGCTGCACTGGAGCAGCACCAGATCGACGCCGACCGCCTCGAACGCGGCCATCTGCTCGCGCACCCGCGCCGGCGTACCGACCAACCCGGAACGCAGGCCGCGGTTGGAGACGGAATACTCCTCCAACGACACACGCTGCTCGAGCTGCGTGCCGGCCAGCCATTGCTGGTAATTCTTGTACCCCGCCGCCGAACTCTTCACGTCGGTGATGCGCGCCAGCTCCTGCCGGGCCTCGGCGTCGGTGTCGCGCACGATCGCGTAGGCCGACACGCCGTAAGTCATCGGCGGCAGACCCAGACGCTCCCGGCGGCGGCGCATGTCGGCGATGCGCTCGCCGATCTTTTCTGGCGGGTCGCCGTGCATGACATAGGCGTCGCACTTCTTGGCGATTAACTCCTTCGCCGCCTCCGATTCGCCGCCGGCGTAAACGGTCGGCCGCGGCTTCGATAGCGGTTTCGGCTGCAATACCGCATCTTCCACGCGGTAGTACCGGCCTTCAAAGCTGAAGTGGTCGCGCTGCCAGAGCGCGTCCAGCACGTCGAGCCATTCGGACGTGCGCGCGTAGCGGTCGTCGTGCTGCTCGAACGAGACGCCGTACTTGCGGGCCTCGTCCTTCCACCACGACGACACGACGTTGAGCGACAACCGACCGCCGCCGCCGATGTTGTCGATGTTGGCCGCCTGTTTCGCGAGCAACGCGGGCGAGTGAAACGTCGGCCGCACGGCGACCATGAATTCCAGGCGCTCGGTCACGGCGGTCAACGCCGCGGCCGTGGACCAGGCGTCCAGGGCCGGCGCGTCCTCGCCCTTGATGTCGTTGAGGTTCAGCTCCGCCACCAGCGTCAGATCGTAACCAATCTGCTCGCTGCGTTGGGCGAGGCGCTTGACGTAGTCCCAGGTCGGGGCCATGTGTTCGTCCTCGACGTTACGCAGCCAGCCGCCGAAGACGGGGAGCCAGTATCCGTAGCGCATGGTCATGCTGCCTCCGCGCGGAAGCCCGCCCGGACTTCGAGGTAGTCCACGAGGCGGGCGAAGGGGTCCAGGCCGACCACGTTGCGGGCGTCGGCCACGAAGTTGGAAAGGGCGTTCACGTCGTAATAAACCAGCCGGCCGTCGCGGTCGTCGGTCATGTATTCGATGCCGCCCAGGTCGATGCCGCCGGCGCGGACGATGGCCTTAATCGCGTCGATGACGGGGCGCGGCGGCGTGAAGCCCTCGACCTTGAGGCCGGTCCGCGGCGCGTCCACGGGGCAAGCGGTGCGCGTCAACTCGACGCCATCGCTGCGCTGGCAAATGTCCGCCGGGCACAGGTTGAACGTGTCGCCGGCGTAGGACAAGTCACACTGAAAAGTCCGCAGGCGACATCACATAACGAATGGCTCGATGTTCGCTTTCAATTTGCTGCTTTGCCCCCGCCTGGGGCGGATGATT
>JBBRLG010000227.1:0-10972 GCA_038231495.1 Gemmatales bacterium | reverse complement strand
GACACCCGACACCCGATCTTACGATTGCAACGTCGGCTCCACTAATCCGTGTTGCTTGCTGGTAAGGGGCCGGCGGGTTTCATCCGGGTCGCTCTGGAAGCGCCAGAAGCGGAACGGGTTGGCGTCGAAGGCGTCGAAGACGAACCACGCCAACTGCTCGTCGTGAACGAATGGCACCAGTGCCTGGCCGCGGATCGCGTCCAGCGTGTAAATGTCGAGCGCTTGCAACTCGTCGGCGGCGTCCTGGAACTCTTGTTCGGCGCGGTCCAGATCGTGTTTCGTCTCGTACTCGGCGATCAAGGTGTCGCGCTTGGGGCGGCCCGACAACTTGTTCAACTTGTCCAGCTTCAACTTGTGTTTCTGCACGTCCAGGGCGTGTTCGCGGAGCGAGCGGACGATCGAGCTGATATAGGGAACGGCGGACTCGGCCTGGGCGAACGTCCAGACCTGAATGGCTTCCGCCTTTGCTTTCGCGCTCTTGGGGTGGCGTTTCATGGCTGGGATCTCCTGCAAAGTTATTCGGTGAGCGGCCCCTTGGATTTCGGCTGCGAACGCGCGTCCCATTCGTCAGGAGGGCTTCATACCCGGAAGTGGTTCGCCTGGGAACCCGACTTGGCCGGGCGTCCCGCGTGCGGCTCGTGCCGCCGTCCTGTGTTCGCCCCTCTCTACCATTCTATGCTTTTCTGCGCGGCCAACAGGCCACGCGGACGGCGAAAACTTCCGAAAAACCCGAACTTATCCTAGAATTGTGATGAAAGTTTCCCCCATTTAAGGCAACCGGGGGTTGGCGAGCCGCAAAGCCGCAAGCGGAACCCATTCGGCAGAATACCTACTATTCCCGGCACAACGCGCGGTTATTGCCCGACGCGAAAGGTTTCTGTCCTTCTTTACGGTCGCCCCATCCCCTCCAGGTTGCCGATGAAAGGGCCGCTGCCTGTTCCTGCCGCTGGAAGGATCGTCTCATGGCCACCGCCGTCTTTTCGCCGCGCCGCCTCGTCGGCAACGCCGTCCAGAGCCTGTACGTCAACCTCGCCGAACTGGGCGACCTGGCCCTGTTTGCCGGGCAAGTGCTGATGGGCTGCGCCCGGCTGCCCTACCGCGGCACCTTCGTGCCGGTCGCCTACATGATCGGCGTCCGCAGCGTGCCGGTCGTCATGATCACCGGCACGTTCATCGGCATGGTCCTGGCGGTGCAGGCCTACAACCAGTTTGCCCAGGTCGGCCTGGCGACGCAGCTGGGGACCATCGTCAATACGTCGGTGGTGCGCGAGCTGGGGCCGGTGCTGGCGGCCACCATGCTTGCCGGCCGGGTCGGCAGCGCCATGGCCGCCGAGTTGGCCACCATGCGCGTCACCGAGCAAATTGACGCGCTGGACTGCCTGGGCACCAACCCGGTGCGCTACCTGGCGGTGCCGCGGTTCCTGGCGTGCGTGCTGCTGATCCCGCTCCTGACGATCCTGGCCAACTTCATGGGCGTCATGGGCGGGGCGGTGATTAGCACGTACGTCTACCACATCGACGCCCACCACTACTGGCGGAATGCGTCGGGCGTGATTACGCTGTACGACGTGGTTACGGGTCTCATCAAGCCCATGTTCTTCGGGGCGGCGATTGCGGTGTTGAGTTGCCATCGCGGCTTCAAGAGTGAGGGCGGCGCCGAGGGCGTCGGCCGGGCGGCGACGAACGCATTTGTGACCTCGTTCATCGCGATCCTGGCGCTGGACTTCTTCCTGGCGCTGTTTTTGACGCGGTTGTACGCCATCCTGTACCCGATGGCGGGGTCGAAGTTCCTTAACGGCGGCTGAAATCATGAGCACCGCACCCCCGATCAACCCGGTGCCACTGCTGGCCCTCGAACAGGTGTCGATGCGGTTCGGCAGCCAGCCGATCCTGCGTTCGATCGGCCTGAGTGTGCGCCGTGGCCAAACCCTGGTGGTGATCGGCGAAAGCGGTTGCGGCAAAACGGTCCTGTTGAAAATCATCATCGGCCTGCTACGGCCCACCGGCGGCCGCGTGACCTTCGACGGCACCGAGTGGACCGGCCTGAGCGAACGCGAAATTGCCAAACGGCGGCTGCGGTTCGGCTACCTGTTCCAGGGCGCGGCGCTGTTCGACAGCCTGACGGTTTACGAGAACATCGCGTTCGGCCTGAAGGCACAGGGTGGCCGGCCCGAGTCTGAAATTCAAGAGGTCGTGCGCCAGCGGCTCCAGGAGGTCGGCCTGCCGGCGACGGCGCTGCCGAAGAAGCCGGCGGAGTTGTCCGGCGGCATGAAAAAGCGGGTCGGCCTGGCGCGGGCGCTGGCCTTGAACCCGGAGGTCATGCTCTACGACGAGCCGACGACCGGCCTGGACCCGATCATGACGGACGTGATTAACGAGCTGATTTTGCAGACGCGCAGCCAGTATGCGGTGACGAGCATCGTCGTGACGCACGACATGAAGACGGTGCAAAAGGTGGCCGACCGCATCGTGATGCTGTACCCGCTCAGCCGGCTGGAACCGGACGCGGCCCAGGTCATCTTCGACGGCACGCGGGACGAGTTAAAAAACTGCGGCGACACGCGCGTGCGCCAGTTCGTCGAAGGCGAGGCGCGCGATCGCTTGCAGGAACTGGGAAGAACGTAATTGCCGCTGGCGGCTGAGCGCCCGGAACCGCTCAGCCGCCAGCGGCAAACTGTGAGTCGCACCATGAATGAGCGTAACCTCCGCATCCGCCTGGGCATCTTCGTCGTCGTGACGCTGGTGCTGCTGGCCGGCCTGGTCCTGCTGTTCGGCAGCCTGCCGCCGCTGTTTCGCAGGGCCAACACCTACACCGTCCTCTTCGACGACGCGCCCGGCATCAGCCAGGGCAGCCCCGTGCGCCGCTCCGGCGTCCGCATCGGCGAAGTGACTGACGTGCAGCTAGACGACGACAGCGGCCAGGTGCGCGTCAAAATCACCGTCGAGAGCAAGCACACCATCCACTACAGCGAGAAGCCGACGCTCGTCATCGGCGTGCTGGGCAACGACGCCAGCATCGACTTCATCCCCATCGTCGTCAAGCCGCCGGAACTGCCCGACCGCCGGATCGTGCCGCCCGGCGAAGAGATCGTGGGCGCGCGCCAGATCACCATCAACACGCTCTTGACCCGGGCGTCCGACGTGGTGCCGACGACGCAGGAAGCGCTGAACGACATGCGCCGCTCGCTCAAGCGCATCGAGGACATGACGCCGCTCATCGAGGAAACGTTGAAGGAGTACCGCGACCTGGCCAAGGACACCCGGCGGGCGCTGCCGGACGCCCGCGAGTCGGTCAAGGAGATCGGCGCGCTGTCCAAGCGGGCGCGCGAGGCCATTCCCGGCCTGGAAAGGACGAGCGACGACATCGGTGCGACGGCCCGCGCCTGGACGCAGCTCACCGAACGGCTGAACCTGTTCGTGGCCGGCAACCAGGACATGGTGAAGACCATTTTGGAAAACCTTAACGTGCTGACGACGCGCCTGGGCAACCTCGTCAGCGACGACAACGTGCGCCTGGCGACGGCGATCATCAAGAACGTGCGCGACGCCAGCGACACGCTGCCGGCGACGGCCCGCAACCTCCGCGAGGCCAGCGACGAAGCCCCGGCCATTGCCAAGAACACGCGCGAGGCCAGCGAACGGCTGCCCGGCATCGCCAAGAACACGGACGAAGGCTTGCAGGAGGCGCGCGGCGTGATGAAGAACTTCAACGACTCGCTGGGCCGGGCCGACGACGTGATTCGCAACCTGCAGAAGGCGACGAAGCCGCTGGCCGACCGTAGTGACGCCATCACGCGCAACCTGGACACGAGCCTGGACAAGCTCAACCGCAGCCTGAGCGACGTGGGCGACCTGGTGCGCGTCATCGGCCAGAGCGACGGCACGTTCAAGCGCATCCTGACCGACCCGACGCTGTACAACCGCCTGGACGAGGCGTTGTGTGGGCTGAACAAGAGTATGCCGCGGTTCGACCGCATTTTGAAGGATTTGGAAACGTTCGCGGACAAGCTCGCCCGGCACCCGGAGTCGCTCGGCCTGGGCGGCGCGATCCGGCCGAGCAGCGGTTTGAAGGAAGGTCCAGCGACGCCACCCACTCCGACGCCGGCGTTTTCGCCGAAGCATTGACGGGCAGAGAAATCCGAAAAATGCAAATCCGAAATCCGCCATCCGAAAAAAGACCCGCCTGTTTCGGATTTGGGATTTGGGATTTCGGATTTTCTTCTTCGGATTTCGGATTTCCCGTGGCCCCTCTTTTGCATGGCAAATGGGTCGTCCCGTTCGGCGTCTTGCCTGGGAGAACCGCCATGTCTCGGAAGTCGTCTCGTTTCGTTCGCCCGACCCTCGAAGAACTCGAAAACCGGCTCGTGCCGTCGGCGAACGTCGGGAACTACCATAACGATCTTGCCAGCACGGGCGTAAACCCCAACGAAACCACGCTCACGCCGGCCAACGTGAGTGCCGCGACCTTCGGTAAACAGTTCAGCACGAGCGTGGACGGCATGGTCTTCGCCCAGCCGCTCGTCGTAACCGGCGTGAAAATCACCACCGGCACCAGCCCCGGCTTTCACGACGTGGTTTTCGTCGCCACCGAGCACGATAGCCTCTACGCCATCGACGCCCACAGCGGCCAGGTACTTTGGCAAGACAGCTTTCTCACCGGCCTGGCCGGCGCGACGGTTACGCCCATTCCCAGCTCCGCCGTGAGCAGCACCGGCGTCGGGCCGGAGGTCGGCATCACCGGTACGCCCGCGATCGACGCCGGCACGCAGACCCTCTACGTCGTCGCCGCTACGCAGGAAGTGGTAAACGGCAACAACCACTACGTCCAACGGTTGCACGCGGTCAGCCTGGCCGACGGCAGCGAGCGCGCCGGCGGGCCGGTGGTCGTCGCCGACACCTCCTTTAACAGCGGCGCGTTTACCTCTAACAGCGGGCCGTCGGTAACCGGAACGGGTGCCGGCGCGGTCGGCGGCAAGGTCACTTACAACGCCCTGCGCCAGCTCCAGCGCGCCGCCCTGACCTTGGCCAACGGCACGGTGTACCTCGCCACGGCCGGCCACAACGGCGACATCCCGCCCTACCACGGCTGGGTACTCGGCTTCGACGCGGCCAGTTTACAACTCAAGGCCGCGTTCAACACCACGCCCAACGGCAGCGACGGCGGCATCTGGGATGCCGGCGGCGGTGTCACGGTTGACCCGCAGGGCGCGCTCTACGTCGAGACCGGCAACGGCACTTTTGACGGCACGCTTAACAGCAGCGGCCTGCCCAACAAGGGCGACTACGGCGATTCGGTCCTCAAGCTCGTGGTCGATCCAACCACCAGTGCCGCCAATCCGAACGGCAACGGCTGGGGCCTGAAGGTGGCCGATTACTTCACGCCGTTTAACCAGGCCACGCTCGATTCCAAGGACCAGGACCTCGGCACCCAGGCACCGCTCATCCTCCCCGACGCGGTCGGCAGTGCCGCGCACCCGCACCTGCTCGTCGCCGCCGGTAAGGAAGGTGTCCTCTACCTCATCGACCGCGACAACATGGGCCACTACAACGCGGGCGGCTCGACGGACAACGTGGTCCAAACGCTGTCCGGCGCGATCGGTGCCGCGTTCGGCACGCCGGCCTTTTTCAACAACACGCTCTACTACGTCACGCCCAACGCGCACGGCAAGGCGTTCGCGATCGCCAACGGCAGTGCCTCGATTGCGACTGCCGCCGGATCGCAGACGCCCGACAGCTTTTCCTACCCCGGCTCGACGCCGAGCGTGTCGGCCAACGGCACCACCAACGGCATCGTGTGGGACCTGGAAAAAGGGTCCGGCGTGCTGCGGGCCTACGACGCCGGCAACTACGGCACCGAGTTGTATACCAGCGCCCAGGCGGCCGGCAACCGCGATGCCCTTGGCACGCTGGACACGTTCGCGGTGCCCACCGTCGCCAACGGCCGCGTCTTCGTGGCCACGTCCAACGCCCTGGTCGGTTACGGCCTGCTCGCCGCGACGCCCGCACCGCCGACCGGCCTGACGGCGATGTTGACCGGCTCGTCGTCGGTCTTTTTGGCGTGGAATGCTGCCGCGGGGGCCACGAGTTACAACATCTACCGCTCGACCACCAGCGGCGGTGAAGGGGCGACGCCGATCTCGACCGACGACGGCTCGACGAACTACTCGGACGCCGGCCTCGTCGCCGGTGCGACTTACTTCTACCAGGTCACGGCGGTCGGCGCCGGCGGCGAGAGCGGCCGCTCCGCTGAAGCTTCCGTCAACTTCTTGCCCGGCAACCAACGCTTCGTTCAGAACCTGTACCTCGATTTCCTCGGCCGCGCGGGTTCGACCGCCGAGTTGACGTACTGGATCAACGCCCTGCCAACTCTCGGCACAAACGGCGTAGCTTCCGGGATCGAACATGCGACCGAAGCGGCGCGGCGGCTCGTGGATTTGTACTACGCCCAGTTCCTCGGCCGGTCGCCGGCGACCGGCGAGGATAACTACTGGGTGACGCTGTTCTCCCAATCGGGGACGACCCAGGAGCAGGTCATCACGGGGTTCCTGGGCAGCCCCGAATTTAGTAACCGCGCCAACGTACTGATCGGCTCGTCGAACCCCGACACCAATTTCGTGTTGGCCCTGTATAGCTTGCTTCTGCACCGGACGGGTGCCGCCGTAAGCAGTACCGAGGTCAACGGCTGGCTGACCGCGCTGCCGACGCTGGGTCACGCCGGGGTGGCGGGTAATTTCCTGGCGTCGCCGGAGTTCCGCACGGACGCGGTGCGAACGTTCTACGGCGACCCTTCGCTGCCGGTGTTGCCGACGCAGCCGTTCTTGCCGGAGTTGTTGCACCGCAGCACGCCGCCAGGGGACGAGGTGAAGGGGTGGGTCTTTTCGTCCTTGGACCTGTTCGGTATCGAGACGGGGTTTGCTTCGAGTAGGGAGTTTTTTAACCAGCCGTGAGGCAGGCGAGCGTCGGGGCGTAAGCCCGACGTGGGTTGCACCCCGAACACGTCGGGCTTACGCCCCGAACACGTCGGGCTTACGCCCCGACGCTCGCCCCGGACGCAGAATCCCCGAAATTACCCGCGAAATTACTGGCCCGATCCGGCATACTACAGCGGTCGCCCCGTGTCCGCTGGTCTCGCGAGCGTCCCGTCCGCCATGACCGTCACCGAGCGCCTGTTCGCCGAAGGGTTCGCGTTTGATTTCTTCCAGGCCGTGCGCTTGCTCGCGCGCGTCGATCCGCGCCGGCGACCTGTCGGCCTGACCGCCGCGCCGCGCGACGAGATCGCCCGCTTTTGCGCCCACCTTTCGCTCAATTTTCCGCCCAGTGCCGTCTACGAAATCCTGCCGGGCACGGACGGCCCGCCGTTGCTGGTGCAAGCGTTTCTGGGCCTGACCGGGCCGAGCGGCATCCTGCCCCGGCACTATACCGAACTGCTGATGCGCCTCGACCGCGAGCAGCGCGGGCCGGAACGCTACGCCCTCCGCGCGTGGCTCGACCAGTTCAACCACCGCTTCGTTTCGCTGTTCTACCGCTCCTGGGAGAAGTACCGCTTCTTCCTCGCCCAGGAACACGGCGACCATTTTGCCAAAGAACCCGACACTTTTACCCAGGCGCTTTACAGCCTGATCGGCCTCGGTTTGCCGGCTTTGCGCGGGCGGTTGCGGGTGAGCCACGTCGTCACGGTGGACGCGGAGCCGCGCGAACAAACGCTCGCGGTAGTTGACGACCTCGCCCTGTTGTACTACGGTGGTCTCCTATCGCAGCGTCCGCGTTCCGCCGTCGGGCTTCGCGCCCTGCTTGCCGACTACTTCGGCCTGGCGGTCGAGGTGCGCCAGTTCCACGGACGCTGGCTGCGGCTGGGGGCCGACAACCAGTCGAAGCTGGGCGACGCCAACTGCGAGATGGGTCTGAACCTGGTGGCCGGCGAGCGCGTGTGGGACGTGCAGGGCATGATCCGGTTGCGCCTGGGACCGTTGCGGCGCGACGAGTTCGACGCCTATTTGCCGGACCGGTCGCCGGTCGCCCGGCGCAAGTCGTTCTTCCTGCTGTGCCACCTGGCCCGGCTGTACGTCGGGCCGGAGTTGGATTTCGACATACAACTGATCTTGCGGGCGGAGGACGTGCCCGCGTGTCACCTCACGGACGACGGCGGCCTTGGGCCGCGCCTGGGCTGGAACACCTGGCTGGGCACCACGCCGCACGCCCGCGACGCGGACGACGCGGTGTTTTCGGGGCAGGAAATCGTACAAGTTTGAGACCGCCGCTTGCGGCTGAGCGCTTAGCCGCAAGCGGCAACCCTTCACTTTCCGTGGGAGAGTCGTCATGGCGACCGTGAGTTTGAAAGCCTTGTTCAGCAAACTGAATCAGGTCTGTCAGGAATCCCTTTCCGGAGCGGTCGGGCTGTGCAAGGCCCGGCGCAACGATTATGTCGAAGTCGAGCACTGGCTGCTCAAACTGCTCGAGACGCCCAACTCGGACTTGCCGAAAGTCCTGCGCCAGTACGACGTGGACGCCTCGCGCGTCAGCCGGGAACTGACGCAGACGCTCGACCGCTTCCGCCGCGGGACCGACGAACGGCCCGGCTGGTCGGTCGGCATCGAGGACAGCATCCGCGAGGCGTGGGTGCTGTGCTCGTTGGAATTCAACTACCCCAAGGTGCGCTCCGGCGTGCTGCTCGCGGCGTTGCTCACCGACCGCGCGCTGTCCGGCAAGCTGCTGTCGAACGTGCCGGAACTCGGCAAGATTCCCGCCGACCGCATCGTCAAGGAATTGCGCCTCGTCATCGCGGGCAGCGCGGAAGACGAGGTCGGAACCGGTGCGGACGGCACGGCCTCGGCGACGGGCGGCCCGACCGGCGCAGGGTCGAAAACGCCGTCGCTCGACCAGTTCACGACCAACCTCACCGACCGGGCGCGCAAGGGCGAGATCGACCCGGTCGTCGGCCGCGATTTTGAGATTCGGAAGGTCATCGACATCCTCACGCGCCGCCGACAGAACAACCCGATCCTGACCGGCGAAGCCGGCGTCGGCAAGACGGCGGTCGTCGAAGGCTTCGCGCTGCGGGTCGTCGCCGGCGACGTGCCGCCACCCTTGAAAGACGTGGCGGTGCGCACGCTCGACCTGGGCCTGTTACAGGCAGGTGCGGGCGTGAAGGGCGAGTTTGAAAATCGGTTGAAGTCGGTCATCGCCGAGGTGAAGGCGTCGCCGCAGCCGATCATCCTGTTCATCGACGAGGCGCACACGATCATTGGCGCGGGCGGCGCGGCCGGCTCCGGCGACGCGGCCAACCTGCTCAAGCCGGCCCTGGCCCGCGGCGAGCTGCGCACCATCGCGGCGACGACGTGGATGGAGTACAAGAAGTATTTCGAGGAAGACCCCGCGCTGAAGCGCCGATTTCAGGTCGTCAAAGTAGACGAGCCGGACGTGGAGAAGGCGATGCGCATGATGCGCGGCGTCGCGCCCACGCTGGAGAAGCATCACAAGGTGCGCATCCTGGACGAGGCGATCGAGGACGCGGTGAAGCTGTCGCACCGCTACATCACCGACCGCCAGTTGCCGGACAAGTCGGTCAGCCTGCTCGACACCGCCTGTGTCCGCGTCGGCCTGAGCCAGTCGGCCACGCCCGCCGCACTGGAAGATACGAGCCGCGACGTGGAGCATCTCGACATTGAAATCAAGGACCTGGAGCGCGAGAAAGCCACCGGCGGCGCGCACGACAAGCGCCTGGAGGAGCTGCGTGAGAAGCGCGCGACGGCCGACGCGCGCAAGGGTGTGCTGCAAAAGCAGCTCGGCGAGGAGCGCGAGTTGGTCACGAAGATTCAGGCCATGCGCACCAAGATTGAGGCCGACCCCAAGGCCGGCGCACCGTCGGTGCCGGAACTGCTGAGCGCTGAGGCGCAGCTGTCGAAGCTGCAAGGCGAGACACCGCTGGTGCATCCGGTGGTGGATCGGCACGCGGTGGCGGCGGTGGTGTCCGGCTGGACGGGCATCCCGGTCGGCAAGATGGTGCTGGACGAGATCAAGACGGTGCTGTCGCTCAAGCAGAGGATGCAGGAACGCATCATCGGCCAGGACCAGGCGCTGGAGGTGATTGCCCGGCGGATGCAGACGGCGCGGGCCAATCTGCTCGACCCGAAGCGGCCGATCGGCGTGTTCCTGTTGGTGGGGCCGAGCGGCGTCGGCAAGACCGAGACGGCGATGGCGCTGGCCGACATCCTCTACGGCGGCACGCGCAACCTCGTGGTCATCAACATGTCGGAGTACAAGGAGGACCACAAGATTTCGCGGCTGACCGGCTCGGCCCCCGGCTACGTCGGCTACGGCCAAGGCGGCGTGCTGACCGAGGCGGTGCGCCGTAAACCCTACAGCATCGTGTTGCTCGACGAGATCGAGAAGGCGAACGTTGCGGTGCAGGAAATCTTCTACCAGGTGTTCGACAAGGGGAGTTTGCAGGACGACCGCGGCACCGAGGTCGATTTCAAGAACACGATCATCCTGTTAACGTCGAACGTCGGCACGGACCACATCATGAAGGTAACGGCCGACCCGGACACCTGCCCCGACCCGGAAGGTTTGGCGGCAAGCATGAGGCCGGAGCTGCTGAAGTCGTTCAAGCCGGCGCTCCTGGGCCGTATGACGGTGGTGCCGTACTTCCCGCTGGGCGACGAGGTGATCCGCAAGATCGTGCGCCACCAATTGAAGCGTATCGGCGAACGCCTGGCGACGAACCACCGCTCCGCCTTCACCTTCGACGACGCGGTAGTGGACACGATTTCCGCGCGCTGCAAGGACGTGGAGAGCGGCGCGCGCAACGTGGACCACATCATTACGGGGACGCTGTTGCCGTCGATCGCGCAGGAGTTTTTGACGCAGCTGGCGCAGGGCAAGCCGGTGGACCGGGTGGCCGTGGGCGTCGATGGCAGCGGCGGGTTCACGTACCAGTTCAGCGGCGAGAACGGGCAGTAATGGTTTGCCGCTT
>JBBRLG010000226.1:0-11012 GCA_038231495.1 Gemmatales bacterium | reverse complement strand
CGGTTAAGAGCCCATAGCTTTGCGTCCCCGCCTCACGACGGGTTTGCCTTTGTCGAGGACGGCCAAAAGCGCCGGCTCGATTCGATCGGAGTCGGGCCAATGGTTGGCACCGTCCCGACGCACTGCAAGCCTGGGTCACATTGTTTGCGAAAGCAAAGCCGCGCCACCCTTTTTCAATCGTCACCGACCGGGCGGGTCGGGTGGTGCGGGAGGGCCGCCGGGACCGCCGGGGCCGTCGGGCCTGCCGCGGTGTTCGCGGTGGCAGTCCATGCACGACCCCATGAGCTGCATGTCCGCCGCCCGGGCCGCGGCCACGTCCTTGGCCTGCACGGCCTTGTCGAGTGCCGTCGCCGAGGCCGAAAAGGCGGTGGTCAGCTTCGTCCACGATTCCTTCGAGCCTTTCGGCGGGTCCATTTGTCCGAGTTCGGCGGTCAGCTTGGCGTATTCCGCCGCCTGGGGCTGAATGGTTTCCCAGGCCGGCGGCTCCGCATTCAACTCCTGATTGATCCGGGCGGACAGGGCGGTCGGGCTTTTGCCGCCGATCTTGTTCATGGCCTGTTTTATCTTCGGGTTGCCGCCGCCGCCGGGCGGCCCTCCGCCCATCGGCATGGGGCCTGCGCCCGTGGTCGCGGTTTTTCCGCAGCCCGAAGCTGCGCTCGAAATGGCAAGGAATGCCACCAGCAGCAACGCGCCGCGCGGCGATTTGGTCATCACGATTCCCTTTTTGCAAAACTCCGTTGGTTGTCACGGCGACGAAACGAAGCAGGCGGTGCCCGAACCCTTCCTCTCGGTCAGAGTCGCGGGGCCAGCGCTCGCAAGCGGTCGAACACCCCTGACAATTCATACGGCATTGTACGGTAAGCGTCTGCGCCAAGCGCCAACGGCCTCAAGGCAGCGCTGTCGCGTTCACGGCACAGATACGTTGACGCGCCCGAGCAGCAGGCGCACCGCCTCCTCGGTCAATAGCGCCACCGGCTGCACCTGCACGGACGGGTTGCGCAGCGTGCCGCCGATGTGCAGTTGCACGACACGGTTGGCCAGGAACGTGCTCGCCTCCGCAATCAGCGCCACCGGCACCGGCCCCACCTGCGGGATTTGCCGTGCCAGCACCAACAGCGTCGCGTTGTTTAACCCCGTCAGGCTGCCCGTCGTCGCCGTCGAATCGAGGCTGATCCGGCCGGTGCGCGTCACCGTGCCTTCCAGCACGAGCTTGAGCGCGTCGCTCGCCAGGCTCAGGTGCTGCACGCGGATCACGCCGTTCGCCAGGCGCGCTTGCAAGTCGCCCTTCTGGAACGTGTTCGACCCCATGCCCGGCTGGACGTACGGCACGACCAGGCGCAGCACCGGCAATTCGAGTGCCTGGGTTTGCGTCAGGGTGGCGTCGAGCGTGGCGGTCACGTCGTCGAGCGAGCGCACCTCGTTGCCGCTGAACTTCAGCCGGCCCGACACGCGCCCGGCGGCAAGCGAACCCACGTCGCCGACGCCCCGTAAGACCGTCCGCAGGTCAAGGTCGTGGAAGCGCAGGCTGCCCTCCACGCGCGAGACGACGCCGATCGTGAAGCTGGCGTCGCCGGTCGCGCGGCCCTGGCCCAACTGCGCGGTGCTGTCGTGGACGTCGATCTGGGCGCGACCGCGGCGCGGGTGGTAGGTGAAATCGACGGGCCAGCGCCACTCGGTCACATCGACGCCATACACCTTGCCGCGCGTCAGGACGACGGTGCCGCTGCCGCGCCATTCGCGACCGAGGTTGCCGCGCAAATTTACTTGCAACGCGCCTTGCAGCGGCGGCGCGGTCGGGCCGGTCGCTTCCGTCGGGTCGCCGGTCAGCAGCGCCTGCACCGGCGTCACCACCTGGCTTGCCTCGGCGCGGTCGAGCGTCAGGTTAAAATAGCCGCGCTCGGGGTTCTTGAGGTTCAGCACTACCCGGCCGCCTAACTCGCCGCCGCCCACGCCGCCCGTCAGGTTGGTGATCCGCACCTCCTCGCCGCGCAGTTGCAGGTCGCCGCGGAAGGCGTCGGTGATCTCGGTCGAGTGCCAGCGGACGTTTTCGAGGACGAAGTGGCCGCGGCCAACGGGCAGGCCGTCCGCTCCGTGCCGGTAATTGATGTCGAGCGACACCCGGCCCCGCAGCGGGTCGAGCAACTCCGGCAGCCGCAGCGCCTCGCCCAGCTTGCTCAACCGCCCTTTGTCGAGGGTCAAATGGCCGGTCGCGGGCGCGTCGTCGGCCACGACTTCGCCGAGGCGCGGCAGGGTGCCGGCCAGTTCCAGTTTGCCGTCGAGTGCTGTGCCCGTCAGCGCATAGCGCGTCGTGCCGCGGCGCGAATCGACGTGGGCCGTCACTTGCCGAACACCAAAGCCCTCGACGCGGAGCAAGGGGGTGGTCAGGTCAAGTTGCGTCGTATTGTCGCGCACGCCGTTGGCGTCGGCGCGGGTCCACCCGGCGTGGTACGACCCCGACGCGCGACCCTGCAGTTGCACCGACGGCCCCAACAGCCGGCGCGCGAGCTGCTCCACCTCCGCGTTTTCCAGAACGAGATCGACCGCGGCCGGGGCCGTCGCCGCCAAGGGGACGACGGCGGAACCGGTCGCCCGGCCTTGGGCCAGACGGGCGTCGATGTCGCGCAACGACACGCGGTCGGCTGCCGTCTCCCAGCGGAAGTTCAGCTTGTCCACCGTGACGCCTTCCACGACCACGTTTTCCGCCCGCACCTTGCCGGCGTCCTTATAAGTAAACGGCGACAGGGTGCCCTGCACGTCCGTTTCCAGATTCAGGCGTCCCGCGAGTCGGAACGGCGGCCGCAGTTCGGGCCGGAGGTTCTGCAGCGCGCCGAGGTCCGCGTTTTCCAATTTAAGTACGGCCTCGTAGGGAAAGGCTCCCTGCAACCGGACGCGGGCGGAGCCGGTTATCGGGGCGTTTTGCAGCGAGCCACGCAGCCCGCTAACGGTGGCGAGGCCGTTGGCCACCTCGACGTGAGCCGCCGCTTGCTTGAGGGTAAGGCCGTACGCCCGCGCGTCGTTCGCGGTCAGGTCCGCGGTCGCCGTCCACGCCGCCGGGTCGGTCAGACGCTCCACCGGCACGCGTGCCCGCGCTTCGCCCGACACCCGACCGCCGACTCCCGACGCCGCGGGAATTGCTGACAAGACGCTGTCAGCGGGAACGTCCGTGAGTTTCAAGTTCACCGTCAAGTCGCCGAGGGGAGTTACCCGCAACTGGGCGTCGCCGGCGAACGCACCTGGCGGCTGCTCGTTCGAGGCGGGAACCTGGCCCGTCACGTCCTCCAGCGCCAGCACGCCGTCACGGTAATCGAAACGGGACTTCAGTTGGGTCGCCTCCACGCCCGCGACGTTGAGGCGCGTCATGGTTACGGTGCCGTGCGCCCGGTAAGCACGCAGGTCGCCCGGCGCGTCCACCGGCAGACTGGCCACCGCCGAGAACGACAGGTTGCCCGTCACCGGGAACGAGAATTTCAGGCCGAATTGCTCGATCACCTTCGTAAGGTCCACGTCCTTGAGGGACAGGGTGAGCTCGAGGTAGGTCGGTTTGGGTTTCGGAACTGTGGCACCGAGGGTGCCGAAGAATTGCTCGACGCGCCGCACCACCGTGCCGCCGCCGTTGGCCACCGTCCCGGCGATCCACCCGACCAGATCGGCGATCGGCCCCTGGCCTGGCGGCTCTTCCGCGGCACTGGCTTCGACAACTTCTCCCCTCTCCTCTTTCCGCTCGGGGGCGTTGCGAGTTAGAAGCGCTTCCACTCCAGGCCCGGCCGGGACCGGCAGTAAACCGGCCCCGTCCGTCTTGATCTCCGGCAACCGGAATTGGAAACCCTGCTCGCCAGCGTGCAGGTGCAGTCCGAGCGGCGCGGGTTGGCCGAACAACCTCGTGTTAATCACGCCGTCGCCGCTGCCCGTCGTGTGCGGTTTGCCGTCGCCCAGCGTCACCTCCAACTTGGCCTGGCCCGTAACCTGGCCCTTCAAATCTTTGGGCACCGGCAACGGCCAGAGCGCACTCAGCTTCTGCAATTGCAAGTCCTTGACCGACACGTCGAACTTCAGGTGCCACGGATTCTCGCGAAAATCGAGGTCGGCGGTCGGCAGCAAGATGTCGCCGTCCACAAACTTGCCTTGGACGCCGCGCAGCTCGACCAGCGCGTCCTCGACGACGAGCCGGCCGCTGGTGTGGTCGGCGTCCAGCTTGATCGCCGGCACTTTGACGTGCGTTTCTTCGGGCGTCGTCTCCAGGCGATACTTCACGCCCGCGGCCCCCGTATTAAACCGCAGCGTGAAATCGACCGGCGTGACGCCCTCGGCTTGCACGCCTTCCCAAACCACTGGGGCGATGAACGGCAGGCGTTCGAGTTTCTCCTGGGTCACCTGCGTGCGCGGCGTCTTGAGGTTGAGGACGATGGCACCGTCGTCCAGCCCGGCGGTCGCGGTCAACGCCCACTTTGCCCAGTAGGGGTCGTCCACCGTTCCCGTAAGCACAAGTTGCTTACCCTCCGCGATCACGTCGCCGCTGAAGCCGCCGACGACCATCGGACGGCGGCCTTCCTGGTCGAGCGTGAGTTGTGCCTGGTCGATGTGAATTTGCGGGATCGCGCCGCCCGGCCCGGTGCCGGCAGGGTGCGGCAGTTTGGTCAAAAGGTTGCCCGCCTTGTCGAAGCGCAGGTACAGCTCGACGCCGCTGAGCGTGACGTGTTTGGGTTGGGCATCGCCGAGCAGGTCGAGCGCGGCCACGTCGGCCTGAATTTTTTTCACGGTGACCCACGGCTTGTCGGGCCGCGTGTCGCCCGGTTCATAGCCTTCGACGCTGCCCAGCGACGACTCGCCGGCGATGCCGATGTTGGCCGAGCCGATTTTGACGGGCATGCCGAGGATGATTTCAAGCCTGTTGGAAACCTTGGCCGCGGCGGCGCCGGACGAAAGGTAATACTTGGCGACGCCGAAAAAGACGAGCAAGAGGACGACGAGCGTGACGCCCGCGACCGGCAGGTAGAACCGCCAAAAAGTCCGGGGTCGGCCGGTCTGGCTCATCACGGTGCCTCCATTGCAACGGCTGGGGTGGTGGTCGGCGCGCGGGTCCGCGGTTACAGCGTTTCCTCTGGGCAAATTGTATACCCGGATTGGCGCGTGCCCGTTCCGCGCGGGCGGAAAAGTTGGTGGAAGCGGTGGGGGACTTTGCCTGTGGCGCTGACCCTAGGGAAGTTGCCGCTTGCGGCTTTGCAAGCTATCCTGCAAAGCCGCAAGCGGCAGAGTTTATTCCTTGATGCCGCGGAAGAGGAACGCCTGTCCGGCAAAGCTGACGCGCTGCTCGACCGGGCCGAAGCCGGCGGCACGGAGCTTGTCCGCGACGACCGGCGCGGACAAGTAGTGGAAGCGGCCCTTGCGCGCCTCGCGCTTGAGCCAGGTGCCGTAGCGTAACATGCGCAGCGAATTCTTCAAGAAACGCAGTGGTTTCTGCGTCCGAAAGACGCCGTGCATTCCACGGAATGCGACCCACAGCCAGTTCGGTTCGGGCACGTTGACTGAGAAGACGAACCGGCCGCCGGTGCGCAAGACCCGGCCCACCTCGGTTAGCAGGCGGTCGTAGGCGTCGGTGGTCCAGGCGGCGGATTCGGCACAATAGGACTCGGCGTACTGAATGGCCAGACCGGAGACGACGCCGTCGCAGGAGTCGGCGGCGCACGCGCCCAGGCCGTGGCTAAAGTCGGCGTGAAGGAAGCGGACCTGCCGGGCGGAAGCGACCGGTTGCAGGGTGGGCCGCAGCCGGGCGAGCGCGTCGGCGTTGGCCGCGGCGCAGTCCAGGGCGACGACCTCGTGCAGAGTGCCGCCGCTCTTTTCCCAAAGGACGCGGGTGAGTTGGCCGCCGCCGCAACCGAGGTCGAGCCAGCGTTCTCCGGCGCGCGGGTCGAGCCAGGCGGCTGTATCGGCGAGCAGCTGTTGGTACGGCGGCGCGTCGCGCTGGCTCCAAAACGCCTTGGCACAGCGGTCGTCCGGCCAATAATTCACGCCGGCAGGCGATTGGGTTCGGTCGAGAGCAACCGTGGACATCGCGGACCCTTCCCTGGGTTGAAGCGCGGGCTGTCGTGCCGGAAAGTGTACCGTTTCCCTCGGGATCGGCGAATATCAGTTTTCCGCCGCTTGCGGCTTTGCGAATTTGGCGAGCCGGCTCGCCATTCTTCACCACCCCAGTGCCTTGCGCAGGTCTTCCAACCCGCCGCGCACGGCGTCGTCGGGGGTCGCATGACTCGCGCCGGCGTCGAGCCGGCGGCCGTTAGTCGTCTGCGTCACCCGGCAACCGAACGTGCCGCCCACCGGCAGCACCGCCAGGACGTACTGCATTTGCCCCGCGAAGTAGACCACGCAGGACCGCCCGTCCTTACTGGGGCGCATTTCCCCGGCGTGTTTGGTCAACCAGTCGGGCGTCGTCACGGACAGGACCGCTTCCATTATAGCCCTTTCGACAAATCACTCCGGCAACGGTCGGCCCTTGGTTTCGGGAAGGAACGGCAAGACCACCAGCCCGAGTAAAAACACGCTGCACATCGTCACCCCGGCGTAGCGTAACGGCCACGGCGCGGGATAGGCAGCGAACACCGTCCCGGTCAGCAGGCCGAGCAGCGTGGGGCCGCTTGCCGAGATCAGCCGGCCCACGTTGTAGCAGAACGAAGTCCCCGTGCTGCGCAGCCGCGTCGGGAACAACTCCGGGAAGTAGATCGCGTAACCGCCGAACAAAGCCAGTTGGAAAAACCCCATCAGGGGAATCATCCAAAAGATGTCCGACCACGTTTTGAGGAACAGGAACACGACCGCTGTGCTTACACCCGCCAGGACGAAAAATGCGGCGAAAGCCGGCTTGCGACCGATATACGCGGAGACCCAGCTAAACGCAAAGATACCGAAGAACGCTCCCCCGTTTACCAACAGGGACGTGATCCCGGCCCAGTACGCCTTTTGGCCGTTGACGTATTTCCCGGCGTCGGGGGGCAGCTGGTTGTGGTCCATCTGTTCTTGGGTCGCCAGTCCGCGGTTGACCGCCTCCTGTTTGTAAGCCGGCTCGGCGACGTATTGTTGGAGGTCGGGCGAGAAGAAGCCGATTCCCCACAAGCCGATCACCCCGGCCAGGGCCAACAGCAGGCCAAAAATGGCGGGCCTCCGCCAACGGGGGTCGCCCAGCAACTCGGCATACGAGCCGCCGCGTTTGACGCCCGCGGCGACCATCTGCTTCCACCGCTCCGGTTCCTTCAACCACACCTGGATCAAAACCACCAACAGGGCCGGCACGATGCCAAGGACGAACATCAGCCGCCAGGAGGTCAGCGGGTGGCCCAACAGGCTCATATCGGTAAACGCGCCCTTTTCCTGCAACGACCCGAACCACATGGACACGAGGGCGGCTCCGCAATTGCCGATCGCCGACGACGCCTGGAACAGTCCGAGGGTCATCGGCCTGGCGCGGTCCGGCATGGTCTCGGCCAAGAGCGTGACGGCCGCCGCGAAGACGCCGCCGACGCCCAGCCCGGTCAGAAAGCGGTACAGGTAAAAATCCCACGTCGAGTTGGAGAGGGCGCTAAGGCCGGTGAAAAGGGCGTAGAGCAGGATGGTCAGCATCAAGGTTTTGACGCGGCCCACGCGGTCGCCCATGACGCCGAAGCCGATGCCGCCGACCGCCCAGCCGATCATGAAAATAGAGGTGGCGAAGCCGCTGGCCTCCTGGATGTCGGCATTCCGCAAGTCGGCGACGGCTTGCTCGTCGGTCGGAGCAGCCTCGCCCTCCCTTGCCGCCCGCGCTTTCAACGCCTTGGTGAACTCCGGCAAACGGGAGTCGTCGGGCTGCACCGGAGCCACCAGGTCCGTCATGGCCGGCCGCCGGGCCAGGACGAACAGCTGCTGGTCCATGCAATCCATGTCCCAGGCCAGGCAGCAGACGACGAGGACGAACCAGTGATATTTGTTCAACAGCCGCCACCAGGGCAGGCCGGCGTTCGGGTTGTCGGGCAGCGGGTCGGCGTGCATGGCGCCCCTGGTGGGATAAAGGTCGGCGGGACGAGGGATGTTAGGAGGTATACATAATTTGCCGCTTGCGGCTTTGCAAGTTGGAGGGCAAAGCCGCAAGCGGCAATCCCCCTAACCCTCCGCCTTCGCCTCGCACGCGCGCATGTACCGCAGGCTGTCGCGCGCGATGGTCTCCGGGTCCGGCGTGTAGTCGAACACTTCGACCGACACCCAACCCCGGTAAGCGCTCTCCAGCAACGCCTTAAAGATCGGCACGAAATCGGTGTCGCCGAAACCGGGGCCGCGCTTGTTCGGGTCGTTGGCGTGAAAGTGGACCATGCGCTCGTGGTATCGGCGGATCAGGTTCGGCGTCGGCACCGCCTCGGTGGACATTGCTTTCACGTCGAGGTGCAGGGCGAAGTTCGGGTGATCCAGCTCGTCGAGGATTTCAACGGCCTCGGCGGCGGTGTTGATGAAATCGGCCTCCGGCGGCGACAGCGGTTCGATCGCCAGCGTCACGCCGCAGTCGGCAAAGCCCGGCGCGGCCCGTCGGAAGGTATCCACGGCGTACCGCGTTGTTTCCTCACGGCTCGCGCCGGCCGGGACGCGCCGCTGGGCCGGCGAGCCGAAGACGAGGACCGTGCCGCCCACGTCGCGACAGCACTTCGCCAACTCGATCAGGTAATCGGCCGTGCGCTGGCGCACCGTCGCGTCGGCACTGTTAAGGTGCAACCCTTCGGTCTTGGCGAGCAGCCAGTGCAAGCCGAGGATGGTCAGTCCGCAATTCTCCGCCTCGCGGCGCAGCTCCAACCGGCGCTCCGCCGTCACGTCGGTAACGCGCGGCGCCAGCGTGAAAGGGGCCAGCTCCAACCCGGTGTAGCCAAGCTCCGCGACAAACCGGCAGACGCGCGCGTGGTCCCAGTCGCCGAACGTCTCGTTGCAGATCGCGTACTTCATGGTCGTCCCGCCGCTGGCGGCTGAGCGCTCAGCCGCCAGCGGCGGGCCTCCTTGTTTAGTTCTTGACTTCGATCCTCACCTTGTCTTCCGCGTTGTCGAATCCGCGGACGCGCAGCTCGACCTCCTTGCCCGCGGCGGCGGCCATCTCGGCGTAAAACTGTTTCGGCGTCGCCACCGGCCGGCCGTTGACGTGCGTGACGACCTTGTCGCGCTGCAACCCGGCCCGGTCCGCCGGGCTGTTGGACACCACCTCGCGAATGGCCACGCCCTCGTCGGGCACGCGCTGGCCGAACGGGCCGACCGGACGCTGATTGAGGACGCTGCGGTAATCGACCCGCAGCCCGCCCGGTGCCGGCGGCCGCTTCGACGCGATGACGCTGCCCGGCACGAAAAACTTTGCCAACTCCACCATGACGGTATCGCGGCCGCCGCCCCGGTCGTAATCGATGCGTGCCTTGTTCCCCGCCAACCCCAATCCGATCAGAACAAAGAGGTCGTCATTGTCCTTGACCTCCTTGCCGTCGATCGCGACGATCACGTCGCCCGTCCGCAGCCCGGCGGCGGCGGCCGGCATGCCCGGCGGCGTGGCCGAGACCTGCACGCCCTTGCCGTTGAAGGCCGGCTCCATCTGCACGCCCAGGAAGCCGTACTCGACCTCCTCGCCGCGCGCCAGCACCTCGACGACGCGCTTTACCCCGGCGTCCATCGGCACGGCAAAGCCGCCCGGCGTTTCGCTGCCGCTCAGGGCCGCGGTCGCCGTCGTCAGGCCGATCAACTCGCCGTCCAGGTTCAACAACGCGCCGCCGCTGCTGCCAAGCCGCAACCCCACGTCGGTTTGCAGCAGGGTGCCGAACTGGTGGATGCTTTGTTTGGAGCGCTCGACCTCGTTGGGGTTGCCCGGTGCCCGGCGCTTGAGCGCGCCGATGATGCCGAACGCCGAGCTGGGGCTGCCGTCGCGGAAGCCGGCGGCGAACGGGTTGGCCAGGGAAATGACGAACTGACCTTTCTTGACCTTGTCGCCGTCGCCGAACCTGATCGGCTTGAGGTCCGGCACCTTGTCGATCAGCTTGAGGACGGCAAGGTCGCTGCGCGGGTCGAGGGCGTGGATGTCGGCCCAGCTACCGCGGTTGCCCGGCAGGCGGACGTAGACTTTGGTGGCGTCGCGGACGACGTGGGCGTTGGTGAGGATCAGCCCGGAAGCGTCGATGACGACGCCGCTGCCGAACGATTCCGGCACCGTGTCCGGCAAACTCAGGTCGAGGGCCTGGGCCTGCTTTTGCAGTTTCAAATCCTGGTCGCTCATGCCGCGATGGAAGGGGTCGCGCACCGGCCCCACGAACTTACCGAGCCGGCCGGAGCCGTCGTTGGCTGGAGCGAACTTCGGATAGCCGGCATAGGCCTCGCTCCGCGACACGAGGATGCACGCGACCGACGGCTCGGCGCGTTCGATGGCCTGCTCGACGGCCTCCTGGAGGGCGGCGAGGTCCTTGCCGCCGGCGCGGTCGTCGGCCCGCGCGAGCCACGGCGTGACGGCGAAGGCCAGCAAGGACAGCGTAACGGCGGTGCGGCTCATGAAAGCGACCCTCCGGGCGACGACGGTACGGCACCCCTGGTTATAGCGTCTGCCGGGGGCCGGTTCCAGGGATCACCGCAGATGGGTGCCGGTTGTTGTCGAGAATTGGTCGTAGGAGCATGGCTTCGCGAAAGGGGTAGGTGCCGCGAGCCGAGCGGTACCCTTGTGCCGAGGGCGCGGCTCGGCTCGCGGTACTTCCTTCATCCCGTTCGATCCCCAAGTCGAATCGACCCTTGCCATGCCAATGCTATATGGCAAGGTGGCCATCCAGCCGATGTCAGGCTCAGCATTTTGCATTTCTTAAAACGTTGCCGCCAAAGCGTTTACTACATTTCATTCCATCAATTTCGGGCATGGTTCAAAGGGAGGCGAACCAGGGTAACACTTTGCAGCACCACCTGCCGGCCTGTTTCTGCCGGAAGTTCTGGTTCAACAACTAGTTGCGGTGCCAACCGGCTCCGCCTGCGCTGCCCCAAGTGTTACCCGCGTT
>JBBRLG010000225.1:0-11029 GCA_038231495.1 Gemmatales bacterium | reverse complement strand
GAACCTCCATAGCTGCCGTCCTCCGTGCGGAAAAGCTGATCCCTTTTGTGGCATTTCAGACGCAGCCTATGGTATCGTCTGTCGCGATTCGTATCACCCCTTTTTGGGAATGGACCCCCCGAATTTCCTCTTCGGTCACGACCGGCGGCCCGGTGCGGCCCCGGCGCGCGTTGCCCGCCAGTACCAGGCCGGTCGCACCCGGTTGCAGCGTCTGCCCCAACACGCGCAGATAGCCCGGAAGGTCCACCGTGCGCAGGTAGTGATAAACCCCGCGGTCGAAGAAGAAGCCGAACGGCCCGACGAGTTCCGGCGTGCGCAGCAGATCGCCGACGATGAAGCGCCCGGCAACGTTGGCCGCCGCCGCCTGGTGCCGGGCGCGTTCGATCGCCAGGGGGCTGACGTCCACGCCGGTGACAGCGAAGCCTTGCCCGGCCAGCCACACGGCGTTGGTGCCGGTGCCGCAACCGACTTCCAGCGTGGCACACGGCGCGACGTTGTCCTCGGCCACGACGCGCCGCAATTCGGTCGAGGAGCGGCCCGTGTCCCACGGCGTGTCCTGCGTCCGGTAGCGTTTTTCCCAGCGTGCGAAGTCTTCCGCCATGTCGCCATCCTTCCGCGGGGGCGGCCGACCCGATTTCGCCTTGACCCAAACCCCCGGCTTGAACAACAATCGGCAATTCTTAAAACAACCCGATGAGGTCGCGGAGGACCGCGACGGCTCTCATCATCCTAAATGGAGGAACCATGAGTCTCGCTATCGCGTCCCGGTCCGACGTCAAGGACCTCAAGCTCGCCGCCCACGGCAAGAAGCGCATCCTCTGGGCCGACACCGACATGCCCGTCTTGTCGCGCATCCGCGACCGCTTCGCCAAGGAAAAACCGCTCGCCGGCCTGCGCATGTCGGCCTGCCTGCACGTCACCGCCGAGACGGCCAACCTCGCCCGCACGCTGAAGGCCGGCGGCGCGGACCTGGTCCTCATCGCGTCCAACCCGCTCAGCACCCAGGACGACGTGGCCGCCAGCCTCGTCCAGGACTTCGGCATCGCCGTCTTCGCCATCCGCGAAGAGGACAAGGACACCTACTACCGCCACATGGTCGCCGCACTCGAGCACGAGCCGCACGTCACGATGGACGACGGCGCCGACCTCGTGTCCGCCATGGTCTTCGTCGGCCTCGAACGCCTCGACGATGTCCACCCCCAGGTGCGGGCCTGGGCGCAAAAAATGTCGCCGGCCGAGCGCAAGCGCGTCATCGACCAGGTGGTCGGCAGCATGGAAGAGACGACCACGGGCGTCAACCGCCTGCGGGCGATGGAGCGCGACGGCGTGTTGCGCTTCCCGGTCATCTCGGTCAACGACGCCCAGACCAAGCACTTTTTCGACAACCGCTACGGCACCGGCCAGAGCACCATCGACGGCATCATCCGCGCGACCAACGTGCTGATCGCGGGCCGCAAGGTCGTCGTCTGCGGCTACGGCTGGTGCGGCAAAGGCGTGGCGATGCGTGCCCGCGGCCTGGGCGCGTCGGTCGTCGTCACGGAGATCGACCCCATCCGCGCCCTGGAAGCGGCGATGGACGGCTTCAGCGTGATGCCGATCGCGGACGCGGCCAGCATCGGCGACATCTTCATCACGGTGACGGGCAACGCCGGCGTCATCCGCGGCGAGCATTTCGTGCAGATGAAGGACGGCGCGATGGTCTGCAACAGCGGCCACTTCGACGTGGAGCTGGACCTGCCGGCCCTGGAGAAGGCTTCGTCGGCGGTCACGCAAAACGTCCGCACGCACGTGGACGAGTACAAGCTGAAGAACGGCAACCGCGTGTACCTGATCGGCCAGGGCCGGCTGGTGAACCTGGCCGCCGCCGAGGGCCACCCGCCGAGCGTCATGGACATGAGCTTCGCGACGCAGGCGTTGGCCACCGAGTATTGCGTGAAGAACAAGGGCAAGCTGTCCGCGAAAGTGTACAACGTCCCCGTCGAAATCGAGGAATACGTCGCCCGGCACAAGCTCACGTCGATGGGCATTAGCATCGACGAGTTGACGGAGGCGATGAAGGCGTACATGACCGGTTGGGAGCAGGGTACGTAAGGATTGTGCAATGGCAGGCGCGGGGCGCGGAGCTTGGTGTTCCGCGCCCCGCGCTTTTTTTGCGATCATAGCGTGTCGGGATCGACGCCCATTTCGCGCAGCTTCGCGGCCAAGCGTTCGGAACGAGCTTCCGCCCGTTCGGCTTCTACCCGCGCCCGTTCGGCTTCTACCCGCGACCGTTCGGCTCCTGCGCGTGAACGTTCGGCGCGTGCCTCCGCTTGTTCGGTTTCTGCGCGGAACCGTTCGGCACGTCCTTCCGCTTGTTCGGCTCCTGCGCGGAACTGTTCCGCACGCTCGTCACCCGTCGGCAGCAGAGTCCCGTCCTCGTCCCACCAACGCAGCCAATCGCTTTCCGAAATTTCAAAGGTGCCGTGCCAGACGCCCAGTTCCACGCCTAAAGGCGGGATGGCATAGCGACCGTGTTCGTTTTCGGTCATCAATTCATAGCGCCCGCCCGCCAGTTGATACATTTCGAGTTGCCCGGTCGCAACGACAATGATGCCGTAGTAGGGAATGCCGATGCCCTGCTCGTAAACCCAGAATTTCCCGTCGATGCGCGTCTGGTCGTGTTCTTCGGAGCCGTCCCCCGAGGCGTACTCCAGCACGACCTGGGGCACGACGCCTTCTTGCCATAGGACGTAGGAACGCCGATACTCGCCCGCAGGCAGGGGTTCCACGCCGGGTACATAAAACCAGTCCGGCGCTTTGCAGCCGCGCAACGGCGGGTCGGTATGGCGCCAGTAAAGGCCGCAGTCCCGACCGTTGAAGTAGTTGCCGTCCGGGTGAAGTCTCCGAAGAACGGGTTCGAGTGCGTCGGTCAATAACCGGCTCTGAGGCTGCTCAAGGGAATTCATCACGGGCACATCGTCCTTGTCGGGCAGCTGCGTGTGGTCGGGCAAGTCGGGCCGCTTTTTCGGAGCCGTAATCAAGGAACTCATGCTGGCCTCTCCCCGCGGTAGGTGGATGGGATCGTACTGTTAGCTTACCCGGTTGCTCCCTCCCGAGTCAAAGGTCGTTGCCTGCGAAACGCGGACCTTGTTGTCCGTTGTCCGTTGTCCGTTGTCCGTTGTCCGTTGTCCGTTGTCCGTTGCAAAAACAGCCGGACCACCACGGACAACGGACAACGGACAACGGACAAACGAGTTGACCCCGCACTAAGCGGCCATGCGGCAGCGCTTGCGCAAGTAGGCCACACAACTCTGGACGACGCGGCGTTGTTGGTCCAGGGTTAGTTCGGGGAACATCGGCAGCGCCAGGACCGACCGGCACGCCTCTTCCGCGGCGGGGAAGTCGCCCGCGCGGTGGCCCAGGTGGCGCAGGCACTCCTGCTCGTGCAGCGGCACCGGATAGTAAATTTCGCAGCCGATCTGCTCCGACTTGAAGTGGCGCACCAACCCGTCGCGCTCGCCGTCGGCCACGCGCACCACGTACTGGTTGAACGTGTGCCGGCGCTTGGCCTTGACCGTCGGCCGTTGCAGGAAGTGGCCCAAATGGTGTTCTTCGATCAGCGCGTCGTAACGCTTGGCGACCGACTGCCGGTCGCTGATCCACCGATCCAGGTGCGGCATCTTGACCCGGAGGAGCGCCGCCTGGAGAGCGTCGATGCGGCCGTTCCAGCCGAGGTGCTTGTGGAAATACTTCGGCTCCATGCCGTGGACGCGCAGGCAGGCCATGCGCGCCGCCCATTCGGGGTCGTTCGTCACCGTCATGCCGGCGTCGCCGAACGCGCCGAGGTTCTTGGTCGGGTAGAAGCTCAGGCACGCCATGCCGCCGAGGCTGCCGGCCCGCTTGCCCTGGTACTCGGCACCGAGCGCCTGGGCGGCGTCTTCGATGATCGGGAGGTCGTGGCGTTCGGCGATGCGCCAGATCGGCTCCATCTCGGCGCACTGGCCGAACAGGTGGACGACCATGAGCGCCCGCGTGCGCGGCGTGATCTTGCTTTCGATCTGCACCGGGTCGATGTTGTAGGTGACCGGGTCGATGTCGGTGAACACGGGGGTTGCGCCGGTTCGGCAAACGGCGCCGGCGGTGGCGAAGAAGGTAAACGTGGGCATGATGACTTCGTCGCCGGGTCCAATTTCCAGCGCGTGCAGGGCCAGCGACAGCGAGTCGCTGCCGGACGAGCAGCCGACGCCGTGGCCGGTGCCGCAATAGTCGGCAATCTCGCGTTCGAGGGCCGCGACCTCGGGTCCGAGGATGACTTGCCCGGAGGCGAGCACCCGCTTCAAGGCGTCCTCGAACTGCGTTTGCAGCTCCCGGTACTGGACTTGCAGGTCGCAAAGGGGGACGCCGATTCCGTGTGCGGTGGTCATGCGCTGACTCCATTCAGCGGGGAAGGGTAGGGCGAGCAGACGCTCCGGACCGGGACGGTATGCCGTCGGGGCGGGAAAGTCAAGACG
This sequence comes from Gemmatales bacterium, assembly GCA_038231495.1. Lineage (GTDB taxonomy): Bacteria > Planctomycetota > Planctomycetia > Gemmatales > Gemmataceae > JBBRLG01. The sequence continues at coordinate 6,539 of JBBRLG010000225.1, read as the reverse complement.
GGGTGTGGCGCGCCGGTCGCCTAGTCAAAATGGTGGGTAAACAATCCCTTTGAGGTCCCTAATAAACGTGCCCGTCCCCTTTCGTCCTCCGGGTCTGCGCGTCGCGCTCAACTACCGCCAAGTAATATAGATGCGTCCCCTTTGTTGTCCCCTCCCCTTTGTTGTCCCCTTTGTTGTCCTCCCTTTGTTGTCTTCGTCCCCTTTGTTGTCTTTGTTGTCCCTTTGTTGTCCCTCCCTTTGTTGTCCCCAGTGAATTGGGACAGTCTCGACAACCCGGCGCAAGAGTCTCGTTCCGCCGTTCGTGTGAAGCTGACGCAACTCTGCGGCCGATACCGGATGTACCGTCTTTTCCGTCCGTCCCGTCCGGTAGCAGGTGAGACTTATGGCCGGCCGCACGCAAAAAAAACACGCCCGCCTGGGCGGTTGGGGTTACGGTTCCGCCTTTCAGACGCTGCTCTCGTTTGGGCGTCCAGTGCTCAAGTTGGCACTGGCGGCCGGCATCCTGGCCCAAACCAGCGGCTGCACGCGCTACTTCTTTCGCAAGCGGGCCGACAAGGAAGTCGCGGAGGTTCTTGCCCAAAAGGACAAGTACCCGGCCTGGCAGATCGAAAACTGGCACGTTTACGCCGACCCCAAGGCGCGCTTCGCTGATCCGTGTGACCCCGACCACCCGCCCAAGCCGCCGGACGACCCGGCCGCTTACGACCTGTCGCCCAACCCGCAGAAGCCGGGCAAGGCCGGCATCGCGCGGACCGAGGGGACCGGCTACCTCGAACTGATCGCCCGTTGGGACCGGGAGAATCGCGAACGGCGCACCCAGGCAGAAGAAGCCGAGCGGTTGAAAAATGCGGAACCGCCGGCGTCGGAAGAGCAGGAAGTCCGCCCACCATCCCTGGCCGGCCTGGACGGATTACCGGCCGGGCAAGAGGCGCAGCCTGTCATCAAGGCGTTTTACAAGCAAGGTCCGTCCGCCGGGGAAACGCCCGCCATCCAAAAAGTATGGGCCAGCGTCCAGATGCCGGATCAATCGCTCGCGAAATCCGCTCCGGTCCATGCGGACGCCATCGTCGAAGCCAAGGGGCGGTCGTTGCTCGACATTTCGGACCGGCCCGCGTACCTGCTCACCCTGGACCAGGCGGCCGAACTGGCCACGTTCAATAGTCGCGAGTTCCAGGACCAGCGCGAGAACCTTTACCTGGCCGCGCTGCCGGTGACGGTGGAGCGGTTCGCCTTCATGGCGCAATTCTTCGCCGCCGAGGAGGCTGTACGTGGCGCTTCCGGCTCGAAAATAGCAGGCGGCCCGACCAACAGCTGGACCCTGAACAGCGGCACCGGCTTCAGCAAAATCTTGCCGACCGGCGCACTGCTCCTGTTCAACTTCGCCAACCAAACCGTGTTCGACTTCGTCAATCCGAAGAAGACCCTCAGCGCCACCACGCTGAATTTCAACGCCATTCAGCCGTTGCTGCGGGGCGGCGGTCGGGCGGTGGCGCTGGAACCGCTGACGCAGTCGGAGCGCAACCTGCTGTACGCGATCCGCAGTTTCGCCCGCTTCCGTAAGGAGTTGTACGTCGCCATCGCCAGCAGCAGCGGTGGCAGCATCAGCGGCGGTTCCTTCCAACCGTCGGGCGTGCTGTCGGGTAACGGCATCAACAACGCCGGCGGCGTTGGCGGGTCCGGTTTAACGCCGGGGATCGTGCCGCCCGTCACGACCAACCTCAACGGCCCCATCCTGCCGCCCTTTAGCCCCGGCGCGCTCGCCCTGGCCGGAGCCATCACCCCGCCGCCGTCGGGCTACCTCAACACCATGCTGCGCAAAATCCAGGTCTATATCGACCAGGAGGATATCGACGTTCTCAGTGACATCCTCCTGCGTTTCCGCGGCCTGTTAGAAGGCGACGTCGTCGGCCCCTTGCAGATTCAATCGGTCGAACAACAGCTGCTCGCGGGCCGCACCACCTTGCTGCTCGACCAGCAGCAATACCTCGTGGCCCTGAACGCCTTCAAGCTTGAAATCGGCGTGCCGATGAAGCTGAACATCGAAACGGACGACGCGCCGCTGCGGCCCCTGACGAACCAATTCCGCCGCTCGCGGGCCATCATTGAGAACGAACAAGCCGCCCTGGGCGAAGCCTCCGATATGCTCGCCATTGAGAAGGCACCGCGACTACGGCCCGAACTCCTGCGGCTCTTTGAGAAATCCGCCATCGTCCGCGGCACGCCCTTCGCGGGCAGCATCCGCGGCCGCTGGGGCGAGTGGTCGAGGCTGTCCAACCAGGATTTGACCGCCCGGTTGGAGGAATATCGCAAGGAGTTGACGACCCTGCTGGACCAGCAAGCGGATTTGCAACGGAAAGGACAACTGCCCACGCCGGCGGATCAGGCGCGGTTGAAGGCGGTAAGCGGCCTGCGCGACCTCGGCAACTTCGAGCGTGTGTTGCGGTTATACGAGGCCAACTACGTCGAGATGGGCAAGCCGAAAAAGCCCGACGCCGTCGGCGAGCGCCAGCGCATCCGCCAGTTCCAGAGCGTGGTGAGTTCCTGGCAAAAAGTCCTGGTCGAAGCCCGCGACCAGCAGTGGCTGGTCGTCAGCGCGAGTTGGCCGGAGTTGCCGCGCTGCTGCGTCGATGGGGTCGATCTCGTCAACGACGACCTGGCCCACGCTCAGGCGGCCGGCGCGCAGCACGCCCTGACCAACCGCCTGGACCTCATGAACGTTCGCGCCCAGAGTGTGGACGCCTGGCGTCAACTCGCCGTGTTCGCCAACGCCCTCCAGGGCACGTTTAACGTCGGCTACCAGTTGAACGCTTCCACTCCGATGGGCCTGGCTCAACCGCTGAACATCGGCGGCAGTGCCACTTCCCACCAGCTGGTGCTGAACACGGAACTGCCCCTGACGCGCATCCGCGAACGCAACAATTACCGGGCCAGCCTGATCGCCTTCCAGCGCCAAAGGCGGACACTCCAGGAGGCCGAAGACCTGGCCGTGCAGGCGGTGGACGGCGAGTTATTCGTCCTGCGTCAGTTCGCCGAGGCGTACAAAATTCAGCAACGCCAGCTGGAATTAGCTTACCTGACGATCGACAGTTCGCTGGAGAGCCTGGAGGCGCCGACGCCGCCGCCGGCCATTCCCGGCCTGCCCGGCAGTCGGGGCGGCGGTGACGGCCCGGCTGCCCTGACGCAACAACTCCTGAGCGCCCAGCGCTCGCTACCCGCGGCCCAGACCGGCCTTTTGAACTTGTGGATTCAATACCTGAACGCGCGCATGCAACTTTTCCGCGACCTCGAACTGTTGCCCCTGGATCAACGCGGGGTGTGGATCGACGAAATCAAAGATTGCGATTGCAGCCTCAATGCGCCACAACCCGCGGCGGTCGAACTCCTGCCGCCGGCGAAGGGACAACCGTCGGCGACTCCCCAAACGCTGCCGCCGCTCAACGGGCCGGCCATGAAGTAAAGGCGCCACGGATTTCCCCAAGTCCGCGGCAAGCTGCGCCCGATAACGAAGAGGGGAATTCTCAGGAAGGCACCGGTAAGGGAGGTCCGCTCGTGGCCCAAATTCGTCGGCTGATGGTGGCGGCATTCGTTCTCGCCGTGGGATTTGCTTCCACGAACCCGGCGAGTGCCGGCCCGCTGAAAGACTTGTTCTGCGGCGGCGATTGTGCGGCACCGTCCTACTCGCCGTGGCGTTACTGGGCACCCCGTGCCGCGCGGGTCGATGACAATCTTCACGGACCGCGGCTGTCCGTCGAAGCGCCCGACCGTCATCCGGAAATCCCCGCGACCTTCACTATCCTCAAGTTTCCCTGTCCAGCCGTCGCGCCGGCTGCCACGATTATCGAGCCGCCGACGGCACCCGCCACGTCCCGCTTCCGGTATTAACGGTCTGCCCGTGGTAAGCGTTCACTCCCCCCTTACGAAGGGGGGGTAGGGGGGTTAAGATAGCGCCATGACCGAGTGCTTTAATCGTTCTTACCCCCCCTACCCCCCTTCGCTAGGGGGGAGCAGTTGATGCCGGTGAACGGTTACTGCCCGTGAATCCCGGATATTCCGGGGCGAAAGTTAGTTGCGTTGGCCGCGCGGCGACTATAAAATAACCAAACATTAGGCGATGCTGGGCGTTCCGGCGGTATAATACCCTTGTACCTACTCTAGCAACCGCCCCCACCGACCATGCCGCACGCCCACCCGCGCGGAAACACGCACTCGCCAGCGCCTGCTGACTCTCCCATGAATTTGCGCAACTCGACACCAGGAGTCTGATTCGATGACGTTGCAATCCTCAGTCCCGGCAGCGTCCGCCGAGCGTACCGCGCCAGCCCCGGACCAGCAGGGTAACGGCACCGCGGCATCCAGCTTCGTCCGGCCGTCGCGCCTGCCGAAGGCCCGCCGGGTTAGTCGCCTCATGCGCTTCATCCTGCCCGCAACGGCTGTCGTCCTCGCCGTGATCGCCGGCGGCGTCTGGTTCTTCTGGTTCCGCGGCCCGCAGGTCCGGACCGACATCGAGAAACGCACGGTGGAATACCAAGACCTGCAACTCAAGGTCGTCGAACGCGGCGCCCTGGAGGCGAAGGAAAACCGCGACATCAAGTGCGAGGTCAAGACCGGCAGCCGCGGTGCCCCCAAGATCAAGTGGGTGGTGGACAACGGCGCCCAAGTCAAGAAGGGCGACCTGCTCGTCGAAATCGACGACTCCTATCTTCAAGAACAAGCCCTGGCGAAAAAGATCGACCGCCTCAACGCCGAGAAGGACAGGATTGCCGCCGAGCAGACCTACCCGCAGAAGAAAATTGCCATCGGGCTGGCCGAGAAAAACCTGGAAAAGTGGATCAAGGGCGATTACCCGCAATCGCTGCACGACCTGGAAGGCCAAATCCAGACCGCCGAGTCGAACCTCCTCCAGGAGGAGGACCGCACGTCCTGGGTGGCGCGCATGGTCAAGAAGAAGTACATGACCGCCAGCCAGGAAGAAGCCGAGCAGGCGCTTTTGATGGGCAACAAATTGGCCCTGCAAAAGGTCCAGGAGCAGAAAAAAGTCTTGACCGACTACACCGACCCGGTGAATCGGCAAACATTCGAGAACGCCATCAAACAGGCGAACGTCGACGAGCGCACCGCCTTGGCCGACATGGAGTCCAAGCGGGCCGTCTATCAGCAGCAGGATTTGCAGTACAAAGACCTCCTCGACCAGATTACCCAGTGTAAAGTGTACGCCGAACACACGGGCATCGTGGTCTACTCCCTGCCGGAGCAGACGCGCACCGGCAGCGGTTCCAGCCAGTCCATCATCGCCCAGGGCGAACCGGTCCAGTACGGGCAGAAGATGATGAGCATCCCCGACCTGTCGCACATGCTCGTCAACGTCCGCATCCACGAAGCGTCCATTAACCAAATGGAGGTCCAGGCTCGCCTGGAAGCGATTACCCCGGACGGCCCGGCCGACAAGGCGGGCCTGAAAACCGGTGATGTCATCATCAAGTTGGGTCCAAAGGCCGTCAAAACGTTCGCCGACGTGACGGACGCCTTACGCGGCCACAAACCCGAAGACACGATAAAGGTGAAGGTGCTCCGCGACAAGGAAGAACACGAGGCCGAGTTGACCCTCGCGCCGCGGGCCGCCCCCCAGCCCGGCGTCGCCAGCAACCCCGGCGGTCGTGGCGGCGCGGGCGACCCCAACCACGCTTTCGGCGTCCAGTTCCAGGAAGGGCTGCCGGCCACCGTCCGCGTGGATGCCGTGCAGGGCAAAACCCTCAAGGCCCACGTCAAGAGCGTGGCCAACGTCGCCTCGCCGCAGGACTGGATGGCCCCCGACGTGAAGGTCTACCAGGCTTACGTCGAAATCGACGACAACGTCGATCTGCTGAAATTGAAGCCCGGCCTGAGTGCCGTCTGTACGATCTTCACCGAAACGCGGGCCGAACACGTGCTTGCCGTTCCCGTCCAGGTCGTCCTCAACCCCCTGGAAAAGGGCGGCAAACCCCGGTGCTTCGTGCTTACGGCCCGCGGCCCCGAATCACGGGAAGTCGATCTGGGTATGAAAGATGAGATATACGCCGAGATCAAGAGCGGGGTCGAGGAGGGTGAGACAATTATTATGAACCCACGAACCATGCTCTCCGACAAGGAGAAGAAGGCTGCCAAGGAAAGCGAAAAGGCGCTCCCTGGCACCCGCAAACCCACGCCCGGTGGTGCGCCCCCCGTGGGCGGCACCGGTGACCCGAAAGGCAAGCCGCCCGGCGCGGCCGCCGGCAGCGGCGCTCCGCCCGCGACGGGTGGTGGTAAGTAAGGCGCTGTGCTGCAATAACTACTTCGATGACATGCCGTTGTCAGAGCCGCGACCCGGTGTCAGAGCCGCGACCGTAAGGGAGTGGTGGACCCCCACCGCTCCCTTACGGTTGCGGCTCTGACGAACTTATTACTTTCGGATAACCATTGGATCATGGGTGCCGTCGTTCGCATTCTGGACGTGGTGAAGAACTATCATTTGGAAGGCGGCACGGTGCGCGCCCTGCGCGGCGTGTCGCTCCAGGTGGAGGAAG
>JBBRLG010000224.1:0-11087 GCA_038231495.1 Gemmatales bacterium | reverse complement strand
TCCCCTTCCGCCCCCGCGGGCGGCCCCCACACCCCCATTCCACCAACCACCCCCCCCCCCCCCCCCCCCCCCCCCCCTCGCCAAGCGGCGTGGTGTGCTTGCAACGGCTCACGCCCTTCGGAGTACCTCAGGGCGTGCCACCGAAGTTTATGGTTATTGACTCGGTAAAGGAGAAGTGATGCGCAAATTGCTGTGGTGCGGCGGCGTACTGGTGCTATTCCTGGTCGCGCCCCTTCGCGCCGAACCGACGCCGCCGAAGCTCCTCAAGGAGACGTGGGACGCCGCCTACCTCGAAGGCGCGAAGAGCGGTTCCGTTCACACCACGGTGCAGGAGATCGAACGCGACGGCAAAAAAGTCGTCCGCACCACGCTCAGCATGAGCCTGCAAATTAAGCGCTACAACGAAGTCGTGCCGCTGCGCATGGAGACCAGCACCGACGAAACGCCAGAGGGCAAGGTCGTCGGCCTGACGCTGACGCAGTTCCTCGACAAGGGCAAGAAATTCGTCGTGACCGGCACGGTCGAGGGCGACAGCCTGGTGCTGCGCACCGCGAACGACCCGAAAGGCAAACCGGTGCCGTGGGACGACAAGGTGTTGGGCATGGCCCGCCAGGAGTCGCTATTCCACGACAAGAAGGTCAAGCCGGGCGACAAGCTGGAATACCTGAGCTTCGAGCCGTCGCTCGGTACGACGGTCAAGGTCCGGGCCACGGTCAAGCCCGCCGAGGAAGTCGATCTGCTGGAGACGATCAAGGAAGGAGCAACCGTCCGCGTCAATCGCGTCAAGAAGACCCTGGTGCGCGTGGAGGCCGTCACGGACAAGGTGGAAGTCAACGGCAATGCGATCCAACTGCCGCGCCTGGTGTCCTGGCTGGACAAGGACCGGCAACCCGTGCGCTCGGAACTGGACATGCCGGGCCTGGGGCAACTGACGCTGTACCGCACGACGCAGAAGGTGGCCGAGCAGGAAGGCGTCGCGCCGACACTCTTACCGGACCTGGGACTGGGCACGCTCATCCCGCTGGACCGCCCCGTGCCCCACATCCACGACGCGAAAGCGGTCGTTTACCGCATCACCGTCAAGGGCGAGGACGACGCCGCGACGACGTTTGCGAAAGACGGGCGACAGAAGATCAAGAAAATCACCGACGATTCGTTTGAACTGACGGTGCGGGCGCTCCGCAAGCCGGCGACGGTCGAGAACCCGTCCGAGGCGAAGAAGGAGTTTTCGGGCAGCAGCTATTTCCTGGACGCCGAGGACGACAAGGTCAAGGCGCTGGCCGCGGACGCGGTGGGCCGGGAGACGGACGCCTGGCGCAAGGCCCAGAAGGTTGAAAAGTGGGTCCACGACAACATGCGGCCGAGCAGCGCCATCGGCTTTGCCAGCGCGAGCCAGGTGGCAAACGACAAGCAAGGCGACTGCCGCCAGCACGCGATGCTGACGGCGGCGATGTGCCGGGCGGCGGGCGTGCCGTCGCGCACGGCGCTGGGGCTGGTCTACGCCCCGGACGGCGAGAAGAAGGCGATTCTGGGCTTTCACATGTGGACGGAGGTCTGGGTAAAAGGCCAATGGCTCGGCATCGACGCGACGCTGGGCCAGGGCGGCGTCGGCCCCGGCCACCTGAAGATTTCTGACCATAGCTGGGCGGACACGCACACCCTGGCGCCGCTGCTGCCCGTTACGCGCGTCATGGGCAAGCTGAAAGTCGAGGTCGTGAAGGTCGAGGAATAGGCGAACCGATCTAACGTTTTGGCGAAAGTCGGACTCCTCCTTGACCCGCACCGGGGCGGGCGACTATACCGATGGGTAGCTTACTGTCCGACCGTTGGCCCCGACGAGGGAGAGCGCAACCATGAACCACGAACACCAGCACGACACCACCGGGTACGCGGCCGCCGCCCCGTTCACCGAGGCGGAAATCAAAACCTTTCACGCCGACGACAAAAAGGAAGCCCGCATCGTCGTGCTCCTCATTTCGTCGATCTTCCTGATCGGCGTCGTCATCTACTCCATCGTGGCCACCGCCGTTGACCGGAACCCCCAGGAATCCGCCGTGGTATCGCCGCGCTCAAAGTGAAATGGCTTCGTCGCCCACCCTTCTCCCTCGCCCGTTTGGCGGGGGGATACTCTCCTTTCGCAAAGCCGCAAGCGGCGGACGCCTACCGACCTCGTAAACGGTGGCACGGCCGGGTATGGTATAATTCCGATTAGACTGTCTCTCGTTTGCGGGAGAACGGCTGTGACCCGGACCATGCAACACGACCTCTTCCACTCCGATGATGCGGTCGCCCAGGCGGCCGGGCTGTTCGCGGACATCGTCTTCGACCGGCCACTCGACCATGCCTTTACCTACGCCGTGGGCGAGGAACTCCGCGCCACCATCGGCGTCGGCAAGCGCGTCCGCGCGCCGTTCGGCCGCGGCGACCGGGCGACCGTCGGCTACTGCGTTCGTCTGAGCGAAACCGCGCCGCCGCGCGCCGTCAAGGAGTTGCTTGACGTCCTGGACGACGAGGCGCTCCTGACCGACAACCTCCTGCGGTTGACGCGCTGGATGGCCGACTATTACCTGTGCGGTTGGGGCCAGGTGCTCAACGCTGTCGTCCCGGCCGGGGCGCGCGACCGGGCCGGCACGCGCAAACTTGTCTTCATCGAGACGGTGCCGGACGCCGAGTGGCCGACGCCGCCACCCGAATTGACCGCGAAACAAACCACCGCCCTGCAACAGCTGCGGAACCTCGGCCGCGCCGTCGAGATGCGGCACCTGGGACGGCTCGCACGCTGCGGCCCCGGCCCGGTCGAGGCGCTGGTTGCCAAGGGCGTCGCGCGCCGCGTCTCCCGGCGCGTCGAGCAGTTTGCCGACACCACGGAAGAGGCTGCGCCGGACGGCCCGCTCGTCCTCAACAACGATCAAGCGGCCGTCTGGAAACAACTCGAACCGCTGCTGGCGGCCGGCGGCTTTAACGCCTGCCTGCTGCACGGCGTCACCGGCAGCGGCAAGACCGAGATTTACCTGCGGGCCATCGAGGAAATTGTCAAGCAGGGCAAGGAGGCGCTGGTCCTGGTGCCGGAGATCAGCCTGACGCCGCAGACGATCCAGCGGTTCAAGGGCCGTTGCGGCGAGGTGGCCGTTTTGCACAGCCACCTCGGCGACGCGGAGCGCGGCGGCCACTGGCGGCGCGTCGCGGCCGGCCACGTTCACGTCGTGGTCGGCGCCCGCAGTGCCGTCTTCGCCCCGACGCGCAAACTCGGGCTGATCGTCATCGACGAAGAACACGAAAACACGTTCAAGCAGGAAACGACGCCGCGCTACCACGCGCGCGACGTGGCCGTCATGCGCGCCCGCCTCGAAAACATTCCGATCCTGCTCGGCTCGGCCACGCCGTCGCTGGAGAGTTACCACAACGCCCAGCGCGGCGCGTACAAAATGCTGACGCTGCCGCAGCGCGTGCTCGACCGGCCGTTGCCGGACGTGGGCCTGATCGACCTGCGCCACCAGGGGTCGGCGCCGGGGCGATTCAGCCCGATCGGCGACGCCCTGGACCACGCCATGCGGACCACGCTCAAGGACGGCGGCCAGGTCATGCTGCTGCTCAACCGCCGTGGCTTTTCGACGCACATCCACTGCCCGGCGTGCGGCCACGTCGAGGGCTGCAAGTTCTGCGACCTGGCGCTGACCTATCACAAGCTGCGCGACGTGATGCTCTGCCACTATTGCGGCTACGAAAAGGAGCCGCTGCGCACCTGTCCGCTGTGCGGCCAGGCCGCGGTGCGCTACCACGGGCTGGGCACCGAAAAGCTGCAAATGGAGATCGAAGATCGTTTCAAGGGCTACGTCGTCGCGCGCATGGACAGCGACTCGATGCGCAAGCCGGGCAGCCACGGCAAGGTGCTGTCGGCGTTCCGTCGCGGCGACATTCACATCCTGCTCGGTACGCAGATGATCGCGAAGGGTTTGGACTTCCCCAACGTCACGCTGGTGGGCGTCGTCAACGCGGACGTGGGGCTGCACGTGCCGGACTTCCGTTCGGGCGAACGGACGTTCCAATTATTGTCGCAGGTCGCGGGCCGGACCGGCCGCGGACCGCGCGGCGGCCGGGTGCTGATCCAGACTTACACGCCGGAGCACCCGTGCATCGCCTTCGCGGCCAAGCACGACTACGCCGGCTTCGTGGCGGCCGAGCTGGCGACGCGCCGCGCCCACAACTACCCGCCGTTTCAGCGACTGGCGCGGGTCATCATCCGCAGCCGCGACCAGCAGGCTGCGTCGGACTTCGCCGACCGCATGGCAGCTGCGTTCAACGAGGCGTTCAACCGCCTGGGCAAGGGCGGCCCCCTGGAGGTGCGCCTGCTCGGCCCGGCGGAGGCGCCGGTGTTCCGCCTGAAGGGTTACTATCGCTTTCACTTCCAGTTGCAATCGCCCAGTCCCGGCGCGCTGCACCAGGTATTCCGGGCCGTGCTGCCGACGCTGCGTCCGCCGTCGGGAGTCGAATTCTCGCTGGACATCGATCCGTTTCAGATGCTGTGATCCGGCGTGGGTCGGGTGTAACCTTTTCCGGGGCCGTCCACGTTGTTGCCGCTGGTGCGAGGCACTTTATTAACTCATTACCTACGCCACGCCAACCACGCCAACCTCGCCACCAACGTGGCAAGGGTAAGTGAACGCCTTTGACCGGTTTTTGGTTGGCACCTCATGCCAAAAATGCGACCCACGCCAAGTTGACACGGTTGGCGTGGGTCCATTGGCACCAACGTCGGCGTTCGGCGGCGCTGGAACCCGATCCCTCTTGACGCCGTTGCCGCAAACGTGCTTTCCTATCCGGCCACGGGATTTCGCCGCACTTCATTGGACCCTCCCCGCCGTCTGCTCGTTTTGGCGGTCTATCGGTCCGAGGCGGCACCACGCAAACACGAGGAAAGGATTCCCCATGTCCAGCCACGCCGTTCCTTCCTTGTCCAAGGCCCGTTCCTTCCTGGCCGAACACGGCCCCGCCCTCGCCGTGCTGGGCATGGCCATCGCGCTGGCGGCGCTGACCTACCAGCAGTTCCTGGCCGTCGATCGCCACCTTTGGGACAACAGCACCCACGACCGCAACGCGCATTACCTCTACTCGCTGCGCCTCGCCACCGACGCGCAAAACCTCCGCGTCTTTAACTTCCTCGACGACGTAAACCAGGCGCGCGTCTGGCCGCCGTTGCAAGGGCTGGTGACGGCGGGCGTCCTGCTGGTCGGCGGCCTGGACTACCGGCTGGCGGTGTTGCCGAGCCTCGCGGCCTGGGTCGGCACCGTGTTCTTCGGCTACCTGCTGGCGAAGCGGGCGGTGCCCCAGGGCGGCGTCCTCGCGGGCCTGGTCGCGGCGCTGTTCATTGTCGCCAGTCCGGCTCACCGCGCGTTCGCCACCGACATCATGCTCGAAAGCGGCGGCGCGTTTCTGACGCTCGTCGTGCTTTATTGCTACATGGTCCTCGTGCAATCCAACCCGCGCGCCGTCTGGACGGGCCGCTGCCTCGGGCTGGCACTGACGTTGCTATTTTTGCAGAAGTACAACTTCTGGATGGTCGCCCTCGCGGCGCTGATTGCGACCGAATTCACGCAGCACCCAAGGGCGCGGTCGCAGTTCGTGTGGAACATCGTCAAGGGCATCGACTGGCGGCAACGGCTGCTCGGCCAGTTTCGCCGGCCGCTCAACTACGTCCTCGTCGCGATCCTCGGCGTCGTCGCCGTCGTCATGGCCCACGACAACCAGCCGATCTTGTTAAGCGGCCGCGCAGTGTCGCTTTACCCGCCGCACAACATCCTTAACGCGGCCTATGTCGTCTTTTTCCTGCGGCTCGCGTTTTGGTGGTACTCGGAGGGCCGCGCCTGGGCCGCGCGGCTGGACGGCCGCGTCCGGCAACTGCTCCTGTGGCACGCCGGGCCGCTCGCGGTCTGGTTTCTGCTGCCCAAGCACGTCGGCTATTTCCTTTGGTACGTCAGCCCCGCGAACGCCGCCGACGACCAGCGCAGTACGCTGCTCGAAAGGGTCCAGTTTTACACGCCCTGCATCGTGCAGGACTATCATCAGGCGTTTTGGTGTGCCGCGCTGGCCGCTGGCTTAATCCTCGTCGCAGTCCTCGCCAGCCGGCGGCTCAACGCGGGCGGGCAGGTCGTCCTTTGTTTGTTCCTGGTCGGCACCCTGCTGACGGCGATGCACCCCAATTACAAAAGCCGCTGCCTCCATTCGTGGCTGGCGACGGGCTGGGTTTTGGCCGGCATCGGTGCCGCGGCGTTGGTCTACGGACGCCTTACCATTCGCATTCCGCAAGTGCGACCCTACCTCGCTACTGCCACAATCGTCGCGCTTGGGTGCGTCCTCTTGCCGTCGTTGCGCGAGGCGGCGTCGGCACCGGAGGGCGGGCCGCACCCGCGGAACGTCTCGGTACTGGACGTAACCGACGCCTACCTGCCGGAAATGAAGGCGTCGCACCAGACGGCGATCCTCGCGGCGGTGCCGGTCAAGCCGCTGGCGCAGTGGACGTTCCTCGAACAAGCGGGCGCGCTGGACCGGCTGGAAAACAACTGGTACGGCTTCGGCGCACCGGGGGAGGAGAATCGGCAAGGGTTCCGCGACTGGTTGCAGACGACACACTGCGACACGCTGGTGTTCGTGGACCGCTTGCCGGGAGGCCATTGGGAGCACGTGGCCGAATGTGCGTTGCACGCGGAGTTACGCGACCTGGTACTGAGCCAAAAGACGTTCCGCCTGGTGAAGCGCCGCGATTTGCCTGACCTCGGCTGTAGCGTCCTCGTCTTCACCGCGAACGAGCGAAACGCTCAGAAGTAAACCACGGAATAGACGGAAAACACGGAAAAAAGACAGAAAGACAAAAGGCAAAAGGCAAAAGGCATAGCGGGATGCACGATTTGCATTGGCCTTTGGATTTTTGCCTCTTGTCTTTTTTCCGTGTTTTCCGTGTATTCCGTGGTTAAATCGCTTTATAGTCCGGCGGTCGGCTTGACCTTGAGCATCACTTCTTTACCGTCGCGCTTCACCTTGGCCGCGACCGTCGCGCCTGGCTTGATGTGCTCCGCCGCGCGGTACAGGTCCGGGATCGTGTCCGTCCAGCGGCCGTCGATCGTCAGCAGCCGGTCGCCCGCCTTCAGACCCGCCGCCGCCGCCGCGCCGCCCGGAAACACTTCCTTCACCGTCACGCCATCGTCGTCGTCTTTTTCCTCCTTGGAAGGGAGGAAACCCCACTGGGCCGCCGGCGACAGGATTTTGACGGTATCCGGGTTGCCGAACTCCGCCGTCAGCGCCGCGGTCATCGCCTTGACGATGTCCGGCGGCACGTAGCCGTTGGGCATGAACGTCAGCGTCTTGGCTTGGTAGTCCAGCGTCATCTTGAACCGCGCGAAGAACGGGAAGCCGACAATGCCGTCGATCGGCCCCGCTTCCTTCAGGAACGCCTTCGAGATCGCCTCGACCGTCGGGTGGTCCATCACCATGGCCGACACGTTCTCGGCCTTCTGGTCGCCGACTTCGAGCAGGTCGATCTTCGCCTCGCCCATCGCGCCGAACAGCGAAAACAGCGGCTTTTTGGCGTCTTTGAGCAGGCCCGCTTCCTTGGCCACCTTGTTGTTGATGAGCGTCAGCGGGGCGCCCGTGTCGAAGATTAGCTTGTACGGACCCTTGCCGTTCACCTTCACCATGACGGTGATGTGGCCGCTCTTGAGCATCTCGAACGGCACCGCGATCGGCTTTTCTTGGGCGGGTTCCTTGTCCTTCTTGCCCTTGACCGCGTCGTCGGCGCGGGCCGTCAGCAACGGCAACAGGAGCAGGGCCAGGGACCCGAACAGGATGCGTCGCCATTTCATGTTACAGGCCCTCGCCGGTTTTGAAGGTGATCTCCATCGTCTCTTTGCCGCGCACGACGGTCAGGGCGACCGCCTCGTCCGCTTGCAGCTTCTTGGTGAAACGCTGCACGTCCTCGACGTTCTCGACCGTGCGGCCCTTGACCTTGGTGATGCGGTCGCCGGGCTTCACGCCCGCCTTGTCGGCGGGGCCTTTTTCCAGCACGGATTTGACGAGGATCACGTCGTCGCCCTTCTGCTCCAGCTCGACGCCGAGGAAGCCGCGCGTGGCCACGTCTGGCGTCGCCTTCTTGCCGAGGAAGGCACCCAAACCCTTCATCAAGGTGCCCATGATTTCCATGCCGCCCGGGCCGCCCTTGCCGCCCATGCCCTTCGGGGCTTCCGGCTCGTAGTCGAGCGGCGTCCAGACCATCTTGTCCTTGGTGAAGTCGATTTCCATTTTGTAACGGGCCAAAATGTTGTAGCCGATGACGCCGTGCAACTCCGCGCCGGCCAGGCCCATGCCGTTCATACCTTCCAGCTGGAACGGGTCTTCGATCCGGCCCTTGGCCTTGGGAACGACAACGCCGCCCTCGATCTCGAACTTGTCGAACGTGCCCCAGCCGTTCTTGTCGGGTTCGATGCCGAGCTTCTTGCAGACGGCGGTGGAGACGAACAGCGCGGGCGCGCCGGTGTCGAGGATGAAGTTGAAAGGGCCTTTGCCGTTGATCTTGGCGCGGACCATGATGTGCTTGGGAATGGTGGTGCGGTACGGGACCTCGACCGGCTTGGCGTCCGCCTTGGCCGGCTCGTCGGCCCGCAGCGTCGGTGCCAGGCAGACCGCCGTGACGACCGCGCAGGACCAGAACAGTTTCATGCGTTGAACTCCTGGGTAAGGATGCCTGAAAGGATTATACCAGGCGGGACGGGGGGAAGGTTTCAAACGGTGCCGAACCGTTGCGTGCCGCTGTAGGGTAGAGTAGAATAATTCAGCGATTCAAGGCGGCGATCGTCCGGACCGCGGGAGGAAACAAAAAATGGACCGAATCACGCTCGATGCCAGTGCCGTAAACCAATTGGAAGGACTTACGCAGATGGTGGACCTGTGCGACCCGTCGGGACGCTTGCTGGGTCAGTTCATACCGATTGATGATGTTGGGGAGGTGTTTGACCCTTCCAAATGGGAGGCTCTAACGCCAGACATCAGCGAGGAAGAACTGGACCTTCGCGAAAAATCGACGGACTGGCTCACCACCGAGGAGATGCTCGCCTACCTCAAAAATCTGGAGAACCCATGAGGTATCGTGTCCGGTGGGAACGGCAGGCATTGGAGAGGCTGGCCCACCTCTGGACGGAAGGCGACTCCGCGCTCCGGCGTAAGATAACGGTGGCGACTCGGCAGGTTGACCGTCGTTTGCGTCGCAATCCGCGGAACGAGGGCGAGTCGCGCTCGGGAGTACGTCGGATAATGTTTGTCAAACCGCTGGCGGTGATCTTCCGTATTGAAGACGACGACAATACCGTTTCGGTGCTGGAACTTCGTGTTTACCGGACCGGAGGCAAGTAAACGCATCCTCGCTGGTTCAGAATCAGGCAACCACCCACCACCCCTACCTCGCCGGCAAGCCGGGCGTCCCAGATTTCTTCCATTCTCCTCAATTTCTCATACTTGCGCGTTATTCTTGATTGGGGTAAAAGGAGCTGCGCCTTGTCCCCGCGGTTTTCGGTTGGTGGAACGAAGTTCCTGTACACGCAGCCGTGTTCGGCAGGCAATCGAACGGCGACCCAGGTGCGGAGGGTTTCTCCCGTGCGTTTCACACGCTTTCATCTGTTCCTCCTTCTCGGCGGCGTGCTGCTCCTGCTCGGGCCGACCACGGCCCTGACCCAGCCCGGCAGCGGCGCCCCTCAAGACACTGGCGGTGGCGGCCGGCGCGGCGGCGCTCCGCAAGACGCTGCCGGCGGTGGTGGCAAGCGCGGCAACGGCGCTCCGCAAGACGCTGCCGGCGGTGGCAAGCGCGGCGGTGGTGGTCCCGGCGGCGGCATGGGCGGCGGCAATTTTGACCCCAAGGCCATTGCCGCCATGATGTTCACCCGCATGGCCAACGGCAAGGACTTCTTGACCGTCGCGGAACTGGATGCCTCGTCCGCCAGCCGCGGCGATACCACCGCGCACGACAAACTTCAGCAGTTCCTGCAAACGCAGAACATCACCAACGGCCAGCTGAACCGCGACCAATTCGGCGTTTACCTCGAACAGCGGATGGCCGATGCCAAGTTGAACGGCGGCGGCGGTCCGGGCGGCGGCATGGGGGGCGGCGGTCGGCGCGGCAATCCGGCTCCGGTCAACCCCGCCGACGACGACAAGGCCGCCGAGGACTGGTTCAAGCGCCAGGACAAAGACGGCGACGGCGTGCTGGAAGCGGAAGAGATGACCGAACAACTTCGCGCCGAACTGTCCCGGTGGGACACGAACAAGAACGGCGTTATCGAGTTGGACGAATACAAGGAATATTACAAGGCCCGCATGGCGTTCCTCCGCGAACAGACTGCCGGCAACCCACAGGGCGGCGTGTTTGACCCCACCCAAATCGGTCAACCCGCCGAAGTGATCGAGGACAAGCGGCCCGTGGTGTACCACGCCGGCAATCTGCCCAAGGAACTGCCGCCGTGGTTTGCCCAGCTGGACAAGGACAAAGACGGCCAGGTTGGCCTCTACGAGTGGAAGGACGCCGGCCGGCCGGTCGATGAGTTCCGGGCGATCGACGTCAACGGCGACGGCTTTATCACCGTCGAAGAAGCCCTCCGCTACCAGCGGATTTTGGTCAAGAAGAACAAGGCGGACGGCGGCAGCCTCGGCCAGCCAACCGACGTGGCGGTGGCGTTCCCCGGCGGTCCGGGCGGAGTCATCCAGATCGGCGGTATGCCCGGCGGCGGTCGCGTCCAGTGGAACGGCCAGCAGCAAGTCGGCGGAATGCCTGGCGGCGGTGGCATGCCCGGTGGCGGCCGTCAGCAGTGGAACGGCCAGCCCAACGGCGGCGGCAATAACGGCGGCGGCAATAACAGCGGCGGCAATAACGGCGGCGGTCGTAACCGTAACCGCGACCCCAGCGCCGACCCCAACGCCGGTAACGGCGGCGGCAACGGTGGTGGCGGCAACGGCGGTGGTAAGGGTCGGCCCGGCAACGGCGGCCAGGCTCCTTGATCGGCAGCTGCTCCTTTCGCTTTTTGGCGAGCCGGGAGCGTAAGCGACCGGAGTTT
>JBBRLG010000223.1:0-11096 GCA_038231495.1 Gemmatales bacterium | reverse complement strand
TATCCAGCGATTGTGGAAGGACTTCCAGTTTTTTTGAAGGGCAATGCCTCCTTAACTTGATGCGTATGGGGTGCGCGAGTACGCGACCCCCGGCTTTGTTGTTGAACCGCTTCGCGGTACGGCAGCGCGCCAGTCCGCCGAGAAAGCAGGCTGCTATGGCATCAGCGGTCCTAAAGAACGGGGCGCGCGGCCACCGGGCGTTGCGCGGCAGGCTACTTGTCGTTCAGCCACGGTTGCGGCACCGTGCCGGTTTGCCATTGGTTCTCGGAAAGCATCTCCTTCAACCGTTTCAGGGCAACGCGGCGGCGGGCGACGGTGCCCCCGCCTTCTTCGTTGGCGGCCTCCATCAACTCTAACAGGATGGGCTCGGCTTGCTTGGCCGCCGTGATTTGCGCCTGCCACTTTTCTGCTTCTTCGGGGTGGTTGCGGCGCTGGGCTTTCGCGTTGGACAAATACAACACGTTTTGGCCGGCCAGTCCCCTAGCTTGCATGTAAGTGAACGGGAAGCGCTTGACCTCGACGAAGGGCGGGCAGCCCTTACAGGAGAGGTACCTTTGGTGGATCTGGGTGAGCCACCGCTCGGGTTTGATGGCCAACCCCGGTCGGGGGGGGTCGTACATTTCCAACACATGTTCGTTCACCGCGATCTGGCGGGCGATGGCCATGGCGAGGGGATCGTCGAGCACGCGGCGAAACGCGGCGCTGGCGTAGTAAGGCTCGAACTCGTTGGGTTTGAACGGCGTCGGACTTTCAAAAAGCGTCATGACGGCGACGAAGGCGTAAATGGTGCCCATGTTTGGCTCCCGGAAAGCAATGGAATGTAGGCCCGTAGTTCACAGCCCCGGCCCTTTGCTGAGCCGAGGCTGTAGCAACGTCAGAACGGGGCGCGCGGCCACCGGGCGTTGCGTGCCAGGTCATTTGTCCAGGAGCCACGGTTGCGGCACCGTGCCGGTTTGCCATTGGTTCTCGGAAAGCATCTCCTTCAACCGTTTCAGGGCAACGCGGCGGGCGGAGACGGTGCCGTCTTCGTTAACGGCGAACACCAAGGCTAACAGGATGTCATCGGCTTGCTTGGCCGCCGTGATTCGCTCCTGCCACTTTTCCGCTTCTTCGGGGTGGTCGCGGCGCTGGGCTTTCGCGTTGGCCAAATATAACACGTTATTGCCTGCCAGCGCCCTGGCTTCCCTGAAAGTGAACGGGAAGCGCTTGACCTCGGCAAAGGGCGGGCAGCCCTTGCAAGAGCGGTATCTTTGGTGGATCAGTGCGAGCCACTTGTCGGGTTTCATGGGCAACGCCGGTCGGGGGGGGTCGTACAACTCCAATACATGTTCATTCACAGCGATCTGGCGGGCGATGGCCATGGCGAGGGGGTCGTCGAGCACGCGGCGGAACGCGGCACTGGCGTAGTAAGACTCGGACTCGTTGGAGTGGGCAGGCGGCGCGCTCTCGAAAAGCGTCATGACGGCGACGAAGGCGTAAAAAATGCCCATGTTTGGCTCCCGGTAAGCAAGGAAATCTCGGCGCCCAGTTCACAGCCCCGGCCCTTCGTGGGGCCGGGGCTGGAACACAACTTAGTTGTGTGTTAAGGTGTAGTGTGCTTGTTCGGCGGTGGTTGCGCCGGTGTAATTCGCCGGAGCCGGGTGTACCACGTCAAGGATCGTTCCTGTACGGGAAATGATCACATCGATCGGGTCGGTGCCGGTGTAACGGGTCGTCATGACCGGTGGATTATTCTTTCCATCGGGGTTAGAAATCTTGACGGTGAAATCGGCGGTCACCGAGCTTTGGTGGCCTTGGGTGTCGTCTAGTGCGCCGATGTAGATGGTCCCGTGGTCCCATTCAAAAATGCCGAAGAGTTGGCTGCCGAGATTCTGGGTATGCAGTTTTAGGTTGCCGTAATCCCCGAACGGTGTACCCACGTAGACCGTGCCGCCGTTGATCGTGACATTGCCGCCCTGATACGCGGTGTCGATCGTCCAAACCGTGGCCCCGGGTTGCCAAACATCCCCCAAACAGATGAGGGTGCCGCTGTTTTGTTGGTAGCCGAAATCACATTGGAGGGTTGCGGACGGGCTTAAGGTAACGCCGGAGGTGGATCCTTCCATGAAAACGCCGCCGCCCCGGTTGCCCGTGCCCGCGTTCGCATCGCCAGTTTTACCGTAAAACGCAATGGTGCAGTTGGTGCCCATGCTTAGCTGGCCGCCGTTGCTGACGTGGATGCAGGCATCAATTCCATAACAGCCTGCGGCGGCCGGCCCCCTTTGGACCGTGCCTTGGTCGTCGATGGCAATGTAGTTGTCTGTCCCGGTTTGCCTAACGATGCCATGGTCGTTAGGTGCTATCAGGGACATGGTGCCGCCGGGTTGAATCGTAATACTCGGCGAGGCGCTGCCGATGGCGATTTTGGATTGGTTGGCCAGTTCCCACGTGCCTGCGTTCGAGACCGTGAGGTTGACGAGCAACAGTTGGGAAGTGTTGACTGCGCCGTCGTTGCGCAGGGTGGCACCGGCATCCACGTTCAAGTTTTTCATCGTAGGCGTCTGGGACATGAAGTTGCCGGCAGTATACGTGAACGTACCTCCCGCGATCCTGAAGACGCTGTTGTCACCCGAAAACCAGATGGCTGAGTTGCGGGAATTGTCACGGTTTTCGTTGGCGTCGGTGAAACTGCCGCCGTTGGTGAGCGTGACGTTGCTGTGGAAGTTAATAGAATCGGCATTGCTCGCGTTGGCGTTGAAGGTAAGGGATCGAAGAGTGACGGGATCGGGCATGTCTACGTGAACGCCCGTGGTGGGTGCGGTCGTGCCGCCCGGCACGGGGCCGCCGATGTCGTTGATGATCGCGCTGTCGGTCGTGACGCCGCCCATCCCGGGATACATGGTGGCACCCCAATTGGCGGGATCCTTCCAGGAGGTGCCGTCGCCCTGGCTGGTCCACCAGAAGGTGGTAGGCACGATACGTTCTCCGAGCGGTTCCAGGTCGAGGCGACGCGCGGAGCGTTGCTTCGACGACCCCTGGATGAATTCGCAAACGCTTTCAAACAGTTTCGTAAACAAGTGCTGCTCCCTCAAGCGGTACACGCCTCCTACTCGCCGCGGCTACGCCGCCGCGGCCTGCCGTAAAGGGACGAGTCGGTGTGCGCCAGCCCCTCTACCCCTTATAACGGAACTATCTGTCATACAGACCAAATTATTCCGAAAAACTTGGAATTCCGCTGGGGCAATAATTGCTGCCGGGCGGAATGCACGGGCAAGGAACGCAAGCGGCGGGTGGCGAAGTGCGGCTTCCGCATTTCGCGGGCCGCTCACCGACACGCCTGACAATTCTCCTTCGTAACCGTTCACCGGCAACTTCTCCCCCCCTTACGAAGGGGGGGCGGGGGGGGGGTAAGAATGGTTGAGTTTGACAGTCCTGGCGTCCACTCCACCCCCCCCGCCCCCCCCTTCGTAAGGGGGGGAGTGAACGGTTATTCTCCTTCTTTGCCCGCTCATCGCCGCTTTGTCTTGTTCAAACGCCTCCCTCGTCGCACTATAATGGTGGTCACAACCGGAACCTCCGCAAAGGTCTTACGAGGGCCGCACGGTGCAAGTAACCACGTTGAATCGGGTGCTCGACCACTTACGCAAGCAGGTGGGCACGGAAGCCATCAAGGACCTGAGCGACTCCGACCTGTTGGAGCGCTTCTGCGGCCGACGCGAGGAAGCCGCCTTTGCGCTGCTGTTGCAGCGCCACGGGCCGACCGTCCTCGGCGTGTGCCGGCGCGTGTTGGGTGACGTGCATGCGGCCGAAGACGCCTTCCAGACCACCTTCCTGGTGCTGATTCGCAAGGCGAGTTGCATTCGCAAACACCACTCGCTGGGGAGCTTTTTATACGGCGTCGCCTACCGGACCGCGACGCGGGTGCGGGCTCAGGCAGGCGAACGTCGCAACCGCGAGCAAGTGGCCCCTACCCCGTTGTCCCAGCCGGACGCCCTCGACGCCTTGAGCCGGGCCGAGGCGTGCGCGATCCTGCACGAAGAGTTGGTGAACCTGCCCGACAAGTATCGCCGGCCCCTGGTCCTGTGCTACCTGGAAGGCAAGACCCACGAGCAGGCTGCGCGGGAAATGGCCTGGTCGAAAAGTTCTGTAACGGCCCGCGTGCGGCGCGGCTGCGAGCTATTGCGGCAACGACTCGACCGGCGCGGCGTCGTCCTGCCGGCGGGCGTCGTGGCGGTGCTGCTCGCGGACCAGGCGGCGCAGGCGGTGCCGGCCCTCTTGACCCTCACGACCGTTCGGCTGGCGTCCCAGGCGCTCCCCGGCGGTGTACTGAAGGCGGTCGCCGTTACTCGGAGGGCAGCGCTGCTGGCACTGCTGACGGTCGGCCTGGCCGCTGCCGGCATGGGCGTCCTGGCCTCGCAGCAAGGAGAGCCGCAAGCCGACCCGCTGCCGGCGGAGCAGCCGAAGGGTGAAGCCGTTACGGCGGCCCGGCTCGATCAATACGGCGACCCGTTACCGCCCGGCGCGTTGGCTCGCATGGGCACGGTGCGGTTCGCCCGGGGGGATTCCCAGTACGAGTATCCCGTCTTTGCGCCCGACCAAAAGACGTTCGCGACCGTAAGCAATCACACGCCCTACGGCCAGGGGCGTGTGGTCTGTCTCTGGGACGCCGCGACCGGCAAGGAACTTTGGCACGTCGATGACCCCGACGTTGAATACTTTCGGGTCTTCTTCCTGAAGGGCGATAACCTCGTGGGGACGCTCGGCACTCCCCGCAAGCCGGTTCCCGGGCAGAAGTACGGCTACGTCGTGCGCTACTGGGATGCCGCGACCGGGAAGAAGGCACCGGAGCGACTGCAAACCCCGGACGACCCGTTGGCGGCGTGGTCGGGGATCAGTGCTCTGTCACCGGACGAGAAATGGTTCGCAACCGTGTGGCAGACGCCGCAGGTGGTAGGGGTACGCGACCGGAAAACCGGCAAACTCATGGCCGAGTGGAAAGGCGACGGGGAACACGTCGGTTGCCTGGCCTTCGCCCCGGACGGCAAGACCCTGGCGATCTGCGACCGGAAAGCCATTTACTTTTGGGACTGGCAAAGCGACCGCAAAGCGAGTCGGGTCGGCGACTTGCCGGAGGACGTGCAGCGGCTTCGGTTCTCGGCCGATGGCAGCCTGGCCGCGGCCACCGTCTATACCGAAGGCCTGCGCGTCTGGGAAACGAAAGGCTGGACGGAAGTGCTGCGAATCAAGGGCGTAAGCCACGACTTCCGCTTCTTACCGGACAACAAGCGCCTGGTTTCGATGGAAACAGGCGTGATTTGGGACGTGGCCTCGGGCAAAGAAGTGGGGCAATTCGAGGACGCCGCGCACTGCCTGGCCCTCGACTTCTCGGCGGACGGACGGTCGGCGATAGGCTACGCCCTGGGGCGCGTCCGCCGGTGGGACGTGGCCTCGGGCAAGGACCGCTCGACGCCGGCCCTGACCGCCCCGCGCGTCATGGTCCACCAAGTCGGTTTCCTTCCGGGCGGCAAGGAAGTGGTTGCCGCCTCGCCCGATGGTGCCGTCCGCGTCTGGGACGCGACGACCGGCAATGCGCTGCGGACGTTGGTACGGGGCACGACGTGGGACGACCAACCGACCTTCCTGCGCGTGGCCCCAGATGGGACTGTCGTGGTGGCCCGCGGCAACCGCCTGACTTTCTTCAAGGGCGACGCGAAGCCGGAGGAAATCAAACTGCCCGAGGTTCCTGCCACGGGGCTGGCCAGCCTCAACCTGTCACCCGACGGCAAGACCCTGGTGTTGGCGATCGGCGGCGAGGCGAAACACCGCATCGAAATCTGGGACCCTGGCACCCGCAAAAAAGTGGCGAGTTTCGTCCCGCCCGAAGGGACCAGTCTCGAAACCATCGGCGTTTCTTCCGACCGGCAGTTCGCGGTTGCCGTGGGCCGCACGGTCGCGCTGCTGAACCATTCCGGGGAGGTAACCCAGATGCTCGACGAACGTCCGGCACCGCCGCCGGCGCTGGGCAAGGGACGCGGGGGGGACGAAGAGGGTTATAGCTGGTTTTACGGCATCCATGCGCTGACGTTTGCCCCGGACGGCGACGTGGTGGCTGCGTCGGGCCACCCCGCCGGCGGCCTGAAACTCCTGGACGTTTTCGCCGGCAAGCCGCGCCACGTCCTGGTGTCGCCCCCCAAAGAGAGTAACGGGCATTATGAATTGCGCAACGCGGTTTTTTCGCCCAACGGCCGGATGCTGGCCGCGGAATCGGCGTCGGGCGTCGTGGACGTGTGGGAAACCAGTTCGGGCGAGTGCCGCCAACACTTCCGCGGCCACCGTTCCTACCAGACGACGCTGGCGTTCGCCCCCGACGGCGCGAGACTCGCAACCGGCAACCGCGACGCGACGATCCTTGTCTGGGACGTGTTCGGCCTGGCCACCGAGAAGCCGCCGGGAGACGCGCCCCCGACGGCGGCGGAATTACCGACCTTATGGGACCGCTTATTAGACAAGGACGCCGAACGGGCGTGCCGGGCCATGGGCCGGTTGCTGCGGTGGCCGGATGCCTGCGGCCCGTTCCTGAGACGACGCCTCCTCGACCGCAAGTGCCCCGAAGTCGCCGAGCTGCGGGCCTGGATTGCGGACCTCGATGCCGATCAGTTCGAGAAACGCAATGTGGCTTCGCAGGAACTCGCGAAACGCCTGTCCGCCGCGGAGCCGCTGTTAAAAGAAAGTTTGGCGGGCAACCCGTCGCCGGAGGCGCGCCGCCGGCTGGAGAGCCTGCAAGCGCGCCTGGAGCCGACGCCCCTCGCCGCGGAAACGATTCGCGACCTGCGGGCGTTGGAGGTATTGGAGTACCTCGGCCCGGACGCGCTGGGGGATCTGCCGCGAGAGCTGGCGAAGGGCGTTTACGATCCACGGATCGTAATCGCGGCACGGGCGGCCGACAAACGGTTGAAGGCGCGCGGGCCGTGATGGCGGGGAGTTCGCTGCATCCCTATCGAGCGTGGGCTTCCCCCGAATCGGACGAAAATCACCGGCTGCCTAACCTGGCGTGGACCTCATAAACCATCAAACGATGGCTTTCCGGGCACTGGGCCTGGCAAAACCCATGCACACGCCGATTTCCTCTTGCGTCGTGCTGCTTTCTTCGGCAATGCGACGCATATTCACACGGACAGCAGAGACGGCGTCGTGGTTCGTTTGCCCCACGCCTCAAGGCTACCCATATGTAGGCAAAATGGCAATTTCGATTCGGACCAGAGAATTCGACGTAAAGCGTTGCTGCGCGACCAGTTGTGTCATTGTTCTTGACGTAAGTCGTTGCGCAGGCTACAATTAAGTGATTATCGGACAGCCAGCCACCCGGCCACCAGCAGTGGAATTATGACTGTTTACTTCCAATCCGTTGCCCAGGAGAATCTGTTCAACGCCACCGTTGCAGAATTGGAAGAACTTGGTTACCGCGACGACCTGTTGGAAAGGGATTATCTCTTTCCCGATTACTTCCAAGATGGGACACCTGAAAGGAACATCCCCGCTGCGGCATTCGGGCAAACGCCGGTGTCCTACAAGACCGCTTGTTTTGGCGTTCTACTGGCTGACCGAAACGGGCGACAGGGCGAGCGGCTGGTTGCGTCCCATCGAGCACTCGGAGCGCCGCTTCACTTTGAAGTGCGCGCGGACAGAGTAGCCCTCTGGATTGTTGGCCGGGATAGCAAATCCACGCGCATTGAGCGAGAGTGTTCCAAAGCCGAATTGCACGAAGCGTTCAAGCGGCATGCGGATGACTGGTCTCCGTCGAATGTTCTGAGAGCCAAAAATAGCGGTCAGCCGCGCCAGTTGCGTCAGTATGACTTTTTTGACGCCGGCCTGATCCCCGCCCTGGAAGAGCAGATTGAACAAAGGCTAGACCCCATCCTCAAAGACGCGCTCGCCGCAGCTCAAAACACTTACAAAAGCACCGCCTCCGGTAAGGCCGACGAACGCGAATTGTTCCGCTTGGCATTCCGCTTACTTGCGGGCAAGATTTTCCATGACAGGGGCGTCCGTGGATTTCGGTCGTTTACAACGGAGACTGGCCCGGACGCCGTTTTGCAGAAGGTAGCGGACCACTATCGCGAGTCGGTTCCGCAACTTCTTAATTTGCCGACTCGGCAAGCCGCATTTGAAAAAATATGGTCCGGGTTGGACTTTAGGAATCTCTCCATCGACGTGCTGACTAGCATCTGGTCCAAAACCTTGGTGACGAAAAAAGTTCGTAAGGCACTTGGCATCCACACGACGCCACGCACAATCGCCAACTATATAGTGAGCAATCTGCCGCTGGAAAGTTTTAGGAGACTCAAAGAGATTAACGGCTTAGTCGTTGAGCCGTGCTGCGGAAGCGCCACATTGCTTGTCGAAGCAATGCAACGCATCCGCACGGAACTTCCTCGCACTCTATCGCCTCAGGAGCGGCACACCTACTTTCAGGACGTGCTTGCGGGGTTTGAGGTAGAAACATTCGGAGTTGAAATCGCTCGATTGTGCCTTACTCTTGCCGATTTTCCGAACCCAAACGGTTGGCTGATTTATGAGGGGAACGTATTTACGGCACCCGATCTGCCCGGATCACTGAGTAATGCAAGAGTCGTCTTGTGCAATCCGCCATTTCAGACTTTGCCAATTGACGATCCACTTCGCAAGGACGTAGAATCGCCCCATAAACCGGTGGAGATTCTTCGGCGTGTACTTCTTCACTTGCATCCCGACGGCGTACTTGGTTTTGTCCTGCCTAGCAAGTTTCTGGACAGTCCGCGTTATCGAAAGATTAGAAAAGACTTGGTGAAACGGTTCGCGAACTTGGAAATAGTCTCCCTACCAGACGTTGCATTCCGCGAATCAGAGTCGCAGCACGAAACCGTGCTGTTGCTGACCACTAACCCGCGCAGCGAAGGAGAATCAAGCACTGTTCGGCACCGCAAGGTGGTCGCGAACGATTGGGACAAGTTCAGTAAACTGCACCAACCAACCAGCGACGACACGGCGACCAAAACGGTTAGCGAAGCGGCGCACAGTTTGGCCGTTCCCATGCTGGGCGAAATATGGGCGCACCTAGCCAATTTGCCTCGACTTGATGAAATGGCCGAAACCAGTCGCGGCATTGAATGGGAACTCCCACTCAGAATTAAAGGTGAAGAAACCGGTAACCGTGAAAAGTACGTTCTCGACACCCCCCACCCGCCGTGGACCCTGGAGGGGGTACCGCCACGGGCAAAGATCAATTGTTTCCAGAAACCAGAGACCAAGCACTTAGTTATTCGGCCGGAGGATCAGCGGAGGAACGCCTACAAGGAACCGTGGCACCTTCCAAAAGTGATCCTAAATGCCGCCAGACGTTCACGTGGCCCTTGGCGCATTTCTGCATTCGCCGACTTTGATGGTTTGACCTGTTATCGGACCTTCCTGGCGGTCTGGCCCCATGACCCTTCGTTTGCAACCGTACTGGCAGCCGTGTTAAACGGGCCGGTCGTCAACGCATTCTCCACAACTCGCGAAGGTTTCAACATCACGCAGAAGTCGCTCAAGACTTTTCCGGTCCCCAGGTTTTCAGCGGATTTGCGAAGAAAAACAGAGGAGGCCGTCCGCGACTACCAAAAGGCGGCCATGAGCGACTGGAAATCTGCTGACGCGATGCTTCGGCGAATTGACGCTTTGGTCTTGACCGCCTACGCTTTGCCACCGAGACTTGAACGAAAACTGCTTGACTACTTCCGTGAGGCAGACCGCCCAGTCCCGTTTGAATTCGGAGACTATTTCCCGGAAGATTTTGAGCCCTATTTCTCGTTGGCCTATTACCTTTCCGAAGAATACCGTGCCTCGACGGCCGGGTCGCTTATCTCCCGATGGAAGCAAGCACCGGATGGTATCCTCAAGGCAATGACCGCTGCCGTAGAGTCTTACGAAGAGGAGTAGACGTGCGCGGCTACCTTCTGGACACCCAAACTGTCTGTTACTGGTTTGACAAAAACGCTGCGGAGTACGCGAACGTCAATGTCCATATCAGGGCCGTGCCTGCCGAAACACCCATCAATATCTCGGTTGTTACAATTGGCGAGATCGAGTACGGGCTTGCGCTCACTGACGAGCCAGATGAAAACCAGCAAGCTGCGCTCAGAGATTTCATCCGGGAGAATTTTCCGGTACCGTTCGAGATAAGCAAGGCCACACCTGCTTACTACGCTGCGATTCGAGCGAAGTTGTTCTCCAAGTATCCGCCGCAAGGAAAAAAGAAACGCCCGGAGAAATGCTATGACCCCGAAACCGCTTCAGAACTAGGAATTGACGAAAACGACCTTTGGATAGCATCGCAGGCTTACGAACACGGATTGGTCTTGGTTACTAACGACAAGATGAAGAGGATTCGCGAAGTTAGCGACGACTTGATTCAGGTAGAAAACTGGACCAAGCCGCGGCAATGAATTGGGCTGGATCGTAGTTGTCGATCAATGCATTGCGCACCGCCGGAAGGCGTTGCGCGGCGTAATGCGTTGCAAAGCCTAACCCAGGATGGAGCGCAGCGCAATCGAGGATGGGGCGGCGCACTCCCGGTTCGGGACCGCTGTGCAATCCGAGCCGCGACCGGGCTTGGTGCCAATGCACGACCATAGGCGACGCCCGCAAATCTGTCGTTCATTTTCACCTAAACTGATCTCTTAATAACGCTCCGGTTACGGCATGATGGGGGAGTGGCGCGCCGGAGCCCAAACGCGGGCACGGTTGCGCGCGGTCTCGAACCCTTTCCTTCCACCGCGAGGTTGTCATGAACACGTCTGCAAGCGACCCCCGAAACTGTACCGCCACGGATGAATCACCTCAAGACGCTGACAGCGGCCGCGATCCAAACGGCCGGTTCGCGCCCGGCAACGTCGGCGGGCCGGGCAATCCGTTCGCCCGGCGCGTCGCCGAGCTGCGCCAAATTATGCTGGATTGCGTCACCCTGCACTTTCCGGAAAAATATTGCAGAAGGGTGGCGTGAAGTTCGGGTAGCGAAGAGCCGGAGCCCCCTGCCAAGATGTTGTTGCGAAACGACATCCGCAAGGAGATCCGGCGATGCCATTATGGACGATCCCCACCCC
>JBBRLG010000222.1:0-11112 GCA_038231495.1 Gemmatales bacterium | reverse complement strand
CTGGCCGTAGGCGGCACACGCGGGATTTGGACAGGCGCACAGCGACCAGTCTGGTTCGATCATGGCCCTTCCCTCCTGGTACTCCTGCCACCATAGCAGGCCGGAAACACCGCTGGAAGGTCGGTGGAGTCACGACCCAAAATTTGTGAGTACGGTACCTCCTTATTCTGGTCAAAGGGGCACCCTCCTGCACCTGGGACGTGTTGCTAGTGACGGCGGCAATGGTGGTTTCGATTAATAGCGCGTCGCCGCGGTATGGTTACACGCCCAGGCCGGGCGGACCTTGCCGCCGGGGCTGGCAACGATCGGTAGACGATTCCGTGGGCTTACAGCCTGGGATACAGTGTACCCGAAATCCGCCCGCCAGGAGAAGAACAACCACCCACAATCCGCCCTACTTTCTTTGCCCGTAATTCTTCCAGATCGTAAGCGCGTCACCCGCCGCCCGGTGCGTGCTGTAACTGAAATTGCCCGTCAGCACATGCGTTCGGCCGTCGCCGTAGAGGTCGCCGGCGGCGCAGGTGAAGTGGTCGCACGTCGTCGTCTCCAGCGTGTGCCGCACGAACTTGCCCGGCGACGTTTGCTCCAGCAGGATGACCGACTCCAGGGCCATCTTCTTACGCTGCGGGAACAGTTCCTCCGGCAGGTAACTCACGGCGACCACATCCACGCGGCCGTTGCCCATCACGTCGGCGGCCACGGCTCGCTCCACGCCGTACATCGCGGCAATCGGATGATGCGTGAACGGGAAGCGACCCTTGTTTTCCAGCCACTGCACGCCGTGGTACGGCTTCAACAGCGGCGGCGGGTCCATGATGTCGCCGTTCGTGTACAGCACGTCAAGCGCCCCGTCGCCGTTCATGTCCACCAACTGGATGCCGCTGCTGCCGTAGGCGGGGTGCGGAGCCGTGTAGATCGTCTCCTTGCGGAAACGGCCGCCGCCCTCGTTCAGGAACGCCACGATTGTTTCGTGCTCCTGGCTAAGCAGGGCCACGAAGTCGGGCCGGCCGTCCTTGTTCAGGTCCGCCACCGGCACGTGGATCGCTCCGTGCCGGTCATCCAGCACCCGCGGCGTGAAGACGGGTTTGGACCAGTCCTTGGTCTCGTTTTCCAGCAGCAGCACCGCGCCGGTGTTCTGCCAGCCGAAGACCGCGACCACCAGGTCCAGCCGGCCGGTGCCGCGGAAGTCGGCGGCCTGCACGTCGGCGACGCGGCCCACGCCGGTCAACAACGGGGTCGGCTTGAAGGTGCCGTCCGGCTGGCCGCGCAGCCAGACCACGCCGCCGACCGGTGCGTCCGTCGGGTAGAACTCGCCCAAGCTCGCCACGAGGATGTCGGGAATGCCGTCGCCGTCCAGGTCCACCACTTCGGCGTGCGCCGGTGCGGCGACCTTGGCCAGCACCCGCAAGCCGGCCGCCGGGTCGTAAGGTTTCCAGAGTAATACTTCGTTGCGGCGGGCGTCGCAGACAAGCACGTCCAGTTTTTTCGGGTCGGTCATGTGAACGAGGTTGACGTTCGTCACGCCGGGATGCGACGGCGGACCGGGCAGGCGGACGCTTTCGCGCTCGAAGCGCACCGGCATTTGGTCCGAGGTTTCGCCGCGGTCGAGCGGCGGCAGTTCCAGCGGCGCACGGCTCTCGTAGTAACGGGCGACCGTCTCGATGGACGGTTTTTGCAGAGCCAGGTTTGAATCGCGGTAGAAGTCGTAGCCTTGCTTGACCTGCTTGCGCCAGGCGGAGCGCGGGAAGGTGTCGGGCGGCGGCGTGGCGTGACAGGCGCCGCAGAACCCCTGCACCTGCTCCGCGGTGGCTTCCTTCGGGGGCGACGGTGCGATCGCGGGTAACTCGTCCGCTGCGGGGGCAAAGTGGAGGTAGGCCGCAATAGCCAGTCCCACGACGCAAAGCGCCGCCGCGAAAAACGTGAGTCTGCGGATGTATGTCGAAGGGGTCTGGCCCATGTGGATTCCCGGGGTTCAGTTCATCGGCTGCGCCAGCCGGCGGTGGCGGGCGGCGTCGTCGGGGCGGTGGCTACGCTCGAAATAGTCCGCTAGCGCGGCGTGCGTCGGCGCGTGGCGCGGATCCTCGTGCAGCGCCGACGCCAGCCAACCCAACCCCTGCTGCTCCTCGCCCAGGCCGATCAGCAGCACGCCGATCTCGCGGCGCAATTCGGGGTCGTGCGGGAAGTCGCCCATCTTTACTTTGAGGTTGGTAATGCGCATCAAGTCCGCCTCGATCCGGCCGAGCCGCGCCTGCACCTTGGCCGCCTCGTCGTCCTTGCCCTCTTCGTGCAGGCAGTGGACCAAGACGCGGTGGGCGTCGCGGTCGAACGGAGCCAATTCGACGGCGCGGCGCAACAGCCGTTCGGCCGCCTCCGGCCGGACTTCGCGGAGCGCGAGGCGGCCGCGCTCGACCAGGGCGGCGACGTGGTCGGGGTGCGCTACCAGCAATTCGTCGAGCAGCCGACGGGCTTCGGTCGTTTCGTCCAGGTCGAAACGGCAGCGGGCCAGGCCGACGATCACTTCCGGTGCCACCGGCGGACGGCGGCGGAGGTACTCGTAGTGGCCGACCGCCTCGCCGGTGCGGCCGAGGTGTTCGAGCAGGGCCGCCAGCCGTAGCCGGGCCGCCGCCGACGCGGGGTTGACGGCCACGGCACGCTCGTAGTCGCGCGCGGCTTCATCCTCGTCGCGCAGGGTTTCCAGCACCGTGCCGCGCAGCAGCAGCGCGGGGAAGTGGTCGGGCTGAAGCTTGAGCAGACGATCCAAACAATCAATCGTCTGGGGAAAGTCGTTGGTGGCCAGGTAACCGCGGGCGAGTGCTTCAAGGGCGAGCGGCGCGTCCGGGTCGTTGTCTTGAACCAGGGTACGCAGCGGCGTTTCGATGCCGCCCAGGTCGCCCTGTTGCGCGCGGAGCATGGCCCGCTCGCGCGCGGTGGCCAGGCCGACGCCTTGCAACCGTTCGCACGCTTCGAGGTGGCGTTCGGCGTCTTCGTAAGAGCCGCGGCGGCGGGCCGTGCGCGCGGCCAGCAGGTGAGTGGCGGCGCTGTTGGGCCAGGAGTGCAAACAGGCGTCGAGGTGTTTCTGGGCAGATTCAAAATCGTAGTGTTGAAGCGCCTGGTCGGCAGCGCGGGCGTGGTAGTAGGGCGGCCCAACCTTGCCGGCAGCGATGGCCGCGCCGACCAGGACAAGTAACGCAGTCAGGACGAGCCAGGCGCGCCGGCTGCGGGGGAACCATTGTTGCGAGACGCGAACCATGACCGTGGCACCCTTACCACGAGGAAGACCGTCGGCGGATGATGGTGAGCGGCTATTGTAGCATATCGGTCCGGGGGATCGGACCGCTACCGGAATGCCGTTGGGTGCTTCTTTGAGGTAGGTCAGCCTTTCGAGGCTGACACACCGTAGAAAAAAGTCAGGCTGGAAAGCCTGACCTACGCCAAAGGAGGACACTACCGGAATGCCAATGGGGCGGGACCACTTTCACTCGAAAGCGGTCCCGCCCCGGGCAACGCCCGCGCCTCACGTGGCCTGGCGGGAATTGCCGGCAAGTAAGACCCAGTTGCCGTACGCCCCGTGCTCGTAGGAATCGCCCCAGTTGAAGACGACATCCACCAGTCCGCCGTGCCCCTTGCTGACCGAGGTCACGTTGTTATCCAAATAGGTCCACACGGTGGCAAATACGAACGCGCCGGTCCTCTCGTACAGCAAACCATTCGTGTACAGCAGGTCGATCATGAGATTGCCGTACTGATCGACTCCGGTCGTGACCTGCTTCACGTGGTAACCCAGGAAAGTATAACTGTTGCTCGCCTCGCTGTAGAGGTACGCGTCCCCCCAGGTCTTCACCATCGTCACGTTGCCCTGCTGTCCGGCGCTGACCGATTGGGTGTTGGAACTCAGGGAATGCCAGCCGGTGCTGTCGCTGCGTTCGTAAGCGTCGCCCCAGCTGAAGACGATGTCCACCGTGTTGACCCCCGTCTGATCGGTGCCCGCGCTAATGGAGGTGGCCCGGTTGTAGATCCAACTCAAGCTCCCGCTGGTGTCCTTATACTCCCACACATTGCCGTCCTTACCCAGGAAGTAGGAGACGCCCTGACCGGCCTGGGCGCTCTGGACGTTCGAGGCCATGTAGGTCCAGCCTTGTCCCTGGTGGAATTCATAAGCAGCCTGATTCGCAAACACGACATCGATCATGACCTGGCCCTGGTTGTCGATGCCCTGGTCACTGATGGAGGCCACGCTGCTATTCAGGAAGGTCCAGCCGCGACCGTCGTGCTCCCAAAGGTTGCCGTTGTTTTGAAGCAAGAAGGTCTCCGGCGTCGCCGCGGTGGCGCCGGCCGGCGTCATGGGGTTGTCGTTCTGGTCCGAGATCCGCTGGACGGCGTAGCCATTCAACCAAACAGTCGAGCCGTTGGTAATATCGCCGACCTCGCCGCCATTCGCCCCCAACGCGTTGTCATACCAGGCCTGGAACCCGGTGTAGGTGTGGGGGTCGGTTACCGCCTCGGCGATCTCATGGGACGCGACCTCGGTCATCTCGTTGAGCGGCGCCAGAAAAGAAGCGTTGGACGCATTGCCCACCGTACCGCCCGGGACGGTGACGACTGCGTAGTTGAAAAAGGCCGCGTTGCCCCCCTGGAAGGCGTCGTAACTCAATACCGACGTGTGATAAGCGGCAAAGTTCGCCTGACTGGTCTGCCCGAAGTCGTCCTTTACCGCCACATTCGCCTCCACGAAGACGACGTAGAGGGTGTTGGCGTTGGGCTTATTCAGCGTGACGCCGGAGGGGAAGGCCACCGAGCCGTTCCAAATTGCGCCGCGGAGGTCCTGGAAGATCTGGCCGTTAGTGAGGAAGTTGCCCTTGTTGATGTTGACCGGGTCGATGACGCCGGGATCGACGCTACCGCGGCCGACGCCGTAGCCGGCCTTGCCGAGCGCGTCCATGTAGGTGCTGTGGACGAGGTTGTTCAGGAAGCCCTCCAGGTAGCTGACCTGAAGGCGGTTGCCGATGCTCCCGGCCCAGTCGGAGCCGTAGTAGAGGGCCTGGATTTCCACGTTGGGCAGCACGGCGCCGTAGTGGGGCGTGACGGTCATCACCTCACGCCGTTCGAGCGCCTCAAGTTGCAGGCGAACCGGGGGGGCGGGCCTCTTTTGATTCTTCTGAGACCTGTTTTGGAACACATTCAGGAATCGGCGCAACATGGCTTTCTCCGCAAGGGGTGAAAAGAAGTAACGGCGGGAACGCCTCGGTCTTCGCCCGGCCCGAAGTCGGGCGGGTGAATCGCGTTCCCTGAGACTAGATAACCGTCCGTCTTCGGAACCCCTCACGAAATGAAAAGAAAGGGTGGAAAGAATAAAGGAAAGGGGACGTGGTGCGTCCCCTTTCCCATGCTCGGCGCGGGCTGTCGGGCCAGGAGTGCAAACAGGCGTCGAGGTGTATTTGAGCGGCTTCAAAATCATAGCGTTCCAAGGCTTGGTCGGCGGCGCGGGCGTGGTAGTAGGGCGGCACCAGCTTGCCAACCGCGGCGGCCGCGCAGCTCAGAACGAATAGCCCCGCCAGACCGAGCCAGGCCCGGCGGCCGCGGGGGAGCCATTGGTGTAAGCCGCGAACCATGACCGGAGCACCCTGACCATGAGGAGGACGTTGGCCGAGGAGTAGGAGCGGCCTTTGTCGGTAGGTTACGAAGTTAGTCCTCGACTGATAGGTGCCCGGAACAACGTGGCGATAGGAAGCTTGAAACCGGGTAGAACGGTGCCGCCGTCCAACTCGTCCGTCGGTGCCAGCCCGCGAATCGCCGTGAGTGATTCGTAGACGTGTACGACACCGAGCACCGGATGGACGACCCACACGAGTTTCACGCCGGCTTGAAAGTATTCGTGGATCTTTTCCTGCAACTCTTCGATCCGGTCCGTCGGACTAACCACCTCGACGACCAATTCCGGCACCACATCCAGACCGTTATCAGTAACCGGGATGGCGCGGTCTTTAGGCCAACGCTGGTAGGAAACAAAGGCGGCATCGGGGCGGCGGTTGCGATCGACGGGCAACGCCAGGTGAAAAAGTCCCTCGGTCGTGACAATACCGAGATCGTTAGCATCGACAAAGTTGGCAAGGTATTGGGCCAAACGGAACGCCAACAAAACAGCGTGAAATGCCATGGGAGGTAGTCCTATTCGTTGGCCATCAATGATTTCATACAACTCGTCATCGTCAAGGGAAGCTACCGGCGCAACCACCGGTTCTTGCAGCGTCGCACTATTCATGGAGACCTCTTTCGCTGTAGCGATCACATTCCAGGGGGGCTAAACCTTGGGGCCTTGGCTTCAAGCATCGTCAAGTGTCACGCCGTTGTCGGCGGCGTCCAGGAACAGTTCGGTAAGCGGCAACCGGAAACCGGGCAACACCGTGCCGCCGTCCAGGTCGTCGGCGCGAGTCAGACCGCGAACGTCGGTCAACGATTCGTAGACGTGGACCTGCTGACACTTCGGATAAATGACCCACACCACCGTCACGCCGGCAACAAAGTATTCGGCCACTTTTTCCATAAGGTCTTCCGCGCGATCTGTCGGGCTAACAACTTCCACGACTAAATTCGGCAAGACGTTCCAGGCGTCGTCGAGAGGCGGAATTGGGCGATTCTTCGCCCAACCCGCGTAAGAAACGAACGCAACATCCGGTCGCCGGTTGCGGTCCACGAGAAGTGGAAGGTGAAACAATCCTTGGCAAAGAACGCGTCCCAAATTCTGCGTGCGCACGTACAGACCTATGTAACTCGTTAGTTGGGAAGCGATCCAGGCCGCGTGAACGCTCATTGGAGGTAGTTCGATTCGTTGGCCGTCGATGATTTCATACAACTCGTCATCGTCCCCAGACGAAAGGGGCGCAATCACCGGTGCCTGAACCGTCGCACTATTCATGGGAACCTCTTTCGCTGCCGTCATCACGTTCCCGTCGAAGCGATGCGCCCTTCCAGCGGGCTGGACGCCTGGGCATACAGTTTACGCGGAATCCGCCCCGCCAGGAAGGACAGCCGGCCCGCGTCGCACGCATAGCGCATCGCCCACGCCATGCGCAGCGGGTCTTGCGCGTGGGCAATCGCCGTGTTCAGCAGGACGCCGTCGCAGCCCAACTCCATCGCCGCCGCCACGTCGCTCGCCGCGCCGACGCCGGCGTCCACGATCACCGGATAATCCGGATCGCCGTCCTTCAAATACTCCAGGATGATGCGGATATTGTTCGGGTTCAGCACGCCCTGGCCGCTGCCGATCGGGCTGCCCGCCGGCATCACGCTCACGGCCCCCGCCGCCTTGAGCCGCCGGGCCATAATCGGATCGTCGCTCGTATAAACCAATACCTGAAAACCTTCCTTTACCAGCTGCTCCGTGGCCCGCAGCGTGTCCACCGGGTCGGGCAACAGCGTCCGCGGGTCGCCCAGGCATTCGAGCTTCACCCAGTCGGCACCGGGGTTGCCCAGGTTGGTTAAGAGTTCGCGGGCCAGGCGGTCGTGCCGCACCGCGTCCTCGGCGCTGAAGCAGCCGGCCGTGTTCGGCAGGATCGTGTAGCGCTTCAGGTCGAGGTAGTCGAGGATGTTGCGCCCTTCCTTATCGACGAGCCGTTCGCGGCGCACGGCCACCGTGGTCGCTTCGCAGCCGCTGGCCGCCAGGCAGTCGCGCATCAGGTCGTAGCCGGCGTACTTGCCGGTGCCGGTGATGAGCCGGCTCGTGAAGCGAAACTTGCCGATGACGAGCGGCTTGTCCGCCGGGGGCGCTTCCGGGGCACCGCCGCCGACGAGGGTGACGATCTCAACGGCGTCGTCGGCGGCGAGCAGTTGTTCGGCGTGCCGCGGGGCCGGCACCACATCGCGGTTCACCTCGACGGCGACGCGGCGGCGGTCGTAGCCTAGCTGTTGGAGCAGGTCGGCAACCGTCAGGGGTGCCGGCAGCGTGCGCGCTTCGCCGTTGATGGTGAGGGTTATCATGGTGCAATCTCGCTGGAGGGAAGGCCGCAAAGGCGTTACCCAATCTATTCACAAGCTCCGCGCTTGGGAACGAGGAATGATGGTCCGTTGGCCGATTTCGCGGCAAATGCCTACCTTATCTAACGTATACGCCTCACGCCACGGGTCGAGAGGAACGAACGGCTTCGACCCTCTCGCGGGCTTTCCCCCCGCAGCGCCGGCCCGGCTACGGCGTCCAGGTAAAGGGCCACCGATGTCCACCCATATCGTGCCTCACACCGAGGTCCCCACGCTCGTTTTCCCCACCAACGTCGGGGCGGCCCGCCACGTCGCGCTGATGATCGAAAGCCTTATTCGTCAGAACAACTCCGCCGGCCGGCCGACCGTGCTGGGGTTGCCGACCGGCTCCACGCCCGTCGGGCTGTACCGCGAGCTGATCCGCCTGCACCGCGAAGCCGGCCTCGACTTCTCGCGCGTCATCACGTTCAACCTGGACGAATACTTTCCCATGCAGCCGGACGACGCGCAGAGCTACCGCCGTTGGATGCAGGAGACCTTCTTCGATCACGTCAACCTCCCGCCGCCGAACATCCACGTGCCCGACGGCACGATCAACCCCGAAGATGCCGAGGACTATTGCGCCCGCTACGAGCAGAAGATTCGCCGGGCGGGCGGCATCGATTTGCAGGTACTCGGCATCGGCCGCACGGGCCACATCGGCTTCAACGAACCCGGCTCGACGCGCCACAGCCGCACCCGGATGGCCACGCTCGACCCGGTGACGCGGCGCGACGCGGCCAGCAGTTTTTACGGCGAGGAAAACGTGCCGCACCAGGCGCTGACGATGGGCGTCGGCACCATCCTCGACGCTCGTAAGATCGTGCTGCTGGCGTTCGGCGAACACAAGGCGCCAATCGTCCACAAGGCGGTCGAAGGCCCCGTCACCGACAGCGTGACCGCCAGCTTCCTGCGCCAACACCCCGACGCCGTGTTCCTGCTCGACCAGGCGGCGGCGGGGGAACTGTCGGCCATCGCGCGGCCCTGGACCGTCGGCCCCGTCGATTGGACGCCGGCCCTGATCCGCAAGGCGATCATCTGGCTCAGCCTGCGCGTCAAGAAGGCCCTGTTGAAGCTGTCCGACGACGACTTCCGCGAACACGAGCTGTACGAACTACTGCGCGAACACGGCCCGGCAAGCGTGCTGGGTCGCCGCGTCTTCGACGAGTTGATGGCCACCATTTGCACGCAGCCCGTCGGCCTCGAACCGCGGACGGTGCTGGTCTTCAGCCCGCATCCCGACGACGACGTGATCAGCCTGGGCGGCACCATCATCCGCCTGGTCCACCAAAAACACCGCGTCCACGTCGCCTACATGACGAGCGGCAACATCGCCGTCTTCGACCACGACGCCTGGCGCTACACCGATTTCGTCGCCGAGTTCAACCGCCTGTTCGGCATCGAGGACCAGGGCCACTCGGAGCAATTAAAGGAGCGGGTCCAGGAGTTTTTGCGCTCGAAGAAACCGGGCCAGCCGGACTCGGAGGAGTTGCTCAAGGTCAAGACGATGATCCGCGAGACCGAGGCGCGGGCCGGGGCGCTGGCGTGCGGCGTCCCGCCCCAACAATTGGAATTCATGGACCTGCGCTTCTACCGCACCGGCACCATTGCCAAGGCGCCGATCCACCCGCAAGACATTGCCGACATCGTCGCGCTGCTGGAACGGTTGCGGCCCGCCCAAATCTATGTCGCGGGCGAACTGTCCGACCCGCACGGCACGCACCGCGTTTGTGCCGACGCGATCTACGACGCCGTGCGGACGGTGCGCCAGCGCGGCCAGAACTTCGAGGTGTGGCTGTACCGTGGCGCCTGGGAGGAATGGGAGCCGTTCGAGATCGACCGTGTGGTGCCGTTGGGGCCGGAAGATTTGGAGCAGAAGAAGCAGGCGATTTTCCGCCACCAGTCGCAGAAGGACCACGCGATGTTCCCCGGCGGCGCGGACACGCGCGAGTTTTGGCAGCGGGCCGAGGACCGCAATCGGCACACGGCCCAGGTGTACGACGAACTGGGCCTGCCGGAGTTTTACGCACTGGAAGGGTTGGTGCAGTGGCGCGACCAGGCGCCCTGAGGACGGGTTCAATCTCTCTCACAAGGAGCATCGCAATGAAAAAGCATCTGGCAATCGTGGCCCTCGCCGCCGTCCTGGGCGGGGCGGGCCTGCTCGCCGGGGCCGAGGACAAGAAAGCCCCCAAGGACAACACGCCGCCGGAAGGGTTTACCGCCCTGTTCAACGGCAAGGACTTGACCAACTGGCAAGCACTCGTGCCGCTGCGCGACGAGGCCTACGCCAAGTGGGTCAAGCTCAGCCCCGAGGAAAAGGCGGAGGTGCAAAAGAAGGCCAACGACGAGCATCTCAAACACTGGACCGTGGAGGACGGTGTCATCGTTTACGACGGCAACAAGGGCACCAGCCTCCAGATGGTCAAAGATTACGGCAATTTCGAGTTGTACGTCGATTGGAAGATCGGGCCGAAGGGCGACAGCGGCATCTACCTCCGCGCCCAGCCGCAAGTGCAGATTTGGGACTCGGAAACGCTCGGCGACAACCTGAAGGAAGATAAGGGTAAAGGTTCCGGCGGCCTGTGGAACAACCCGAAAGGCAGCAAGGGCAAGCAGCCGCTCAAGAACGCCGACAAGCCAGTCGGCGAGTGGAACACCTTCCACATTATCATGAAAGGCGAGAACGTGACGGTATTCCTCAACGGCGAAAAGGTCGTGGACGACGCGCCGCTAGCGAACTACTGGGAGAAGGGCAAACCGCTGCCGGCGAAGGGTCCGATCGAGCTACAGCAACACAACACCAAGCTGTGGTTCAAGAACATCTACATCAAGGAATTGAAGGACTGACGGCGGGAAGAAGTAAACCACGGAAGAAACACGGAAAAAAGACCGAAATGCCAATGCCTATGCTTTTTGTCTTTTTTCCGTGTTTTCCGTGTCTTCCGTGGTTTGTTTCGCGCCACCGCGCGGCGGTATCGCGACCACTGCTACGACAATTGAGTATAAAAGTTGTATGAATGCCGGCCCTTTTGAAAGGACGACCCATGGCGTGTTGTGCAACCCTTTCAGGGTTGGCCGTCGCGTCGCGGGTTGCTTTCCGGG
>JBBRLG010000221.1:0-11136 GCA_038231495.1 Gemmatales bacterium | reverse complement strand
TGCCTGGTGCAGACCGAGGACGCCGTCCTTGCCGAGGAACTGTTGGCCCGCAAGAAGCTGGCCCAGGACGTGGTCGGCCGACTCACTGACCGGGTGCTGCTGGTGCGGCCGGGCCGGGTCGAGTCCGTGGTCCAGGAATTGCAGAAGATGGGCCACACGCCCCAGGTGTTGGACAAGAAATCCGCGTCGTAGTCTCCATCCTTCTTTGTGCGATTGTCGATGGCCCTTGCCGAACCCGCCTTCTGGTCCGAACTACTCCGGCGAACCCTGACGCGCTACGAGGATGACCTGCTCCGTCCCGTGGTCTCTCAACTCATCAAGCCGCGCAACCAGTGGCCGGTCGATGACCTCATCGAACGCAGTCTCGTCGCCACCGCCAACACGGCCGTGATTGATCGCCGGTTGCAAGACCTCGACCCCGCCAGCCGTCAGGTACTCGCGCTCATCGGCCACAGCCGACAACCGTGCTGGTCGTTCGGCAACCTCGTCGAACTGGTCATTGCCCTGGGCCACCCGGACGGCGTCAAGCCGCTGTTCGCACTTCTCGAAGCCGGGCTGTTGTATCCTCTCCTCACGCCGCTCGCACCGCCGGTGGAAAGCAACGGCCAAACGGCTGGCGTGCGACTCAAGAATTTCGAGCAGTGGCTCGGCTTTGCGACGACGGGCGGGTTGACCGTGTTCACCCTGCCGCTGATCGCGAGCCGGGCGGTCGGCGAGAACTTGGGCCTGCCCGACCTCAGCCCCGGCGAAACCGGCGGCTCCCGGCTAACCCCCGTGCAAGTCCACGAAGGCGACGGCCTCGAATGGCCGTTGCGGCTGGGCGTGTTGTGGCAGCAGGTGGCGTCGGCCCCGTTGCGGCGCACCATGCAAGGCAGCTTCTTCAAACGCGACCTCGATCGGCTCGAACAGGACGGTTTGTTGAACGGGGCATCGGCGGACCGGCTTACCGACGTGCCGGACCTGGGTTTTCTCACGGTCGCGTTGGCGGAACTGGAAGGCATCCTGGCGCAAGACGACACCGAATTGCATGCCGGCGAGCTGCCCGCCGCCTGGGACAACGGCCTGGCGGCCACGCTCGAATCGTTGTGGGCCGACCTGCCGCGGTTGCAAACCTGGAACCCGCAAGACGGCTGGCGCGGCGGCGAGTCGATGACCGGCAACCCCTTTCCGTCGGCGTACCTGCTGGCCCTGCTGCTGTTGGCACGCGCGCCCGAAGGGGTTTGGCTGCGGCCCGCCGACCTCGAACAGTGGCTCGCGGACCACCACCCCTACTGGACCGGCGAGGCAGTGCGGCCGTCGCAGAAGAAGCCGTGGCTCGTGACGTTTCTTCTCGGCGTCGCCTACCACCTACGCATGGTGCAGGCGGCGAAAGACGAGACGGGCGAGTGGGTCGTCCGCCTGACGCCGACGGGGCGCTGGCTGTTGGGCCTTTCGGACGTGCCGCCGCAAGAACCGGCCTATGCGCAAACGCTGCTGGTGCAGCCGAACCTGGAAATCATCGCCTTTCGTCAGGGTCTGACGACGGGCCTGGTCGCAAAGCTCACCCAGTTCGCGGCGTGGAAAAACCTCGGCGCGGCGTGTACGCTCCAGCTCGAACCGGAGACCGTTTACCGCGCCCTGGAATCCGGTCAGACGTTCGAGAGCATCCGGCTGACGCTGGAACAGCACGGCACGCGCACGCTGCCGACCGCCGTCCTCGAATCGCTGCGCACCTGGTCGAACAAGCGCGACCGCATCACGGTCTACCCGTCCGCGACGCTCATGGAGTTCGGCACCGCCGACGACTTGAACGAGGCGCTGGCGCGCGGCCTGCCCGCCGTGCGCATTGCCGACAACCTGGCCGTCGTGGTCAACGAGGACGGCATCGACTATCGGAATTTCCGCCTGACCGGGACGCGCGACTACGCCTTGCCGCCGGAGCGCTGTGTCACGATCGAGCCGGACGGCGTGACGCTTTCCGTCGACCTGTCGAAGTCGGACTTGCTGCTGGAAACGGAGTTGCCGCGCTTCGCGGAGTTGCAAGACCGCTCGACGATGACTGGCCGCCGGCAATACCGCCTGACGCCGGCGTCGCTGGCCAACGGCCGCGCCGCCGGGTTGACGCTGGGCACGCTCGAAACCTGGTTCCACCAGCGCGCCGGCCAGCCGTTGTCGGCATCGGCGCGCTTGCTGATGGTCGGCGGCCAGGTGGACGCGCCGTTCTTCCGTCGTTACCTCGTGCTGCATTTGCCAACGCCGGAACTGGCCGACGGCGTGCTGCAATGGCCGGAGACGCGGGTCCTGGTCACGTCGCGCCTGGGACCGACGGCGCTCGTTGTCCCGGAGGAAAACGCGGCACCGTTGCGCGAACGGCTGCAAAAGGCGGGCATCCAGGTCATTGATTGACTGGGTGAGCGTCGTATTTGTGGGTGGCGACTGGGGTGTGCTGCGTCCTTAGGAGCTTGCCTGATCTTCCTCGGGCTCGGGAGCGAATTCGACGGCCTCGTAGATCTCCGCCAGTGGCAAGTCGATGCCGATCTCGCCGAGCGGCAGCACCGCGTCCATCCCCTGGTAGACCTCCCGAACGATGCCGTCCGCGGTGCGGCGGAAGGCTACCACGGCGGCCGTTTCCTGCTCGATCAGGACGTAGACGCCCAGCGAAGGAATCGTCCGATACGCGTCCTTTTTCTCTCCTTCATCAATGCGACGGGTGCTCCGAGAGAGCACTTCAAAGAGGACCGCCGGCTCGTCTTGAAACGAGTCGGTCTGCGGATTTGGCCGGCAAATCACCGAGGCGTCGGGATAATAAAACCGAAGATGCCCGGGGAGGTGGATGCGAATTTTGGTGTCCGAGTTGAAGGGACGGCAAGGCCGGCCGCGCAAACGGACGTACAAGGCGCCGTAGACGTTTCCAGCGAGGACGTTGTGCAGGTTCCGCGCGCCGGCCATCGCGTACACGACGCCGCCCATGAACTCGTGCTTGACGGGCGACATCAACTCCCCGGCGAGGTAGTCTTCCACGGACACCAGGTTGAGTTTTTTGGCAGTACTCATATCGCAAGTCTATCCTGGCCGGGTAAAGCAATAAACGACCCTGCGTCCACTTTTGTGATTCGGCTCGGGTTAACTGATATTGGCGACCGACTTGTTGGTTACCCTGGACCCAGGCGCTGACGTGCGCGGGCTTTGGCCAAACGCATCAGGTGCTCGAGTTGCAAAAACTGGTTCAGTTCCGCCGTTTCGTCGGGCGATAATGACGCCGTTTTCTGACGGTGAATCAGATCGGCGACTCGTGCCTTGGTTTCGTCCGACGGGCGGAAGTTGATAACACCCTGGGAGGTGGTGCCGCCGGCGACGAAATCCACAAACTCTTCGTATGCGAGGATCATGAGCTAGTTACCACATTGGGTGACCCTGCAGGGTTGCAGCCTGACGATGGGTAAGGGCCAAACGATCACGCTCACCTACCGGCTCCAGTAGGTACGATGCTGAAGTTGAAAGACCTCATATACCTGGCCGGTTTGTCGTAGCACTTGATTCGGGATTCAACTTGCCATCCTTTGCTACATCTGGAGCGCCTAGTGTGGCGTCGGCGATCCTGCCCCGCGATTGAGCCAGTCCTCCAGCACAGACCGAACGCGCAGCAACTCGCAATCCGTCCTGCCGTACCACGCCGCGACCGGAACCCATCGCTCGCGCTGGTCCGGCCGCACCCACCCGGCGTCGTCATCGACCAGCAGCACCTCGCCGGGGGTCGCGTCGGGGACGAAGCTCAAGTCTTTATACTCGCCGCTCCACGCGACGTACTCAAGCCGGTCAGCAAACCCTGAAGGCAAGTGGCCCCGGCGGTCCAACTCGCCCACGACCTCGCGGGCATCGGCCTCCTCGACGGTAGTGAACAGGACGACTCGCCCGAACCGCTCCTGGCAGAACGCCAGGAAGTCGAACAAGCCGGGGCGCGGCCGTGCGCTCAAGGCGTCGTCGATTAAGGTGCGCTCCAAGTCGAGGGCGAGAACCCGGACATTCAATCTGTTCTCCTTCTATGCCACCAAAATGGCGGTCAGCCACACCGAGCCGAACAGTGATCGCTCGCGCTGATTCGCTAGGACTTTTTCGCTCTTGCTAGTAGATCACTGCCTCTCAAACCCGTCAAGAACCCGTCCCGTTTTTCGCCATTCGGAACGAAAGTAACGCGAATTCATCAGGATTACGCCGCGACGCTCGCCTTCTAAAACTTCACCTTCGCCACCTCGACCTCTTCCTTCGGCGTCTTGAGGATGACGTTGTGCCGTTCGCTCACCTCGCCCGGCGTGCCGGCGTTGCGC
This sequence comes from Gemmatales bacterium, assembly GCA_038231495.1. Taxonomy (GTDB): domain Bacteria; phylum Planctomycetota; class Planctomycetia; order Gemmatales; family Gemmataceae; genus JBBRLG01. Next base: position 6,832 of record JBBRLG010000221.1, on the reverse strand, counting down.
GTGATGACGATGTGGACGTGCGTCTCGCCACCGAGCAGGTTGGGGTTTGGGTTAAAATTATGCACCACCACCTTGTAGACGCCCGGCTTGGCCTTGGCGATACGGTAACGCTCCGGCCCGTAACCCTGCGTCTGGTCCTCCGACAACTCGCCGCCGCTCGGACTGCGCTTGTTTTGGTAAAAGACCTTGGTGCCGTCCGGTTCGATCACCCACAGGTCCACGTCCGTCGCGTCGGTGTTCCACGAAATGCTGACGCGCAGGTCGCTCGGCTCCCGCGCCGCCTTCAGGCCTTCCAGGCGGTCGCCGAAGGCGTCGAGTAACTTCGGCGCGACGGCTTTTTTCTGGACCGCCTGTTGCATCATCTGCACGTACTCCTCGCGCGCCACCACCTTCAGCGAATCGTGAAAGCGGTTGTGCCACGTGCCCGCCAGCACGATCTCGTACTGGATCGCGGCCAGGCCGTACTTGCCGGACTCCTCCAAACTGCGGGCCAGGTCGCGGTAGCTGTGCGGCTCGAACGGCCGGTTGCGCTCCACCTGCTCGAACAGTCGCGCCGCCGACGCCGGTTGCTTGAAATCGAGCAGCCGATAGCCCACCAGCCGCAGCGCGTCGGCACGGCCGGGGTACTCCTCCACCACGCACGACAGCACCCTGGCCGCGCCCTCGTCGTCGCCGGCCTCGGCACGCCGCCGCGCTTCGGCGAGATAGTTGGCGACGTTGCGAGGGTCTTCCTTGCGCTTCTTCAGATACTCGGCGGGAACTTGTTTCTTGTCGAACGGCTTGCCCCCGATCGCCGCGTCCGGCAGTTCAAAATCGGCGTCGGCGAGCAGGGTAAGCACCTTCTTGACGTGGGCGGCGTCACTGCCCTCGGTCAGCTTGACGCGCGGCTCGATGCGCTCCAGGAACCGCTCGAACAATTGTTTCGCGGTCGCCGGCTTGCCGAGGTTGACCCACACGCCTTCGAGGAACGAGCCGAGGTCGCCGTTGACCGTTTTGCCGCGCTCCGCCTCCAGGTTCAGCCGTTTGTAGTCGGCGTCGTTTTCCAGCACCAGGAACGACGCCACCCGGCTGCCGATGCCGAACTGCTGACAATAGGCTGTCACCAGCGGGTCGAGCTTCGGGTCGTTGACGGCCAGGAGCGACGCGACCGCCACCTCGCCCCACGCCCGCGCCGCCAGGTCACTGCCCGGCGTCAGTTCGACCGTGTATTCTTCGACGTGCTTCTGGCCGAGGTACTTGCCCTCGACCACGAGCGTCGTTTTCGCGTGCGCCGATGGCGTTTTGTCGCCGGCGAGGCGGGCCGCGACAACCAGGTCGCCGCCGGGGTAGACGCAGGCCTTGCGGCCGGCGATCAGTATGTCGCTCATGGCCTGCCCGCCTTCAAAATGAACGCTTTCCACCTGGAAGCATTGGTTGCGATGTGCCTGCGCCGCCGCGACCAACTCGCCGTCGCCGAAGCAGTTGAACACGCCGCCGCCGCGCCGCGTCAGCGCCTCGAACAACTCGGCGTTGTCCGCGCCCAGGCCGGTGCGGTAGCAGTGAAAGCGCGTCGGGTACGGGCACCGGCTCTCGAACGACGCGACCATCTGGCCGACGTTCGCCTCGCCCCACGTCGCCTGGCCGTCCGACAGCAGGAAGACATTGAGCGGCGTCCCCACATCAATGGCGAAGCCGGGCTGGCACAGCTTGTTCAGCGCCGCGGACACGTCGGTCGCGCCTTCGAGCAGAATGCCGTCTAGGCGCTTGAACGCCGTCTCGCGGCCCTCCTTCGTGTTGTCCAGGAAGCCCGTCGGCGTAAGCCAGCGCGCGGCCACGTCGAAGGTGAGGACGTTGAATTGCTTGATTTCCGGGTCGTTTTCGAGGATGCGGCGCAACAACTTCATGCTAACGTTGAAGCGGTCGGGATGCTCGCTCAGCGACGTGTCGAGCAGGAAGACCGCCTTGGACGCGAACGGGTCGGCACGCTCGGCCTTGAGGTCGGGCCGGACGCGGGCGTAGACGTAGCGCGGCCCGCTCTCGCCCTGGCGACCGGCGACGGCCTGCACGTTGGCGTTCGCCGGCGTGAGCTTGAACACCGCCTCGCCGCCCGGCCCGTGCTCGGTCCAGATGTGCTGGAAGTGATACGTTTCGCCGGTCGTTTGCTCCGCGACGCTCCAGTCGCGCGCGTCGGGCTTTTTCACCAGGACTTGCCCCTTGGTCACGTTGGCGTCGAGCGTCATTTCCAGCTCGGTCAGCTTGCAATCGGGCATGGGGTAGCGATACAGCAAGTCGTCGCCGACGACCGGCAGCGTCTCCTCGTAGGCGAGGATGACGCGGTTAAAACCCTTTGCCTGAATCGGAAAGACGCGGCCGCTGAAGGTGTTGCCGCCCGCGTACTCCAGGAGGGCCGGGTCGATCTTGCCGCGCACGACTTCCTCGTAGGTTTCGAGCGCCTTGTCCTTGCCGACGACGCGGGCCTCTTGCAGCTTGCCCCAGTCGTAGGTTTCCACGTCCTTGACCTTGGCCACGTCCTTCGTCTTGCCGTCCGCAAGCACGAGATCGGGCAACGGCGGGCCGTCCTTGTTCCAGCGGAACCGTGTTGCCACGGTCGGTTGGGCCGAACCGAGGTACATGGCGAAATGGGCCGGACTGGCCCCAGTCGGCAACGGGTATTCAAACGTGCCTTCGAGCCGGCGGTCGTGTGGGTTGTAAAAAACGTGATCGACGACGGTGCGGGCGCGCGGCCCCTCGACGGTGACGGTGACGCGCAGGTTGACCAGTTCGAGCGAGTTGCCGTCGCCGACGTAGACGCGCGCGAAGCTCGGCCGGTTGCGGTCGCGCTTCCACACGACGGGGGCGTTTTCCGTTTTCGGCTTCGTTTCCTTGGAGACGCCAAGCGGACTCCGAATGTCGGCGAAAGGACCAGCTGGCTCAGCGTCGCGGTACGTCTGGACGACAATATCTTCGCGGCTCCCGAACGCTACACCGGCTACTCCGCCCGTGGGCGGCGACGACGCTGGCACCATACTGCCGTTGACAATCACTTGCGTCGGCACGTTCGAGGCTTGCCCGTTCTCCCGCGGTAAATTTGGGTTGACGGCGATACAACCCAGGTCGCCGAACAGCAGGACGGTGCCGAGGACGGTCAGGCAACCCCACAGGGGCAGCAGTTTCCAGCCGGTCAGACGTTTGAGAGACATCGCAACCTCCCAGTCGGGCAAGAGAACGCGACGAAGCGTACGCGGCGGGACGGCGGGGAGGGTTCAGTGAAGTGCGGCAATATCCCGTGGCCGGATAGGAAAGCACGTTTGCGTGGATTGTGTCAAGGCGGAACGGGTTCCCGCGCAGCCGAACGACCAAATTGCGCTGCGGCTTACGCTCGGTTGACCCAGTACCCCGGTAACTGACGGTCGTGGGGCACGGCGACCACGCGGACTTGGTCTCCGTCTACGCGAAACACAAGCCCGTAGGGGTAGCGCCGCACGGCGAAATACCGATGCCGGTCATCGCACAAGGGGCACGCCTCGGGGAACGCAGCCAGGAACGCCAAGGCGCGCTCGACCGCTGCCTCGAACCGGGCGGCCGCTCGCGCGCTCCGCGTCAGGTACCACGCCAGGGCTGCTTCGTACTCCGCCTCGGCGGCGGCGTGTAGCGACACGTCAGCCACCGGGCCGGCCCTCCAGGCGGGCGCGGACCCGCCGTTTGACTTCCGACCAGGCAGTTAAGGTGGCATCGCCGGCGTCGATCTGCGCCGAGCGCCGGTGCAGTTCGGCCAGCCACGCATCGCCGGTTGGCTCCGGCGAAGGCGGTTCGGAAGCGGCCAAGAGTGCCTCGGCCAGTTCCAACCGCTCGGCTTCGGACAAAGTTAAGGCTGACACCAAGAGTTGTTCGGACATTGGACTCATTTACGGTCCTCCGCACAGGGGCAATGGTGCGATTATACCGGACGGCCGTTCCAGATTCGACTCCCGCGGCGGCCGCCCTGCTTTGGCGGCCCGTCCGACGCTAATACGAAAGCATGGCACCCCACGCTTAGCTCGACGATTAATCTGCCAGGGCCGCGGTCGTCTAACGCAAGGAATACCGCTCCTGCAACGCCCGGCTGACCAGCCCGCAGCGGCGTTGCAGGTCGCCGAGAAAGACGTGCAGGTCGCCGGCCAGGATTTGGTCCAGGTCGCGGAACCGTAACTCGCCGAGGACCAGGCCCAGTTCGCGGTCGGCGATGCTGAGGTTGCGCCGCTGTCCCTGCCCTTCGATCGCGACCAGCGCCGCCGCCGCCGCCTCCAGGCTGAAGCGCACCGAGCGCGGAAACTGCGGGTGCAGCAGCAAAAACTCGACGACGTGCTCCGGCTCGATCCGGCCGACGTAGAGCCGTTGATACCCCTCGTACGCCCGGCAACTCCGCAGGACCGACCCCCACAGCAGGTTGGCCAGGGGCAGTTCGGTCGGCTCACTCAGGTCGTGCAGCAGGTTGTACTGGATGTCGAGGATGCGCACCGTCTTGTCGGCGCGTTCGAGGTACTTGCCCAGTTGAATGAACTGCCAGCCCTCGTCGTGGTTGAGTGTCGCGTCGCAAACGCCCTGGAAAATGTGGCTGCCGCACTCCGCGGCCTGGTAATACTCGTGCGGCGACTCGCCAGCCTGGCTGCTGAACGCCGGGTCGCTCAGCAACAAATAGAGCTTGTTCAGTTCGCGCCACATCTCCGCGTTGATGGAGCCGCGGATGCTGCGGGCGTTGGCCCTGGCCTTGGCGACGCAGGACATGATGCTGCCGGGGTTGTCCAGGTCGAAGGTGAGCCACTGGCTGATGGCGGCCTGGGGCGACGCGGCGGCTTTCGGCTGTTCGGGGATCTGCTGCTGGAGGGTGGCGGCGAGGCTGGTCCACTGTAACTCGTGCGGCCCCGCGAGGACGCCGTGCAGGTCGAGTTCCTGGTGGAAGCACACGTCGAGCAACCGGGCCACGTGTTCGGCCCGTTCGAGGTAACGGCTCATCCAGAATAAAGCGTCCGCGACACGGCTCAGCATGAAGCTCGTTTCCGATCGACAAAAGCCCGATCCGAAATCCGAAATCCGAAATCCGAAATCCGAACGCATTTCTTTCGGATTTGGTGCTTCGGATTTCGGATTTTTTCTCTGCCTTCACTCCGCCAAAACCCACGTATCCTTGCTGCCGCCGCCCTGCGAGCTGTTGACTACCAGGCTGCCGCGCGGCAACGCGACGCGCGTCAAGCCGCCCGGCACGACGACAATTTTCTCGCCGCACAGCACAAACGGCCTTAAATCGACGTGGCGGCCTTCGAGCCGGCCGTCTACGAACGTCGGATGCTGTGACAGCGAGATCGTCGGCTGCGCAATGAAGTCGCGCGGCCGGGCACGCACCGCGTCGGCGAAACTTGCCCGCTGCTCCGCCGTTGAGGCCGGGCCGATCAACATGCCGTAGCCGCCCGACTCGTTCACCGTCTTGACGACCAGCTTGTCGAGGTTCGCCAAAATATGGCTGCGGTGGCTGGCGACCAGCGGCCGAAACGTCTCCACGTTCGGCAACACCGGGTCTTGCTTCAAGTAATACTCGATCATGTCCGGCACGAACGGGTAAACGCCCTTGTCGTCGGCGATGCCGGTGCCAATCGTGTTGGCCAGCGCGACGTTGCCGGCCCGGTAGGCGTTGACCAGGCCCGGCACCCCCAGCGTGCTGTCCGGCCGGAACGTCAGCGGGTCGAGGTAGTCGTCGTCGATGCGCCGGTAGATCACGTCCACGCGTGCCAGGCCGAGCGTCGTGCGCATGTAGACGCGGTGCTGATCGACGACCAGGTCGCGGCCCTCGACCAACTCGATGCCCATGCGCTGGGCCAGGAAAGTGTGCTCGAAGTACGCCGAGTTGTACATGCCGGGACTGAGCAGCACCACCGTCGGGTCGGGCCGACCGCCGGGGGCGATGAACTTGAGCACGTCCAGCAGTGCCGCCGGGTAATCCTCGTTGGCGCGCACGTCGTATTGGGCGAAAAGCTGTGGGAAGACGCGCTTGAGCACCTGCCGATTCTGAAGCATGTAGCTGACGCCCGACGGCGTCCGGCCGTTGTCCTCCAGCACGAGGTAACGGCCGTCGGTGTCGCGGATCAAGTCGGTGCCGCAGACGTGGATGTAGATGTCGCGCGGCACCGTCGCGCCCACGAACTCCCGGCGGAAGAACGCGCCTTCGTAAATCAGGCGCGGGTCGATCACGCGGTCGCGGAGGATGAGTTGGTCGTGGTAAATGTCCTTCAAAAACAGGTTCAGCGCGGTCAACCGCTGCACGAGGCCGCGTTCGAGATAGTCCCATTCGGCGGCCGGGATGATGCGCGGCACGGGGTCCATCGGCCACACGCGCTCGATGCCTTCCTCCTGGCGGTACACGGTGAAGCCGACGCCGTCCTGGCGCATGGACAGGTCGGTCATCGCCTTGCGCCGCCGAAATTCGTCGGCGGACAGACCCTGCAAACGGCGGTGCAGCGCCTGGTAGTGCCGGCGCGGCTGGCCCGAGCCTTCAAACATCTCGTCGTAAGACGTGCCGATGGTGTAACCGCGGAACAGATCTTCGGCGGCGGTGCCAGTCGTCAGCGGGGCCGGAGCGGACTTGGTCACGGTCAGTTCCACCGGAGAGGGGGTCGAAAACCGTCGCGGCTGGGCTGCCAGCTAATCAGGCAGACTGCTCAACCCTGTGGCAAGGGAATACCCGGCCCGAAGCCGCAAACGCTTATCAAATCCCGGTGAAACCAGGGTAACCGTTCACCGGCATCAACTGCTCCCCCCTTGCGAAGGGGGGGTAGGGGGGGTCAAGAACGATTGCAGTACTCCGTCATGGCATCCACCCCCC
>JBBRLG010000220.1:0-11183 GCA_038231495.1 Gemmatales bacterium | reverse complement strand
TGTGGCATTTCAGACGCAGCCTATGGTATCGTCTGTCGCGATTCGTATCACCCCTTTTTGGGAATGGACCCCTGTCCCGGCAGTCAATTGGGAAGTCCAGTTCCTCGGCCCAGCGACCCTGCCCGGAGGCGGCGATGGTGACTCTCACCTTGAACTCGTAGGCGTCCTTCACGTTGCTGTCTTCGATCAGACAATCGACCTGCCGCCCCTTCTTGTCCCTGTGACTTCTGACGATGCTTTTCGTTGCGCTATACGCGATGCCGCCCACGGCCGAAGCGATGACCGGCTCGAACAGATAACCAGTCTCTTGCCCGGCGCGGTTATCCACGTCCATGAACCATTTCCGCCAATACATGAAGGCCGTTAGTGCCGTGGGGCTGAGTTTGCCGTACTGCAAGAGGGCGCGGGGACCGACCTGATCGAGCGTCGGGAAGGGCTGACTGGACAAGATACGCGCGTACTTCAACCGAGATTTGAGGAGCCGCGCCAAGCAGGAGAAGTAGGTCACCGAATCGGGAATAGCTTCGGCAAGTTGCTCGTATACTTGCTTTGGCTCCGGAAACGGTGAGGTGAACTCTTCGAGCGCGAAGAAGTTACCCAATTGTGCCGGAACTTGCGGAAACGTGTTACGCAATCCCAGATCGTGGACGATCATGGCGAGGACATGGCCGCACATGGCATCGTCGAGGCTGACGCCCTGCCCGCCGGCCCCGGCGGCGCGGGCCTTGCGCCAGATTGTCAGGTCTTGCTTAGACAGGGTCATTGGCGAAAAGTCCCCCGTGAACATCGCCGTAGCGCTTCCAGACCACGCGGCACACGCGGTCGAGCGCGGGGCTCATGCCGATTGAAGATGTCGGTTGGAAACTCAAAAGCCGGCCTGGGCCCGGCGACACAGGTTTCCGCGCTGCCAAATCCGCCAGCAACTGTCGGGCAACGGCCGACGCGAGCAGCGGAGGCACGGCATTGCCGATCAACCGTAGCCGCTCAGAACGTTTCCCGATGAACCGGAAAGAGTCGGGGAAGGTCTGCACGCGAGCGCACTCGCGGATCGTCAGCGGCCGGTGTTCCTCGGGATGCAGGAACTCGTTTTGCGCCCCACCTGTGATGGCCTTACATGGCTCGTCGAAGTTCAGGCGACGCACGCCTGCCGGCGCACCGCCGCGCCGTTCGGTCGGCATGCCATCCATCACGCGACGAAACGCCCGACGACGGTAGCTAGTGTGCCACAGTTCTTCGGGCAAGTCGCGCATCCGCTGACCCGGCCCCAGCAATCGCGCCCGATTGAAGTCCGTCTCACCCAGTGACGGGTACACGTGGTCTAGGCCGTCGTCCTGTTCGCCCCGTTTCGCCGCGGACGCGGGAGGAAGGTCACGGAGAGCCTCTTCAAGCGTCGGCGCGAGCGGCAGCGCTGGGTAGGCCGACGCGCCCGGCGCACCCCAGGCTGAGTGAGTCGGTGATGGAAAGGTCGGCGTCCATCCTTGACCGCCAATTGCGAGTACCCGCTTGCGGTGCTGGGGTACTCCGTAGTTGGCTGCATTCACCTTCCGAACATGGACCCAGTATCCGGCCTCGATCACCGGGTCGAGTAGATCGAGGACAAACCGTCCGCCATCATTGGTCACAAACCCCTCGACGTTCTCAAACACGAACGCACGGGGACGGTGGCGGGCAATGAGGCGGGCGAAGACGCTGACAAGATTGTTTCGCTGGTCTCCTTTGCGGCGCGAACCGGCCGACGAGAAGCCCTGACAGGGTGGGCCACCAATGATTACGTCAGCAGGAGACAATAAGGTGTCGTCGCCGATTTGTGCGAGCGTGGCGTGATCGCCAAGGTTGGCCCGATAAGTCTCGACGGCTGGTTTCCAAGAGTCGAGGGCCCCGACTACGTGCAATCCTTCGAACGCAAAGCCAAGAGACATCCCGCCCGCGCCACAAAACAAGTCAACGACATCAAACGTCGTTTTAGGCTTCGCCGTCGTAGCCATCTTGAATTCGTCCTCCGAACCGGATTGGGTTGCCAGAAGTTCGGCGCGTGCTAGCAGCGGCCCTGTCGCCACAGGCGTAACCCCATTTTACCGCCGCGGCTGCCCTTCCTCCAATGGCATGATAGACAATCCCGCGGAGCAGCCTGCCAATATGTAAACGTTTGTACATAATAAGGATTGCAGCTTCTAACGTCAAGACAATCAGGCTTAAGGGGCATCGCAGCTGGCTCTGTGTTTTTCAGCCGTCGGTTTGCCGTTGGCAAGGGTGGGCTTTTTCATGGCAAGGGTCGGTTTGTTGTTGGCGAGGGTCGACATTGGCCAGGGTCGAAATCCGCGGCGCTGATGGAATTAACTCACCTATCCATAGGGACTTAAGGAAACGTGTCTGCGGCCCTTGGCGTCGGCAGGGGGGGGACCCTCGCCATATGTGCATTGGCTTGGCTAGGGTCGATTCGGGCGCAAATTGGCAAATCGGCGAATAAAGCGATTGGCGACGGCTGAAATGCTATTTGCAGGCGTCCGGCGGTTTCACGCCGCCGCCGACAAGTCGGTCCGCGTTGGCACCGCCACGCTCGGCGCGGCAGCCGAGCGCCGAATCGCGACGCACGCCAGGAGCCACAGCGACAACGCCGTGTACGTCGCCAGGCCCACGCCCTTGAGCACTTCCGTCGCCGGCAGCAGCGGCAGCGTGTTGCCCGCGATCTGCACCGCGATCAGGGCGATGACGCCCGCACTCAGACCCGCACGGCCCGTGCGCTCCCAGTCCCACGCGATCAGGCCCATGACCAGCGGCAGCGACAGCGCGAAATAGTGCGTATGGCAGACGGGACTCATCAGGATCATCACGAGCGTCAACGAGCCGACGAACAGCACCAGGGCCGGGCCGGTCAGCGTCCGCCGGTAGCCCGCGACGAGCAGCGTTGCCAGCGTGAACGCGCCGCCGACGGCCCAGTGGATTTTCTGCACCAGCGGCGACGCCTGGGCCGGGCGCGTCGCGCGGTCGAGGTGGATCGTGTTGTGGAGGATCGAGCGGAACGACTGGCTGTCGGTCGCGGTCACGTTGATGAGTTCCTCGGCGCGCGTCGTGTCCTCGCCGACGCCGAGCGCCGGGCCGACCAGGACGATCGCCAGTTGCCGGTAGGACGATACCGTGCGTTCCGGCCCCAGCACCACCAGCGGAATGAGCAGAAGGCCGACGAACAGGCCCAGCGCACAGCCCGCGCCGCAGCGCAGGTCGCGCCGCCAGAACGGGATCAGCAGCAGGTAAGCGGGGAAGATTTTCAAACAGATGGCTCCGGCCAGGTAGACGCCCGCGGTCAGACGCCGCTGTTGCAGTAGGCCCGCGATCAACCCGCAGACGCACAGCAGCAGAATGAAATTCGCCTGTCCGCGCATGAGCGTGTGGCCGATGGGCGGCAAGCACGCTAGCACCGGCAGCGTGCGCAACAGCCACCAGCGACGACAACCTCTTGGCAGCGTACGCACCGCCGGGTCCGCGGCCGTCCGCTCCAGGCTACGCGCGAGCAGGTGGACGGCGAGCGCGAGGCAAAGCACGTTGACGATGTAGGTGACCGCCACCGAAACCGCGTACGGCGTGGTATACGGCACGTCGGGAGCAAGGTAAGAAGCGCCGGCAGGCAGCACGGCAACGGCGGGCAACGGTCCGCCGAGCGGCGAGGCGGCGATGCCGACAGAGGCGGCGGCCAGCTCCGACGTGTCGCGGGCGGGCGGGTCGGCCAACGGCGTCAGGAGGATGGCGTACAGCGGCGGGTAGTTGTAGTGCCAGCCGTTGTCCTCGGTCAGGCCGTACATATCGACGCCGGCACGCACGGCCCACGCCGCGCGGAGGTAGCAGCCGAGGTCGCCCATGCGGCGGTTGAGGAACGCCGACTTGTTTTCGACCAGGCCGCCGAACACCACCGCCGACGCCAGCAGCAAGCCGACGCATACCTTTTCCCAGCGTTGCAGCGGGTCGAACGCGGCGGGGTTTTGAGACATGAGAGTTCTCTTATCCGAATCGGGTGTCGGGAGTCGGAAGCGGGGAATCAAAATAGCTGTTAGCTGTTAGCTATTAGTTCTTAGCCAATGCCCGCGATTCAGGCCGCTTCTTCCGTGCGGAACGCCTTGCCCAGGCCGCGGATCGGCGAGGTTTCCTTTAACAAATATAGCGGCCGAGCCTTCACCTGGTCGTACACGCGGCCGACGTATTCGCCCACCAGGCCCAGCGAACACAGGATGCAACCGCCCACGAGCAGCACCGCGACCAGCACCGTGTGCCAGCCCGCGTCCGCCGTCGTGAACAAGACCGCCTCGCCCAGCGCGAAGGCCGCGAAACACAGGCCTAAACACAACACCGCCGCGCCGAGCAGGAAGGACAACCGCAACGGCACTTTGGAGAAAGAGAAAAGCGCGTCGATGGCGAAGTTGGCCATGCGCCGCACCGTGTACTTCGACACGCCGCCGCCGCGGCTGGCCGGCTGGAAGGTCAGTGCCGTCGATGGGAAACCGACCCAGTTGACCATGCCGCGCAGGAAGCGGTGCGTCTCCGGCAACTGCAACAGGGCGTTGACCGCCTTGGCCGACATGAGCCGAAAGTCCGACGCCGACATGCGCACTTCCGTGTCGCTCAGCACCTTCATTGCCTGGTAAAAGAGGCGCGAGGTCAGGCGTTTGAACCGGCCCAGGCGCGGGTCGTCCGCGCGGACCGTCAGGACGACCTCGAAGCCTTCCTTCCACTTGGCGAGCAGGGCCGGCAGCAGTTCGGGCGGGTGTTGCAGGTCGGAATCCATCGACACGATGACGTCGCCGGTCGCGTGTTCCAGGCCGGCCGTGAGTGCGGCCTGGTGGCCGAAGTTCCGGCTCAGCGACAGGTAGCGGACGCGCGGATCGACGGCGGCCAGGTTGCGCAGGATTGGCAACGTGCCGTCGCGCGAGCCGTCATCGACGTACAGGATTTCGATTTCGTACTCGCGCTTGAGCGTCGTCAGGACGGCGCACAGCTCCGCGTGGAAGCGCGGCAAAACGTCTTCCTCTTCGTAAGCCGGGCAGACGATACTCAGCTTGCAGAGGGACATGAGGTCTCCTTCTTACGCCGCGTGCGGCTTTGCGGGATTCCGCAAAGCCGCACGCGGCAAATGCAGCGCGATAAAACCATAGCCAACGGTCAGCAGCAGCGCGGCCAATGGTTGCACGCCCAGGCCGTGAATCTGGGCCGTCGCCGGGGTCAACCCGGCAAGCACCCCGGCCATGAACAGCGCGAAACTGGCGAGCGGCAGCCAGCGCAGGGCGAGCGGCCACGGCTCGCGAAACGCACTCACCACGGCCCAGGCCAAAGCCGGTGCCAGCTGCACGAAACTGCACGACTCGGTCGCCGGCCCGCACAGCATCATCCAGCACGTTCCGAGTGCCAGCACCGTGGTACCCAACCGCGTCCGGTCAAACCCGGCCCACCGCCCTGCCGCGCACAGGGCCGCACACGCCGCCGCCACTCCCAGCTGGATGCCGACGTAGCCGGGCCGACCGATCGGCAGGTGCGTCAGGCGAACGAGCTGCCATAGGTCGCGGTAGGCGCGGTCCAGCGGAAAGTTGCTGCGGTCGTCCGCGCCCAGGCGCTGAAACCACTGGGCGTACTGCTCCGTCACATACTCCGGCCGCTGACACAGGTAGGGCAGCAGCAGCACCGCCAGCAGTGACAGCGCCAGTCGCCAGGATAGTTGCCGCGGGTATGCGACGACGAGCAACAACCCCACGGCGATGGGGTACACCTTCAAGGCACAGGCGAGGGCGACGCAGACCGCGGCGAACGTCCAGCGACTGTCGCCGGCGGCGGCGACCGCGAACAGCAGAAGGCCGATCACGAGCGGGTTCGGTTGACCGTTGTTCAAGCTGCCCAGGGAGAGCGGCACGGCCAGCAGGAACAGGATGCCGTGCAACCGCCCGGCGTCCGCCGGCAAGCGCTGCCGCAACCAATACGCGAAGCCGCCGAGGAAGACGCCCGCGTTCAACAGCCGCCAGAGTACGTTGCCGCTGCGCTCGTCGAGGAACTGCAACGGCGTCAAGAGCGCCGCGACGAGGGGGCTGTAGCGGAAGACGTCGAGGCTGCGCGTCTCGGTGCGCTGGTACAGGAGCGGCGACCCCTCGGACCAGTCCTGTCCCGCGGTCAACCAGGTGTAATACAGGGAGCGTTCGCGCGGCTGCACGGCGCTGCGGACGCAAACGACGGCCAAGACGATTGCCCAGACGAGCGCGGCGGCGCGTACCCACACGTCCCACCTTCGGCCCGGCCCCGTCAGCCCGTCACGCGGCATGGGCAAGCCCTCGCAGATCCCCTGCGCTGACGGCGGAGGGCGCGACGCGCGTGAAACCCGCTTGCCGACACGCTTCCAGGAAGTGCGGCTGTTGCAGCAGATGCAGCTCGTCCACGCGGCGCTGGAGCAGGCCGTCGTTGGTGCCACAGTCGCGACCGATCAGGGTGCGGTCCATGTAGCCGGGATGGCAGGCCAATTCGACCACGCGGCCGGGCACCTGCGTCAGCCAGCGGGCGAAGAACTCGGCGTCCGTGACCCACGGCGGGTCGGTGATGCCGGCCAGCCAGTCGTGGCCGGGGAAACCGAGCCGCTGTTGCGCGCGGGCGTGGCGGCGGCCCAGGACCGTCAGCAGGGTGCGCTTGATTTTCGCGCCGGGGATGCGCGCCAGCATCGCCCACGGCTCGCGCACCCGCCGCAGGTAAGGCAACGGCCGTTGGGCCGAGAGCACTTTCAGAAGGATGTCGCCGACGGGCGGGAAGAGTGCGGCGTGCTGGTGTGAATTCACGACCGGCGGGACGTGGCCGACCATTTCGAGGAACAGGTCGTACTGGGCTTGCAGCTCGATTTCGACCTCGGCGGCGCGGATACGGCCGAGCGCGACGCGCTGGATGAACGTGCCGAGCGGCCATAGGCACCCGTCGGGGCCGATCAGGCTGGGCACCTGTGCCGCCGGGGCGGTCGGCGGGTCCATCGTCAAACACGGGTGCCAGCCCACGTCGAGGGGTACGCCGGACTTGCGCCAGGCGGCGACGGCCGCGGGGGCGTAGGGCGAGTTGACGATGAGGACGGCCCCGGTGACGACGCCAACAGCGGCGAGTTCGAGGATGCCGCGCGAGGTCTCCGGACCCATGCCGTAGTCGTCCGCGATGACGACGAGATAGCGAGTCGCATCCATGCCGTGGCTCTTCTCTCCGGGGGAAGTCCGCCGGCCCCGTCGTCCTGACCGGCCGCCGCGAACGGGACTCCTCAGCGGACGGATTTCAACCAATCCCGCGGATTTAGTAAAGGCCAACCGCGTTTGCCGCTTGCGGCTTTGCGAGAAAGACCGCAACGCCGCAAGCGGCAAATGCAGGACAATCGGCATTTTCGTCACGAACCGCCCAGTTTCGGTCGATGAATAGTTCGAGCGCGGCCGGGGTGTCGGCTCGTCCCGAAGTCTTGTCGAGGAACGGGTTATGCGTCCCAACCATTTCGCGGTGTTGACGATCCTGCTGGCCGCCGCCGCGGCACCGGCGCAGACGGCACCCGCCGAAAGCTTTCCCAAAGCGCCCGCCCCCATCCTCTTGCCGCCGCCGCCGCGAACTCTGCCGTCGGTCGGCGGCGCGCAGTCCGCGTCGTTCGCCCAGTCGGCCTTTACCTCGGACTCGGCCACGGCAGAACACCTGGCCCCGTTCGACCCGCAACGGACCGAGGCGAAATGGAACGGCACCAGCTGGCAGCTGGTCGTGGACGGCGTGGTGTTGAAAGATTTCGGCGGCCACGAAAGCGACGCGCGCCTGGCGTTGCACCTGGTGCGCGACCTGCAACTGAACCAGCACGGCACGGTCGGCGACCCGGCCCCGGTCATGGAATACTGGCTGCACGACCGCAAGGCCCCGCAAGGCCAGACCGCCGGCTTACAGGTTTACTCGATCAACCGCGACACCTTGCGCGTCGATCGAGTGCAGGGCAACTGGTGCCTGCGCGACGCCCAGCGGGTGCTGTTCGACTTCGGCGCGTCGGAGGCCGACGCCCGCCAAGCGCTCGGCGTCATCCGCAAGCACGGCTTCACGCAGGTCGGCGCGCTGGGACAATCCGGCCCGGTGATGTTGATTTTCTTCGCCCACGGCGCGACGGTGCCGGTCGCCGCACCGGTGGTGGTTCCCGCCCAGCACCAGCCGCCCGCCCCGCTGCCAACGCTCCACGACTGGCAGGCGCAAGCGGCCGGCGGCGATCGCGGCCCCCACGCCGGGCCGCCCCACGCCGGCGCGCCCATTGGCCAGCCCACGCCGGTCATCACGACCGTCGCCGCCGCGGAGGCCGCCGGGGTCGCGGCGCGGACGCCGTTCGACTGGCGCGTGGCCCAAGTCTGGAAGGACGAAAAGGTGTGGCGGCTGGTGGCGGGCGACCGCGAGATCGCCACGTTCAACAGCGAGCGCGAGTCGAACCTGGCGCTATCGACGGTACAGTACTTCCGCTTCACGGAGCGCGAACAAGTCGGCTCGCCGAAGGTGCATTTCTCGTACTTCCTGACGGACGGGCAAATCCCGCGCGGCGCGATGATCGGCCTGCACTGCGAGGTCTTTCAGCCGGACCGTTTGCGCGTGGTGCAGGTGGGCAGCCAGTGGACGATCAGCACCGGCGAGCGGGTGCTGCTGTCGTTCGAGGACAAGGCCGACGAGGCGCGTCACGTCCTGGACGTGATCCAGAAGAACAAGTGCGACCGCCTGTGCCGGGTGGGGTTGTCCGACGATTACAGCATGACGTTCCTGGCGCGGACGCGCTAACTCCGGGTCGGGCGAGCCGCCGTTTGACACCCGGCGGCCGCGCCGTTACGATGCCGGTAACGCCCGCTTGCACCCCGTGCCCTCCGGAAACGGCGAATCCCCATGACGCGCTCCCTCTTCTGGCTTGGTGTCCTCCTCATGACCAGCACGGCCGCCGCGGCCCCCGCACCGGACAAGGAAAACACGCCTTTCCGCCCCGTCCTCCTGCCCCTTGGCGTCGCCGACCCCGCCGGCCGGATCGGGTTCGTTGCCAACGACAAAGACGGCATCGACGCCATCGACCTCGCCACCGGCGACACCCTCTGGCAGACCAAGGAATCGACCAAGCCGCTGCTCGCCTTTGAGAAGCGGTTGGTCGTATGGGCGGCCGTGAAGGACAAGCCGCACGACGTTCGCGTGCTCGTCCTGGACACGACCGACAAGGGCAAGAAAGTGCTGGAATCCGAGCCGATCGCGCTGCCGGACTGGGCGGTAGTGTCCGCCCCCTACGGCCACACCTTCACGGCCCGCGCGCATCTCGAAAAGGGGGCCGTCGTTTTCGGCTGGGAGGCCCACGCCTTTTACGCCGGCGGCGCGGCCCCGACGCCGGCGGTCCTCAAAGCCGCGAAGAAGGACGCCGCCGGTTCGGCGCGGGTCAGCCTCGATACCGGCAAGGTCGAAGTACTCGACCCCAAGAAGCCGGACGACGCCGGTCCCGCGCTGCCGGAGTCACTGGCGAAGGTGAAAAGCCGGCAGTACTGGACCGGCTCCGACTGGAAGACGACGCCCCTTGTCGTCGGCGACAAGGCGTCCGCCCTGCAAGGCGAAACGAATAAAGATCAGGAAAAACTGAGTCTAAAAATCTTCGATCTTGCCAGCGGCAAGGAAAAGGAGACGGTGCCGTTGCTGCAAGGCAAGTCGCTGTGGCCGCAACGGTCGCTGGACGGTCGGCACGTGGTCGTCAACCAGGCTCTGCCCAAAGAGCAATTACCGGAGGGCGATTACGCCTTTTGGATTTACGAGTTGGACACCGGCAAGCAGGTGGCGAAGCTGCCCTACCAGCAAACCGCGGGCGTCTCCGTGGTGGGCGGCCATGCGTTCTTCCTGCTGGCCTCGCCGCGCAAAGGGCCGATCCAGCCGCGGGTGCTGCAAGCGGTCGATCTAAAGACGGGCAAGGTGGTGTGGGAGCATGCGGTCGAACCGATTCACAACGTGCCGCCGCCGCCGTGAACTGCAAAGCCGCAAGCGGCAATACCGTTTCACCCCAAAATCCGGTCCCAACGGGCCTTGTGATAGGCGATCTTCTGGGCCGTCGTCATCTTCGTGAAGTCCACTTCCCCATTCGCTTCCTTGTTCGCCGGGGCGGGTCCGTGCGCCTTGCCGTTGCAGGGACACGCGGCCTTCGCCGCCTGGCCGTTGGCTGCACCGGGCACGCTGATTACTTTGCCGTTGCCACCGTAGCTCATGACGTTGGTTTGCAAAATCATGTCGTCCTTCAGCGACCGCGCGGGCCGGACGCCGAGCTGCTGCAAGACGCCGTGATACGCCTTCACCGCCTCCTCGGCACCAATCGCGCCGTCCGCGATCAGGCGCAGAAAGCGAATGAACGCGAGTTGATTTTCGGCGTTGTTGATCTTGCGGCCGAACAGCGCGACCCGCGCGCCGTACTTCTTCGCTTCGCTCAACAGTTTGAAGGCGTCGTAGGTCGTGCCCGCCGAGCCGCCCAAAATACCGACGACGAGGTGCGGGTCGTAGCGCACCAACTCTTCCATCGCCTTGGGGCCGTGGTAGACCATCTTCAGGAAGACGGGCCGGCCCTTTGTCGTGACGCCGCCGAGCGTGCGCACGATGGCATCGTTGATGAACGCCGGCAGCTGGCCCGGATCGACCGCTTCGGGGCGGTTGGGATCGAACACTTCCAGGAAATGGCGAAAGCCCTTGCGCTCGGCCTCCAACCGGAACTGCTTGTACTCTTCCAGGGCACTGCGGTCGAGGACTGTGTCGTTGTTAAACGTGATGCTGTACAGGCCGAGGTTGGCACCGAGGTGGCGTTCCTCCGGCTTACAGTCGAGGTGCCCGCACTGGATGTGGTCGAGCGTGGCGGTGCGGAACGGCAACGACGGGTCGGTCGGATACTTGCTGCCGCGGACGATGTGGATGTCGGTGGTGTCGTTGGCCCGCGCCGCCGGCGTGACGGGACTATTAGCGAAGATACGCCGCTGAATGGTCAGCACTTCGCTCGTGCTGGCCGACAGGAGCATGATGTCAACTAGCTTCTGTTCGACGATCTGCTCGATGATCTCGCGGAACTCGGCCAGGGTGCGGTAGCGCATCTCGCCGGGATGGCTCTCCGGCGACCGGCCGGGCGCGCCGATGGACAGGGCCATGTCGGCGTCCTTGGCGTCGGCGAGGATGAAGTCCTTGCA
>JBBRLG010000219.1:0-11190 GCA_038231495.1 Gemmatales bacterium | reverse complement strand
GAGACGGTGATCTACCACACCTACGGGGTCTGGAAGGAGGACCTTGACCTGACCGAAGCGGAGGAGGCACAGTGGGACGAGGCGGAGGGACCGCCCTTCTGCTTCCCCGAGGAGATCGCCTATGCCACGGTGCATAAGGAGCGTCGCAAAGGGCGGGTGGTTAAGATCGAACCGCGGGTGGTGTTGGGGACCGAGGACCAAGTGGCCGACGTGCTGTGCCACAGCGACACCTCCCAGGTTGTCAACACCAGCTACGTGGAGCGCTGGAACGGGACGCAACGGCACCTCAACGCGCGGAAGGCGCGCAAGGTCTGCACGTTCTCCAAGGAATTGTTGTTTCATGTGGCGGTGACCTATCTGTGTTTAGTGGTTTACAACTTCTGCTGGGAGCCACGGACGCTCCGCCAGAAGGTCCAAGACGAGCCGCCGCGCTATCACTACCGCACACCGGCGATGGTCGCCGGTTTGACGGAGAAGACCTGGACGATGGCGGAAATCCTGAGCTACCCGCTGTATCCAATCGATCCCCCCGGCACGGAAGAAAAAGGCAAAGCGCCTCCGGATAGTGGTGGATAACGGTGGAAGCCCGATGGAGTCACGACCGACAATTCGGGAATGCGGATGGCCGTGTCAGAACGTTGTAATCGTCTCGAAACTGCAACCGTAAGGTGTCAAAGATGAACCGATTTAAGTTGATGGTGGCCGGTATTGCGTTAATAGCGCTACTCGCGGCCTCGCACGCCAAGGCGACTGCGCAGTCCCCGATTTTAACGGTGACGAACGTGCAGAAGGCGCAGGTTATTTCCCAGTACGCGACGGGCGTTCAAGGTGGGGGTCACTTGGTTCTCACCAAGGAAATGAAGACTGGCAACAGCGTCACTTCGGCGCTAAACGTCTCGTATTCCGTCGTTTCGCTCGCAGTCGGGTTCGACGTGTCTCAGTCGGTCACATGGACTTACACCGACGCCAAAGATGTCCCGCGGGGCAAGACTGGTCGAATCGATGCCTACAACGTATACCAGCTTTCCACATACGACATCTGGGGCACTGCGACAAACATCCTCGGTCGCCCCGTCGGTCGGCCCCAGAAAGTAGGTGCCGGCACCGCTTACAAATTCCTCCGCGTCGAATATCGCTACAGCCAATGGTAAGGAGAGCAGAGAGGGGACGCAGCTGACTGAACTGCGTCCCCTCTCACGCCATTATTCAAGGCAGAAAATGGGGACCGACGGCAAAATGATCCTGCCGCAGTCGTCGTTCAAGTGGAAGGGGACAAAACTCGACGCCGACGGACATTTCCCCTGAGCGAGAATGAACGTCGCACGCCCAACGCCGGGCGGCTCGCTTTGCCAGCGAGCCGCCCGGCGGTTTTTGTTGACACCCCCACCTTACGCACTGGTCGCAGAACCTTGGCATTGACTCGACCACCCCGTTTGGCATGACGAAGGCATTTGGCAAGGGTCGGTGTTTTGTTGGCAAGGGTGCGATTTGGCAAGGGTCGAAATCGCCAATTTTTCGTGCGCAACCGCTTCTCACGAAATAGGTTGCGGCAACGTTGAATTCCAAGGCCGGGCGAATCGAGGGGTACCCTTGCCGCAGGAAAAGAATTGGCAAGGGTGGATCAGGTGACCGTGCGGGCGGGATCGGCCAAAAGGCTGCCGACATCTCGGCACAGGGCTTCCGCGTCGGCTTGTTTCGGCGCCTCGGCGATGACGCGCACGATCGGCTCGGTGTTGCTCGGCCGCACGTGGACCCAGCGGTCCGCCCATTCCAGGCGCAGGCCGTCCAGCGTATTCACCTTCGCGTCCGGCCAACGCTTTTGCAGCAGTTGAAACAAATGCGGCAACCGTTCGCCCGCCACGGTGTACTTGTCCTTGACGATGTGATACGCGGGCAATTCCGCGACCAGTTCGCTCAGCTTCTTGCCCGTCTCCGCCATCAGGTTCAGAATCAGCCCCATGCCGATGAACGGGTCGCGCACCAGGCCGACGCGCGGGTCGATCACGCCGCCGTTGCCCTCGCCGCCGATCACCGCGCCGACCTCGATCATGCGATCCGCGACGTTGGCCTCACCGACGGCGCTGCGGTGACAAGGACAATCGAACCGCGCGGCAAGGTCTTCCACGACGCGCGACGTGGACATGTTGACGACGACCGGGCCGCGCTCGCGACTCAGACGGAAGCGCACGGCAAGTGCCAACGTCAACTCTTCGCCGATGTAGCGGCCGTTTTCGTCGAGCAGTGCCAGGCGGTCGGCGTCGGGGTCGAGGGCCAGGCCGATGTGGGCGCCGTGCTGCGGCACCGCCGGGCCGACGGCGCGGAGGTTCTCGGCGGTCGGTTCGGGTTCATGCAGGAAATCGCCGTCGGCGTACATGCCCTGGCCGAACATCTGCACCTGGAACGACTGTAACAGCTTGCGGGCCAGTGGACCGCCGGCGCCGCCGTTGGCGTCCACGAACGCCCACAGCTGGGCGGCACGGATGCACGGCAAATCGACGAGTTGTAGCACCTTGTCGCGGTGGTCGTCCTCGGCCCGGCGGTATTCCTGCAAGGTGCCGAGTTCGCGCCAGCTTTTCGTCGGCGTGGTGCCGGCCTCGAAGAGCGCCTGAACCTTGCGGCCCTCGGCAGCGCTGAGGATGCGGCCGTCAGCGCCGAACAGTTTGAGGCCGTTCCACTCGCCGGGGTTGTGGCTCGCGGTGATCTGGATCGCGCCGGCGGCTTGCAGGGTGCGGACGGCCAGCCCCACCGTCGGCGTCGGTGCAACGGCCAGGTCGTGAACCTCGCAACCCGACGCCAGCAGCCCGGCCAAGACGGCGTGGCGCAAGACGCTGCCGCTGGGTCGGCCGTCACGGCTGAGGAGGATTTTGCCGCCAGTGGCGTGCTTGCCCAGGGCCGCGGCGAAGGCGAGCGCGACACCCGGCGTCAGACTCCCGCCGACGACACCGCGAATGCCGGAGACGCTGACGATTAGCTTTTGATCGACTGTCATCCCTGTGACCCTCGAAGTCACTTTCCAAGAAAAGCAGTTAACCACAGAGAGGACACCGAGAAGACCTCCGCCTTCTGCCGGTTGCGGCGTTGCGTTGTTCCCGCAACGCCGCAACCGGCAAAACAATTGCCTTCTCGGTGTCCTCTCTGTGGTTAACCCTTTTTGAACTTACCCCAACTTGACCGTCACCGTCTTGCATTCGGTGTAGTGCTCCAGCGCCGCCTCGCCGTTTTCGCGGCCCTGGCCGGACATCTTGAAGCCGCCGAACGGCGTCGTCGTGTCCACGACGTGGTAGCAATTCACCCACACCGTACCCGCCTTCACCTGCTTGGCGAACAGGTGCGCCTTGTCGATGTCCTTCGTCCACACCGCCGCGGCCAGGCCGTAAGTCGTGTTGTTGGCGCGGGGCATTACCTCTTCCAGCGACTTGAACGGCAGTACGCTCACCACCGGGCCAAAGATTTCGTCCTTGGCAATCGCCATGTCGTCTTTCACGTTGTCGAAGATGGTCGGCTCGACGAAGTAACCCTTGTCGCCGACGCGGTGGCCGCCGGTCAGCAGCGTCGCACCCTGCTTCTGGCCCAGCGCGACGTAGCCGAGGATTTTGTCCATCTGCTCCTGCGACACCTGCGGTCCCTGCTCGGTTTGCGGGTCGAGCGGGTCGCCGACCTTGCGCTCTTTCGACTTCTCGGCCAGGCGCTCGACGAACTCCTGGTGAATCTTCTGCTCGACGAACAGCCGGCTGCCGGCCGTGCAGCACTGGCCGCCGTGGAAGTAGATCGCGTGGAACGCCCCGGCAACGGCCTGCTCCATGTCGGCATCCGCGAAGATGACGTTGGGGCTTTTGCCGCCCAACTCAAACGTCGTCCGCTTGAGCGTGTCGGCGGCGGCCTTGGTGATGATCTTGGCCGTATCGACGTGGCCGGTGAAGGCGATCTTGTCGATGTCGGGGTGTATCACCATCGCGGCACCGGTCGTCTCGCCCAGGCCGTTGAGGATGTTGACGACGCCCGCCGGGAAGCCGGCTTCGAGGACCAACTCGCCCATGCGCAGGGCGGTCAACGGCGTCTGCTCCGCGGGCTTCAGGACGATCGTGTTGCCGCACGCCAGGGCCGGACCCCACTTCCACGCCAGCATCAGCAGCGGAAAGTTCCAGGGAATGATCTGGCCGACGACGCCGACGGGTTGCCGCAGCGTGTAGCTGAGGAACGAGCCGCGCACCGGCACCGTTTTGCCTTCGATCTTGTCGGCCCAGCCGGCGTAGTAGCGGAGCGTGTTTGAGACGCCTTGCATGTCGCCCTTGGAGTCGGTGATCGTCTTGCCGCAGTTCAGCGATTCGAGGAGGGCAAGCTCGTTGGCGTTGGCGTCCACGAGGTCGGCCAACTTGAACATGAGGCGGCCGCGGTCGGCGGCGTCCAGCTTGCTCCAGGGGCCGGTTTCGACCGCCTTGCGGGCGGCCTTGACCGCCCGGTCCACGTCCTTGGGGCCGGCGGCGGCGACCTTGGCGATGGCCTGGCCGGTCGCGGGGTTGTAAGTCTCGAACGAGCCGCCGTCGATGGGGTCGGCCCATTCGTTGTTGATGAACAGGCGGGTCTGGGGGATTGCCGGCGCGGCGGGACGTTTCAGCGTAGCTTGTGCCATGGTGTTCCTCGTGCCTGGAATGGGGAGAGCGAAACTTCCTGAAAAATACGAAGCGGTGAGGGCATCTTAGGCCGTTGCGGGCTAAAATCAAGCGGCCGCGCGCCCGCGGCGGCGACTTGTTATAATGGCCGTTTCGCTCGTTCCGGCTTCCGATCCCCGGTGAGTTTCCGTATGCGCTGGTCAATCGTCCGCCTCATCTGGGTCCGGGAGTTGCGCGACCAGTTGCGCGACCGGCGCACCATCTTCATGGTCGCCGTCTTGCCGATCCTGCTCTATCCCGTCGCCGGCTACGGCATGTTGCAAATGGCCGGCGCGTTCCTCAATCAACAGAGCACCGTCGTCGTCCAGGGTGCCGACAACCTTCCGTCACTCACCGCCCACAGCACCGGCCTAATGCCCCCGCCCGCGGTCGCCTGGTTCATCTGCACGCCGGTCCTGGACGGCGGCGCCTTGGCGGGGGCGGAACGGCTGGCGGCCGCGGCGAGCCTCGTCCATCGAAACGAGTCGGAGCAAGACTACCCGCCACTATTTCTCAACGAGGAGAACGGCACCCGCGTGGTGCCGATCTTCCAGGGTTCGCCCCTTGAGGCGAAAAACCTTACCTTCAGCTTCAAAAAATTAACCTTGTTGCCGGAGAAGGCCACATCCGTGCAGCCGAGTGGCCCCGACGGGACGGCCAGGGCTTTCCGCGAGCGCATCGATCGTGGTCCGCTGGAACGGCGCGAGGCCGATCTGCTGGTTGTGATCCGGCCTGGCTTCCGCACGCAGCTGGAGGCGACGGGAGTGCCGCAGATTTACGTCGTCGGCCGCGAGAACGACGAACGCTCGAAACAGGCCAAGGACCGCGTACAAAACGTCCTCAATCGCTGGAAGAATCGGCTAAAGGAGACGCGCCTCGCCCGCCAGCACCTGCCCGCCACCTACGACGACCTGTTCGAGGTGAGCGACCCCCAGGATGACAAGCCCCCCCGAGAACAGGCCGCGAACGAGTTGTTCGACCTGTTGGCGAAAATCCTGCCGGTGATCCTCATCATGTGGTCGCTGGCCGGCGCGCTGTACCCGGCGATCGACGTGTGTGCCGGCGAGAAGGAACGCGGCACGATGGAAACGCTGCTCATCAGCCCGGCCAGCCGCGAGGAAATCGTCTGGGGCAAGTTCCTCACGATCTGGGTGTTCAGCGCCCTGACCGCGCTGCTCAACCTGGTCAGCATGGGGCTAACCACCTGGATGCTAATGCCGAAGGAAATCCCGCAGGGCGATTTCCGCACCCCGGCGCTGTTCTGGGGCGTCGTGCTACTGTTACCGGTGTCGGCGTTCTTCAGCGCGGTCTGCCTGGCCATCGGCGCGTACGCCCGCAGCTCCAAGGAAGGCCAGTACTACCTGATGCCGTTGTTCATGGTGACGATGCCATTAATCTTCCTCACCCTGGCACCGGACGTGGTGCTGAATCCATTTTGGAGCATGGTGCCGGTCACGGGCATCGCGCTCCTGTTGCAGACGCTCATCTCCCCCGGCAAACACAACGAGGGGGCGGTGTGGTACTACTTCATCCCCGTCCTCTTGCCGATGCTGTTTTACAGCTGGCTGGCGTTGCGTTGGGCCATCGAACAGTTCAAACGCGAAGAAGTACTCTTCCGCGAGGCCGAGCGGTTGGACATCGGCCTGTGGCTCAAGCGCCTGTTTCGCGAAAAGGAACTCTTGCCCAGCGCCGGCGAGGCGGTGTTTTGTTTTGTGGTGATCCTGCTGCTGAACCGGCTGACGCTCAGCTTCGGCGAGCAGCTGCCGCTCCTGGTGCAGACGGGTATTCGCTACCTGGCGTTCATGGCCGCGCCGCCGTTGTTCATGGCGCTGCTGTTGACCCGGCGGCCGCGCCAGGGGTTGGCGTTGCGGTGGCCGCCGAGGTGGGCGTGGCCGGCAGCCGTCGTGCTGGCGGTCTTGCTGTTCCTGCCGTGCTTCGAGTGGACGCGGTTCATGCTCGATTCGGTCCCGACGCTCAAGTCCCAGGTCGATGCGTACGTTCGTTCGGTCACGCCCGGCCCCGGTTCGGTCCTGGGCATCGACCCCGCCGACCCGCTGCAACGGTGGCTCGCCTTCCTGATTTTCGTTGTTGTCGGGGCGGTGAGCGAGGAGTTGGCGTTCCGCGGCTTCATCCTCACCGGGCTGCGGCAGCGCTTCCGGCCGGCGACCGCGGTGTTGCTCAGCAGCTTCCTGTTCGCGCTGGCGCAGATGAACGTGTTTCAATTTGTGCCGCACTTCGTCCTCGGTGCGGTGCTGGGTTTCCTGGTGCTGCGCAGCGGCAGCCTGTGGCCGGGCGTCGTCTTTCACCTGCTCTACAACCTGCTGCTGCTGGGGCCGGGCCTGTTGCCGGACCAGTTCGACCACCTGCGTTACGCCGACCCCGAATTCCTGGACAATTTCCTTCTGCGTCAGGGTCTGGCGGCGGGTAGCCTGCTGTTGGCCGGCGTCGTTCTGTACGCCGTGGCCCGCTGGACGCGCCCGCCGGCTCCCCTGGCGACTGCCGAGCCGCCGGCCGCCGAACTGGCCACGGCACACGCCATCATTCGGTGACATGCCGTTGTCAGGGTCGCAGGTCTTTAGCAAGGTGCTTTCGCACCCGGCGAGTGGGGACGACAGTCCCCCGTGGAAGTTATGCGGTCAGGCGTTTCGCAACAACGGCGTGGGAAAACGGGGATGAGCATGGCCATTGTCTGTCACGGCTGCGGTGCGTCCCTGACCGTCCCGGACGATTACTTGCGCAACAAGATGCAATGTCCCGCGTGCGGCGTCATGTGCCAGATTTTGACCCGGCCGGCCGTGAAGAAGCAAGCTGAGGAGCGCCCCCCGGCCGAGGACGCCGCCGGTTTTGCGGACGATGAACCGGTCACGCCAATCCACTCGCCGCCGCCGCCCGTGACGACCTTTTTGGAGAAGCCGGCGGCGGCGGGCGCGGGCCTGGCGACCTGTCCCCACTGCGGCGAAATTGTCCGCACCCCGGCGGCCAAACGCGGCAAACGCGCCAAGTGCTCGGTCTGCGGCGGCGCGTTGCAAGCGCCGGCCGTGCGTCGCAAGCCAGTGCTGCCGCCGCTGCCGGTCCCGCCGCCGCCGGACGAATTCGCCGGCTCGACGCCGGACGAGGACCCCGAGACTTCCAACCCCTACCGTACTGCCGACCCCGGCTCGCGCCGCTGCCCCGGCTGCACCGCCCAGTTGGGGTCGGAAGTCGTCGTCTGCGTCCGCTGCGGCTTCGACCTGCGCGTGGGACGCAAAACCGTCAAGGAGTACCAGAAGATCGAGCGGTCGTGGGACTCGGGCATGCCGCCGAGGCTGCGCCGGACGCTGTTCCTGCTCTGCCAGCTCGCCGCCTTCATGGCGATCGTCGCCGGCTTCATGACGGTGGAAGATCCGCCGTTGATCGCGGTGCCGACGTATGGTCTCTCGTGGCTCGTTTACACGGTGATGACGGCCTTCATGCTGGGCACCTACGACCACTCCGAGCTGAAGCGCCACCGGTCCGGCAGGGTCGAGCTGACCCGAACGTGGCGCTTCGGCTTCATCCCCCGGCAACCGACCAAGATCGACGTGCGCGACTACTCCGGCGTGAGTACCGGCGTCACCCACGTCGATTGGTGGGAGTGGATCATCTTCATCAGCCTCTTCGGTTTCGGCGTGGTCCCTGCCATCATCTATTGGTACTGCGCGATCTATAAGGTCGAGTACCGGGTCGCCCTGACCAAGGACCACGAGGTTCCGGAGATCTACGTTTATCGCGGCTGGAACCCGGAGCAGATGCACGAAATCAAGCAGATTCTGCGCGACGCGCTGACGGTGTAGGTAACAAGCGGGACGCTTTTCCGACTAACAATACCGGGTGGAGAGAACGACCCCGGCGAGCCGATTAGTATTCGTGGACTTCTTGGGCCGGGGGTGCGCGCCAATGTATTGCACAAACTGCGGATTGAAGCAAAGTGGCAACTTCTGCGCGGGTTGCGGGACACGGGTCGCACAAACCGGCGAGGCTGCGGCAGTGGTGCCCGTCGGCGACTGGCGAGAAGAGGTGCGCTACGCCGTCTTGCTGTATTTCCCCGAAGTCCGCGACCGGCTTGCGGTAGTGCCGAAGTGCGAAAAAACGATGACGGGCGAGGAGTGGCTGGGGCTGTACGACGCGGCGTTCAAGCCGCTCACGGGGGTTTCGCTCCAAACCGTTGCGGCAATCGCCGCTCCCCTTTACGCCAAGATGGGTCTCAAGACGGGGAAGACCCGAACGGAGGTATTTGCCGAACCGCCCGGACAAGTCATGGTGGCGGTGCTTTGCACGCTGGCGAAGCACGGCCTACCGCTCGTCGAGGTTCACCAGGGGGAAGCGGGCTGCGTATTCGAGGCCAAGTTGCCGTCCGACCTCTGGTCGTTGGAGGGCCGGGTGGTAGTGACGGTCGAGCGCTCCGGCACGGCGACCAAGGTGGAAGCGGCGACGAACATTCCCGGCCAGCTCTACGACTGGGGCAAGAGTACCCGCTGCCTGGAAAAACTGTTCGGCGAACTGCGCACGCAGGCGGCGTGAGCATAGCGCATCAACCGATCAGGATTACATCTGTCTCTCTGACACCTTTTCGCTTCTTCCATCGTTAGATCCGCAGCGAGTTGTTAGGCCGGGATTTCGGTCGTCGGTCGGGTCCGCAGGTATTCGCGCAGAGCCTCGTTCACCGCCCCCTCGTCCGCGAAAGCCGCCGCCACGTCGTCGGCGAGCCGCACGATCCGGAGCCGTTCCCGGTAACGCGCCGCGTACTTGCCGCGGACCACCCCCCGCAGCGCGCGGAAATCGTACTCCGAGCGCATCGCGTCGGCGGGCGGCTTCGGCCCGTCAGGGGAAGTTGCCATCTTCATAGTCCCTCCGTTCTGGGCGGCTCGCCTCGCGGGCGCTGAGGATCCGCACTCGGTCCTCTCGGCCGGTGTGCGCGACCACGAGCAGACGCCCCTCAGGAAACAAAAGGGGACGGCTCAATACAACTCGTAGACGTGCTCACCGCCGTGCGCGGGGTTGCCGATGAGCGAGCGGGTGCGCAGGTCCACGACCAGGTCGAGGTGCTCCAGGGGGAGTTGGCCAATCAGTACGGGCACGGTGTCCGGCACTTCCATCACGTCCATCGTGCAAGTGCGGTCCTGAATCGTCAGCCGCACGGCATCGTACACCGCGGCCTCCGCCAAGCCGATGCTGCTGGTCACGCGCTTGGAGGATGTCTTACTCAGGCCCAATTGCTGGATGAGCTGCGTCGGCAACGAGAGCAAGGTCGCACCCGTATCCACGAGGGCATCAGCAACGCTGATCCGCCGCACTTGCTCTGGCGGTAGCAGTCCGCGCTTGACGGCCCACAGGTCTTCGAGGTTCTCGATAGTCGCTTCCGTCAGGACGCGGCCCATGAAGTCCGTCTCCATCGTCGAGGCTCCGGTAGTCGCAAGCAACACCCGCACCCGGCTGGTTCGGCTAATTCATCGCTCATTCCATCGAAACCGCGTCTTGCACCGATTGAACTTGGTCGGCCGGCAACTCAATCAAAGAAAGTGAGACGGCCTGTGGCTCGGGGCGGAACTCCACCAGGTAGAGATGCCGGCCTTTGACTCCAATCGGCCCGCGATCTTCCTTTACTTCCCCTTGCACGGACCGGGTTCCCAATCGAAACCTGACCAGATCGCCCTTGCGGAACCGAGGTTCAGGCATGGTCTGTTCTCCGTAATTACTTCACCAAGGAGCGCCGCCAAGCAACGCCTGCAAATAATTGTACATCGCCTGATCGAAATAGCGAGCCAGCGCGCTTACGGCCCTCCGCCACCCTCTCACCCTCGCCAAATGGAGCGTGGGAATGCCTCCCGGTGCCACCGGATCGAAGTCCTGATGTGCAATAGCGTTTCTCCAGTCGATCAGCTCTTGTAGCAATTCCCGCCTGCGCTCGTTCCTCCCGTCCAAGGCGTACACTTCTGTCCAAAAATCGACTCCCAATCGATTGAAATCAGAACCGATTGCCCCTGGATGCGGATTGCCTCTGCCGAGGCTTCGATTCCAGATAAACTCCACCCGCAAGAATCCTTGAAGCTGCGCCGCGACGATTGCGACAATGTGATCAATGCACTCCGAATGAAGGTCCCGACAGAAACCTTGCAAGTGCGAAGACAAGAGTGCAGCATATGAATAATTGATTTGCTGTGTCGCGTAACGCCTGCCTCTCTCGGTCCCGCCAACCACGGCATGCGCGTTTTCGATCTCGTCTAACGCATCGCCCCGTTCACGGTTCCACCTGATCAATGAGTGGGAAGGCATTGGATCATCGCCCCAACAAGTTTTGAGAGGATGTTGAGTTTCTCGGGTTTTGGGCCATCAGCCGCCTGGAGCGGGGCGCGTTGAGCTAGAAGCAAGGTGGTAAGGTGTGTAAGAGAGTCCGGAAAGAATGAGACGCGCTTCAGTCGGGCCTGCGAGTCCGCAGCGCGAAGCAAGGACGAGCGGCACGGTTCCCGGCATTTCGCGCTCGTCCTTGCTTCGCGCTGCGGACTCGCCGCCTTCGCGATCTCAT